>JAFRKA010000029.1 GCA_017432005.1 Erysipelotrichaceae bacterium
ACCTACAACGTACACATTTTTACCTCCTTTTCCTGTGTCTTTCCATAGCCAGATCACACCTTAATCCCTGCCTTGAACCAAATTAGTCGCATGACGCGAGTGCACATATATGTGTCCCAACATGCATAAACGGCTGCGTAAAACAAGAGTAAGGATCAGCTGATTATAACGCGAGAGATCAAATACACGATTCCCTATGATAAAGTACGCCGGATCTGGCTATACTCTCATCTTACACAAACAGGATAACCCGTGCTATCCTAATGAAAGATGTACGGGTTATAATTTAATCGTACTAATAGATAAGTATTGAGGGGGATTTTGATATGGAACGTCCTGAATTTCCAAAGCGTGCGGTGATTACCGGCGGTATGCCTTACGGCAATAAAACTCTGCATTTCGGCCATGTCGGCGGTATGTATGTCCATGCGGATGTCTTTGCGCGTTTTCTGCGTGACCGCATCGGCAAAGACAATGTCATCTTCGTATCCGGTACGGACTGCTACGGTTCGCCGATCGCTGAAGGTTACCGCAAGAAGGTCGAGAACGAAGGATATAAAGGCACGATCGAGGACTATGTCATGGAGAACCATCTTGAACAGCTGAAAACGCTCAAGGACTATGAGATCTCCCTGGATCTTTTCGGTGCTTCCGGTCTTGGTGATACAAAGGCAGTCCATCAGGAAGAGACCAATGAATTCATCAGGACGTTATATGAGAACGGCTGGCTGGAGAAACTCGTCACCAAGCAGTTCTATGATCCCAAATATCAATGTTTCCTCAACGGACGTCAGGTCGTAGGTAAATGTCCGATCGAGAACTGTCAGTCAGAGAAGGGTTATGCAGATGAGTGTGATCTCGGTCATCAGTACATGCCGGAAGAGCTCATCGATCCCAAATCGACGCTGTCAGGTGAGACACCGGAGATGCGTGATGTCACCAACTGGTATTTCAAGCTGACCGAATTCAACGATCTGCTTAAGGAATATGTTGAAGATATCAAGACGAAGAAGAATGTCAGAAGGATCGTCTCCGAGACGATGGAAGAGTCACTGGGTGCACCGGTGATCTACATCCAGGAGAAGTTCCTCGATCAGTATAAAGCTGTCGAAAAAGATCTGCCGGAACATGTCAATTCCGATCTGGAAAACATCAAGGGCAGTTTTGTCGTCACTTTTGACAAGCTGGAACAGCGTGAGAAGGCCTGTCCGATCCTTTCCAATGCAGGCATCCGTTACCGTACCGGCAAGACCTTGGTCCCTTTAAGACTTACCGGCAATATCGAATGGGGCGTCAAGGCACCGAAGCTGGAAGATGAAGAAGATCTGACCGTCTGGGTCTGGCCGGAATCATTATGGGCTCCGATCTCCTTCACCAGAGCTTATCTGAAGAAACAGGGCAAGTCTGATGACGAGTGGAAGAAATACTGGTGCGACAAAGATGCGACGGTCTATCAGTTTATCGGTCAGGACAACATCTATTTCTATGGCGTTGCGCAAATGCCGCTGTGGATGGCTCAACAGGGCAAAGACAATCTGACGATCCATCCGGAGAACGGACAGCTGCAGCTGACGACACTGGTCGCCAACCACCACATCCTGTTTTTAGACAAGAAGGCTTCCTCATCCGGTGAGATCAAGCCGCCGATGGCAGCTGATCTTCTCAATTACTACACTGCCGATCAGTTAAGAGCGCACTTCCTGTCGCTGGCTTTAGGCAATAAATCTGTAAGCTTCATGCCTCAGCCGTTAAATCCGGAAGCCAATCTGAATGAACCGGATCCGGTCTTGGCACAGGGCAATCTTTATACCAATGTCCTGAACCGTATGGTCAGAGGCTGCTTCTATTCAGCTCAGAAATACTTCAATGGCGTACTGCCATACGGCGAGGTAAGTGAAGAATATAAGAAACAGGCTGAAAAGACGATCCTCAACTATGAGAATCACATGTACCGTTTTGAGCTGCATCAGATCATCAATGATCTGGATTCCTATATCCGCAATGCGTCCAAGTTCTGGTCCAAGAATTCCACGAACGAGGAGAACATAAAACAGACCTTGATCGATGCCTTCTACATGGTCAGAGTGGCGACAGTCTTATCGCATCCGATCGTTCCGCTGGGAACTGAGAAGACCTGTGATTATCTAAATGTCGATCCGGTGAAGTTCTTCTCCTGGGACAATATCTTCAAGGACATCTATGAACTAGTGGATGATAAAGAAAATCATCAGCTCAAGACGCTGAAAGAAAAAGAAGACTTCTATGTCAAACATCCGAGTCAGTTCAAAACTTCATAAATTCATCTTCTATTTCTTACAATTGACCTGGGGTATTCCACAGAATATCTTGGGTTTTTTGATTTATCTCTATGTCAGAATAAAACATCCCAGAGCCTTGCGTTTCCGTTTCAGGGAAGCTTTTGTCATCCACTGGAAACTGAAGTCATCGATGTCTCTGGGAATGTTTATCTTTATGGGTGTAGAAGATCCGCATATCCTGGTCCATGAATACGGTCATTCGATCCAGTCATGTATCCTGGGACCTTTCTATCTGCTGGTCATCGGCATACCGTCTTTCCTGTGGGCCAATATCCCGTCAATGAGACGTTTACGCCGTAACCGACATCTGCATTATTCTTCTTTCTATCCGGAGAAGTGGGCCAATCATCTGGGTCGAAAGGTCACGCATCAGGATCCGCTGGATTTCTGAGCAGCCACCTGATCCCTTTGGCGACCCTGAGATCAGGATCTTTGAAGTGATCACCTTCATTGATCTCATATATCGTTTCGATCCGTTCACTGAGCAGTTGCGATATCATTTCCGTCTTATCCGCAACTGTCGCCATGAGCGGATTTTTTGTTTTGTTTTCTTTGTCGCCTAAAGAGAAATAGATCTTCTTTATCCTGTCACTTATTTTATGAGTCCTGATATATTCATCAAGATCGGGATACCACAGTGATCCGGAGACGGAGGCGATCCCGTCAAACAGATCGCAGTTGAAGGCACTGTATAAAGCGAATAGTCCGGCCAATGAATAACCGGCAAGATAGACTGATGAGATCTTTTCATCGGTTTGTTCAAGGATGAAGGGAACGATATCTTCTTTCAGTTTCTTTAAATGATCATCAGCTTTCCCGGCAAAGGACTGCTTGCCGAAAACAGGCGGAGCAGGCCAGGGTGAAAGATCACGGTTCCAGTCTTCGATGGCGATATGGGCGAGGATAAAATCGTGACAGCCCAGTTTCTGACATCTTGCGAAGATGGCTTTTCCCTCATCTTTCATGCCGTTACAGATGACTAATGATTTTACTTCACCGTCTCCTTGAGAATATATCTCGATCTCTCTGTCAGCACATCTCATTTTCTTTCTTCCTGTTTCCTGATGATCTCCTTGTAGTATTCGACAGCCAGAGGCAAAGTGTTGATATCGATATTTTCATCGATGCCGTGCATGCGGGAGAGCTGATCTTTGGAAGTGTTGATCGGTTCAAAGCGGACACAGGCGTCGACCTTGCCGTCATAGAAACGGGAATCGGTACCGCCGGTCACGACATAAGGAATGATCTCGACGCCCGGGAAGACTTTGTTGATGGCCTCCTTGACCATCCTGTATTGCGGACCATTGAGATCGAGCGAGCTGCTCGGATCGGAACAGTTGATCTCTTCGACGATCAGGTCGTATTTTGCCGCGATCTTTCTGACGATCTCGAGGCTGGCTTCCTTGCCTTCAAAAGGAATGAAGCGCAGGTTGGCGGTGACATAGGCTTCCTGCGGGATGACGTTGTAGCCGTTGGAGCCTTTCTGCATCGTGAAGCACATCGTCGTCTGCAACATCGCTGCCGCCTGCGAGGAGATCGCCGGCATGACTTTCTTTAAGATCGGTCTGAACAGCCAGAGATTGTGCAGGATGACTTTGAGCGGGAAGTTTGAGCAGTATTGAGCCATCGTTTCCATGAGCGCATCGACCGCCGGAGTGAATTCCACTCTGAACGGTGATTTCTTTTCGATCTCGGCTTCGAATTTCGCAAGCCTGGCGATCGGGGTATTCTTGCCAGGTGTGGAGGAATGTCCGCCGTTGCCTTTGGCGATGATCTTGATATCACCATAGCCTTTTTCAAAGATACCGACGGCGGCGAAATTGCCTTTGACCCCAACAAAAGGATCTTCGGTGATCGCTCCGCCTTCGTCACACAGCATGAACGGTCTGATCTTGTGTTTGACGAACCACTCGGCGATCTTGGGAGCACCGTCTCCGCCGACCTCTTCCGTACAGCTTGAGGCCAGGTATACATCGCAAGCCGGCTTATAGCCTTCGCTGATCAGTTCTTCCAGAGCCTGATAGAAGGAGAATACGCCGCACTTGACATCGAAACTGCCCCGGCCGTAGATCTTATCGTCAATGATGGTGCCGGAGAAAGGAGGATAGGTCCATTCACCTTCCGCAGCTACGACATCCAGATGGGAGGTCAGAACGATAGGCTGTAAAGAGCGGTCTTTTCCTTTCCAGTGCATGATGAGGTTTCCGTCAAGATCTATCTTTTTACAGGTCTTGAAGACATTCGGGAAAAGTTTTTCCATGACTTTATGGAGCTTGCGGAACTTTTCCGGATCAGGATGATCGCTTACCGATACTGTGTTTACTCTGACCATCTTCTGCAGTTTCTTGGCGTAGGCCAGAGATAGTTTCATGTCATCGGAACCGTGATAGACAGATGTTTTCTGTTTCAGGAACAGGGTCCTGATAACGGCGATCAGTAAAAGAAAAATGACCGCAATGATGATCAGACATAAAATCGTTAAGATTGTTTTCATAGCTGTGTCCTCTTGGCAAAATTATAGCGCTTAATCAAAACAAAAACAGCGTTACGCTGTCTTGTCTTGTATGTATTCCTGTAATATTTTGATCGATGAGCTCGTACCGATCCTTTCGGCTCCGGCTTCAAGCATGGCCTTGCAGGTGTTCCAGTCTCTGATCCCGCCGGCTGCTTTTACTTTTACTTCTTCACCGACCGTCTCTTTCATAAGTCTTACATCTTCAACAGTAGCGCCGCCTGTACCGAAACCGGTCGAGGTCTTGATGAAATCAGGTCTGACATCTTTAGCGATCAGAGCCACTTCTTTTATTTCTTCCTTTTCGAGATAGCAGTTTTCGAAGATCACTTTGATCAGGACGTCATGTTTACGACAAAGCGATACCATGGCTTCCATTTCTTTGCGGATATAGTCATAATCTTTATCTTTGACCTTACCGATATTGATCACATAGTCGATCTCATCGGCACCGTTGTTTATCGCATCTTGTGTTTCAAAGAGTTTGGTTTCGATCGTGTTCTGTCCTAATGGGAAACCGATCGCTGCTCCGACATGGACGTCACTGCCTTCCAGCAGCTTCTTGCATAAAGACACCGGCTCCGGATTGATGGCGACCATCATGAAGCCGTAGTCTTTCGCTTCCTTGCAGAGTTTTTCAAAATCGGCTTTCGTGGCATAGGCTTTCAGGAAAGTGTGGTCGAACAGTTTGCACAGTTTTCGTTCATCAAGTTCATTTATATCGATCATGGCTTTATCATAGCACAGAAAAAGCAGCCTGGTGGCTGCTTCCTAGAATACGAGGTGTCCTTTCTTCAGGATCGCTCTTTTTTCGTAGTCTGTAAGTCTGCTTTTATCGCTCTTCAGCAGGACGAACATACCTGTATACATAAACAGAACAATGTAAATAAGTGTCATAAAATAAAACCTCACTTTCATACAGAGATCTCTCTGTACAATCTTATTGTGAGGCTTTATTTCTGGTGTTTCAATAGCAGAAATCAATGTAATCGATTACAGATTGAATGTAATCGTTTACTCTTTTTCTTCTTCTTTTACTTCTTCGAAATTTTCTGCACCTACACCGCAGACAGGACACTGTTCAGGAGCTTGTTCAGCTTCCACTTCGTATCCGCAGACGACGCATCTGAATACAGGCATTATATTTTTTTCTCCTTTATATTTATTATCACTTATTGTCTTTATTTTTACTACATATATGCTATAATAAACATGTGCTTATATAGCTAAACAATATGACAAACAAAGAGAAGGAAATACTGGAAATCATCAAGGCCGATCCGCTCATCGAACAAAGCCGGATCGCGGAGATCCTCAACATCTCCCGTTCGACGGTAGCGGTACATATCTCCTCGCTGCAGAAACAGGGTTATCTGCTGGGCAAGGGTTATATCGTCAAAGATGATGAGGATTATATCGTCGGTATCGGTGCCTGCAATGTCGATATCTATGGCAAGTCCAGGATCAAGATCAGAACCCATTACGACCATCCGGCGGATATCGTCACCGCGGTCGGCGGTGTCATGCGCAATGTCATCTGCAACTATGTGAAACTGGGCGGCAAGGCCAAGTTCATCACAGCTTATTCCGATGACAGCTATGGAAGGATGATCGCCGAGAACTGCCGGGACAACGGCATCGATATTTCCGAAGCACTGTATGTGAAGAACGCTTCCTCAGGACTCTTCATTCAGGTCCAGGATGAAAATAACGACATGTATCTGGCAGTCTGCGACATGTCGATACTGGAGAACTTGAGTCCGGAATTCATCCTGAGCCGCAAGAATATCATCCGCAATGCGCGCCTGGTGGTCATCGATCCTTCCTTGACCAATGAGGTGATCGAGACGATCCTGCATCTGTGCAAAGGTCATGTACCGGTCTTCATCGATCCGGTCTCCGACAACTATGCCCTGAAGATCAAGCCGTATATCGGTGACTTCGATCTGATCAAGCCTAACCGCAGTGAACTGGAGAATCTCTCCGGGATGAAGATCAGAGATGATACAGATGTGGAGAAGGCTGCGGGAGTGCTTATTAACAGAGGACTCAAACGGATCGCCGTATCCATGTCGGAAAAAGGTATCCTGTATATGGATAAGGACAGGAAGATCAGAAAGAAGTTCAAGGAAGAGAAGAAGATGGTCAACGCTTCCGGAGCCGGTGATGCCTTGATGGCAGCCATCATCTATGGCGAAGTCAACGGAATGGATATCGAAGAAGTGCTGGACTATGGATTGGCTGCCGGTATCGCAGCGATCAGAAGCAAAGATACGATCAATGAAAACATGTCGATAGATTTATTAAGAGAGATCATAAAGGAGAAGAAATGAACTACGAGAAGTATTTATCAGTAACACCCGAAATTCAAGAAGCCCTGAAGGCCGGCAAACCGATCGTGGCCCTGGAATCAACGATCCTGTCACACGGTATGCCTTATCCGGAGAACATCGAATTCGCGCACAAGGTCGAAGAGATCATCAGAGCAGAAGGTGCGATCCCGGCAACGATGGCCATCATCGGCGGAAAGCTGAAGGTCGGACTCAATGCCGATGAGCTTGAGCTCATGTGCAAGGCTGACAACATCGCCAAGGCATCCAGAAGAGATGTCGCTGTCTATCTGGCCAATGGTCAGACAGCCGCTACGACCGTTGCGACCACGATGATGCTGGCAGACATGGCAGGCATCAGAGTCTTTGCGACCGGCGGTATCGGCGGTGTACATCGCGGTGCACAGGAGACCATGGATATTTCTGCCGACCTGCAGGAACTGGCTCATACAGCCGTTGCTGTCGTTTCAGCCGGCTGCAAATCGATCCTGGATATCGGACTGACTCTTGAATATCTTGAAACGATGGGTGTACCTGTTCTTGGTTATCAGACGGAAGACTTCCCAGCTTTCTATTGCGAATCTTCAGGCTTCAAGGTCGACTACCGCTGCAAGGATGCGGAAGAAGTTGCCAAGATCATGAAGACGAAGTGGGAACTTGGTCTGGCCGGCGGTATGATCGTTGCCAATCCGATCCCGCATGAGTACTCTATGGATCACGAAGTGATCGACAGAGTCATTGATGAGGCTGTCACGATCGCCAAGGAAGAAGGCATCCACGGCAAGGCTACGACACCGTTCCTGCTGGCTAAGATCAAGGAGCTGACGGGCGGTGATTCCCTCGCCAGCAACCTCCAGCTGGCCTACAACAACGCCAGAGTGGCTTCCAAGATCGCAGCTGCTTACGCTGCCAAATAATAACTGATACACGGCAAGGCTTATGTCCTTGCCGTGTTATATAATAGTAAAGTATGATCAGACTTTGTGTATTTGACATGGACGGACTGCTGCTGGATTCCGAGCGGCAGATGTATGTAAAGTGCGGACTGGAAACTTCTAGAGAGCTCGGCAGAGCTTTTGATGAACATTTCCTGACGACCCTGATGGGCGGCAGCTGGGACAACTATGAGATAAAAGTGCTCGAAGAATACGGTGCCGATTATCCGATGGAGCAGTTCTGGGAGCTTTACTGGAAGAAGGTCCGTTACATCGTTGACAATGTCGCTATCCCTTTAAGACCGGGAGTGAAAGAGATCCTGGATTTCTGCAAGGAAGAAGGCATATCCATGGCGATCGCTTCGTCTTCCTTCCTGGAAGTGGTGAAGAAGTGTCTGACCAATGCCGGGATCATCAATTATTTTGATAAGATCGTCTCTGTCGAAGATGTCGAAAAGACCAAGCCTGATCCGGAGATCTTTTTAAAGACGATCAGAGCATTCAATGTGGATAAGAAGGAAGCTCTGATCTTTGAAGATGCGCATAACGGTGCGCAGGCTGCCATCAATGGCGGCTGCCGCTATGTGGTCGTACCTGATCTGGCTATCCTGAGTGAAGAAGATATGAAGAAGGCAGATCTCGTGACTGATGATATCAGCAACGCGATCAGACTTATCAAGGAAGAAAATGAGAGAACCTCTGGCATATAGAATGAGACCTGAGACTCTGGATGATATCCTGGGTCAGAAGAAACTGGTCGGTAAAGACGGTGTGATTAGAAAGTGTATCGAAGCCGGTACGATCTTTTCCTGTATCTTCTACGGTCCGCCCGGTACGGGCAAGACCACTCTGGCCAGAGTCATTGCGGATCAGCTGAAAAAACCTTACCGGAGATTCAATGCGGTCACCGGCAACAAGAAAGATCTGGATGCATTCTTCTTAGAAGCAAAGATGTCCGGTCAGCTCATCCTGATCTGTGATGAAGTACACCGACTGAATAAAGACAAACAGGATCTGCTTTTACCGCATGTGGAAGACGGTTCTATCATCCTGATCGGTGCGACGACGGCCAATCCTTATCACTCGATCAATCCGGCCATCCGTTCCCGCTGCCACCTCTATGAATTCACACCGTTATCAGCCGATGATGTTGCGGAAGGTATACACAAGGCTCTTGAAAGTGAAAGAGGCTACAATGGCGAATATACGATCGATGATGATGCCGTGAAACTGATCTGTGATACGGTCAATGGCGATATCCGCTGGGCACTCAATATCCTGGAGATCTCAGCCGTTATCTGTAAGGATAAACACATCGACAGGGAAACGGTCGCCGAGAACTGCCGCAACGTCAATAACCGCAGTTTCGGTTCGGATGACGGTCATTATGATCTGCTTTCAGCTTTTCAGAAATCGATCAGGGGTTCCGATCCCAATGCGGCTCTCTACTATCTGTCTTTACTGGCTCAAAGCAGAGATGTCGATTCGATCGCCAGGAGACTGTTGGTGATAGCCTATGAGGATATCGGCTTGGCCAATCCCCAGCTGGCGGCCAGAACGATCAGTGCTGTGGAGTCAGCCAGGGAGGTAGGTTTCCCGGAAGCCATCATCCCTTTGGGCATCCAGGTCATCGATCTGTGTCTTTCACCGAAATCAAGGACGGGAGTCGATGCCTTGCACAAAGCCCAACAGATCGTCGAGACCAAGGCTGTCGATATGCCGGCCTATCTGAGACTCACGCCGGTCGGCTTGAGCAAGGATGAACAGTATTCGTATGAACGTTATGACTGCTTCCACCGCATCCAGTATCTGCCGGAGGAACTGAAGGATCTTGAGCTGTTTGAATCCTTCAATCCCAACCGTTATGAACAGCAGCTTAAACAGGTGTATGAAGAACTGAAGAAGAATAAACGTACCAGTGATCTGAAAGGATTGTACAAATGAAAGGCATAGGAACAGATATCGTTGAAAACGATCGGATAAGAAAAGCACTGAATGATTCATTCATGAGAAAAGTGCTTTCACCTGCCGAGATCGAGAAATCAAAAGATTATAAAGAAGAAAGACTCGTACAGTTCGTGGCCGGACGTTTTGCGGCCAAAGAAGCCATCATCAAGTGTCTGAGTGATTATGAAGTTCCAATCTTGAGTGAACTGAATATCACCAACAACGATAAAGGCAAGCCGGAGATCAGCTATCGCAATTATCAGATCCTGCTGTCGATCTCCCATGAGCGGAATTATTCAGTGGCGACAGCAGTACTGGAAGGTATCGATTATTAATATGGAGATGAGAGAATGAAGTTTCTGAAGAAGAATGAGAATACCGAAAGATATATAGACAATATCTTTTCGGTCGTAAAGATGGCTAAAGCCGATAAGGACGGCATCAATGCGACAGCCGGATGTCTGTATGATGAAGAGGGCAAACTCTTCACTTATAAGTGCGTAGAAAAGGCCGATCATGAACTGACAGCTGCGCAAAAGGCCGCCTATGCCTCTTCACCGGCAGGAAACGATGATTATCGAAAAGCTGTCTGTGATTTCGTCCTGGAAGGAAAAGTCAGCAATAATCACATCTGTGTGGCTTCAGCCGGAGGAACAGGTGCTATCTATCTGAGCGTGAAGACGTGTCTTGATGAAGGAGATACGATCATCTGTCCAGATATCGCCTGGGGCAACTACAAGGTCATCGCTGCTGAAAATAATTTGAGGATGCTGACATATGACGTCTATGATCTGGATGACATGTTCCGCAAGATCGCTTCCGTTGATTCCAAAATATTCTTAGTAACCAACAGTCCCTGTGAGAATCCTTTAGGTTATGCCTATACTTTTGAGGAATGGAAAAGGATCATAAATTATCTTAATGGCTTGCATAAAGAGACCATCCTGTTATGTGATATCGCCTATATCGACTATGCACATAATGAACCGAAGAAGTATTTTGAACTGTTCAATGATATATCTGATGATCTGCTGGTCGTGATGGCCGTATCCTGTTCAAAAGCGTTCTCCTTCTATGGTCAGCGTTTAGGTGCGATGATCGCCATCCATAACGATCTTTCATTCCTGGATCTTTATGAGAACCTTTGTTCAAGGCTTTGCCGCTCGACCTGGTCCAATCTCAACAACCCGGGCATGCATACAGTAGTTAAAGTACTAAATGAATATCGTGAAGAATATGAGAAAGAGCTTAGTGATGCCAAGGACATGTTGAAGAGAAGAACGGACATTTTCATTAGACAAGCGGAAGAATGTGGGTTAGAATATTATAAGTTCTCTGACGGCTTCTTTGTAACCCTTAAAATGAAGGACAATAAAGTCAGAGACGAAGTTCATCAGAAACTGCTTGATTCGCATATCTATACGATCAAGGTCAACAAAGGTATCAGGATCGCGTTGTGTTCCGTACCTTATGCAGTGACTGACGGACTGGCAAGGAAGATAAAGGAAATTATGTAATGGAAAAGAATGAGATCAACACAAATGATGTAAACAATAAACCGCAGTTTGCGATCTTCGACTGGATCGTATCCCTGCCGGTGATCCGTATCGTCAAACCGCTTTATGAATGGAAGAAAGCCTTCTGGATCTACTGTTTCCTGGGCTTCATATCAACAGTATCCAACTATATCTTTGCGATCGTCCTGGCTGATACTTTCGGTATCATGGGCAGTATCGCCAATGTCATAGCCTGGCTGCTTTCGACTTTCATTTCTTTTGTCCTGTTCAGATATTTCTATTTTGACAGGACCAACAACTCTTTCTTCAATGAGCTGGTGAAATTCGCTTCAGCCCGTATCTTTACTTTAGGTTTTGAGACTTTATCGATCTTTATTTTTGTCGATCTGCTGCATATCGATATCAAGATCGTCAAGCTGGTCCTGATCCCGATCACGGCAATCCTGAACTATTTCATCTCCAAGATCTTTGTCTTTAAAAACAAGGAAGAGAAGGAAACCACATAATATTTCTATTTACAGACAAAATAGAAACGGCATAGTCATTTGTGAGTGTGTGACTATGCCGTTTTTAAGTATCTTTTCTAAGAATATTCAGATAATCATCATATGAGAAGACCAGAGCTTTACCCAATTTAGCTGTGTTTTTGAGAATACCCTTTTCACACAGTATTTCGATATACTTTGCCGTAGCATTTCGGGACAGATCCAGAGCAATTGCGGTTCTGACTGTTTCAATGATTGGTTCTCGTTCAATATAGTTAAACAGCTTTAGGATATTTTCTTTAGAACGTTTCGGAATATCCATAAACTTAGAAATGTTATTCTGATGCAGGTCGTTCAGCTTTCTGATCGTTTCTGTTGCATCATCTGCTGTTTCGCTTACACCCTGCAGAAAGAATCTGATCCACTGTTCATAATTGCCTGTTTTTCTGATCTCACTCATCCTGTCATAGTATTCGATCCTGTTGAGTTTCAGGAAACAGGACAGATACAGAACAGGCGATATTATTTCATGTCTGTCAATAAGAAACAGAGTAATCAGCAGACGTCCGATACGTCCATTGCCATCAAGGAAAGGGTGGATCGTTTCAAACTGATAGTGAACAAGTGCAGCTTTGATCAGAGGATCTGCTCCGTCGTCATTATTGATATACTTTTCAAGTGCACTCATGCATTCAATCATATCCTGGGGATTTGGCGGAATGTATCTGGCATTTTTCAATGTGCTTCCGACACCACCTATCCAGTTCTGTGATGTACGGAACTCGTCCGGTGTTTTATCAGCGTCTCTGACGTTGTTCATCAGGACGGTATGTGTTTCTTTGATCAGCCTGTTGCATAATGGCAGATCTTTCATCCTGTCGATTGCATAATTGATCGCCTTAACGTAGTTTATGACATCAGAAACATCAGCGTTCACATTCTCATCAATATTCGGGTTCAGGATATCGTCCAGTGTACATTGAGTTCCTTCGATCTGTGAGGAGACCAGAGCTTCTTTTCTGACGTACATGGATGTGAACAGATCTATATTGGAGATATGTTCAGATAAAGCATTGAGTAAAGCCAGCTTTTTATGAGCTTCGATCAGAAGCTGCTGCATCTCGGCATCGATCTCAATATCCGGAACAGGAGGCAAAGGATGCGGGCAGAATGAAAAATAAGCTGTATTTCCGCTCAGATTCTGAATTGTTTTACCGGCGCGATTATTCATTTTGCCCTCCTTTTTGAATTTTCAATCTTAATTATACTAGAAAAAAGTCACAAAATATGTATATTATGACTTTTCTATGGCAAAAATAGTAAAGAAAACGCACAAACAAACTGTTTTGTGCGTTTTCTTAATGGTTTTATGCTGAGAAAAATCATTTAATACTGTTTTTAATCCATAGTGTAATTCTGGTCTGTATATTCAAAAGGCAGCCAGGTCCTGATCGTCCGGTTCATGAAGTTAAGTTCGACAAGGCAATTGCGGTTGCGCGGTGAATATTTGACGATGTATCCTTCTAGTTCAGCCAGCGGACCGTCGACGATCTTGACTTTCTCATTGACTCTGACAGCTTTGGAGACTCCGATCAGGCCGTCCTGTTTCAATACCCATTCCGCATAGAGATAGTCATCACCGAAGAGTTTGCCCAGTTCGATCTGCCATTTCAGGATCTTGTAGGGATTGTTGTCGGAACGGACGTATCTGATGTCGTAGTTCTTCGGTACGTAGATAAAGACGTAGCCTTTGATCAGGACTGATTCTTCATCCCATTTACGGCCATGGTCCGAACGGTGGATCATTCTTCTTAAAACTAGGCAGTAGACATCTTCATATTTGCCGTTTAGTTCTTCAGCCAGATTGGTCTCTTTGCCAGACAGGGTAAAGAAGACATAGGCATCAAAACCGTCTTTCAGAAGGTTTTCCCGTAAAGCCTGTTTTTCTTCGGTATTCATACCTTTATTTTAACTTAAGAACAGCTTTGTATAAAGGCGGTGATGATGTTAGAATTAATAGATAAAACAGGAGGTATCATCATGGATGAACTGCTTAAACTGCTGGAGAATAATGCCCGCTATGAAGTAAAGGATCTTGCGGCACTGCTCAATGAAGATGAGACAGCTGTGAGTGAAAAGATCGAGGATCTGGAGAAGAACGGCATCATTGCGGGTTATCATACGATCATCAACTGGGAGAAATCGGATGTGGAGATCACCAAGGCGGTCATTTTCGTCAACTGTGTTCCGGAGCGGAATGCCGGTTATGACAAGATCGCGGAAAGGATCGCCAAATATCCGGAAGTGGAATCTCTTTCACTGATCTCCGGCAAGGCAGAGTTCATCATGGAAGTCAAAGGCAAGACGATGCGTGAAGTCAGCAACTTCGTTGCACACAAACTGGCTCCGACTGACGGTGTCAACGGAACAGAGACGATGTTCGTGCTGAAGGAATACAAGCGCAACGGCATGGGCTTTGATGACAATAAAGAAGACGGTGAAAGGTTACTGTTATTATGATCTTTGAGGAAGAGATTAATCAGACGATCAGAAACATGAAGCCCAGCGGCATCCGCAAGTTTTTTGATATCGCCGCGACCAAGAAAGGCGTCATCTCTTTAGGTGTCGGTGAACCTGATTTCATCACGCCTTGGCATATAAGAGAAGCAGCTATCCATGCGATCGAGAAGGGACGTACTTTCTATACCGGAAACAAGGGCTTGCAGGAACTCAGAGATGCCGTCTGTGATTATTATAAAAGGCGTTTCAATGTTGACTATGATCCGAATACCGATTGTATCATCACCGTAGGCGGATCAGAAGCCATCGATATCATCTTAAGGACGATCCTTAAACAGGGTGATGAGGTTATATTACCGACACCTGCCTATGTGGCCTATGCGGCGATCATTGAGATGGCCGGCGGGAAAGTCGTTGAACTGGAACTGTGTGAAAAGGATGAGTTCAAACTGACTCCGGAAGCA
>JAFRKA010000030.1 GCA_017432005.1 Erysipelotrichaceae bacterium
GCGATCGAAGAATACATAGAGTATTACAATACAAAACGTATCAAGGTCAAATTAAAAGGTCTGACCCCTTGTCAGGCAAGAAGCCAGGCCTTATTATTGAGTTGATTTAATTACTTGTCCAAATAATGGGGTTCACGACATCACTCGAATAGATCCTTTGTTTTTAAAGTCTTCTAATCATTTTTTTTCTCTTTGGTGTAAACTATTTTCCTCTCCACTCATTTGAGAAGATGGTATGCTCGCTCACTCGCTACGCTCGTTCTCTCGCTTTCACTATATTTCTAGTCATTTCTTAATTTTTTGGATTATGTCTGAATAAGTCTTTATTTATGCATATATCCAGCGAGGCGAAGCCGAGCATCTTCCCTTCTACCTCAATGAAAAAATGACCTCTTACGAAGTCATCTGTTCAAATAATTTTTTAGTTATTTTAAATCTTGAGAAGAAACTACTTTGTTCCGTTGAGAGGAAACGAGTTTGTTCTAAGATATAAATATCAATGGTGCCTTAGGGGCTACAAAAGCAAACTTTTTGCCCCTTTTTGCCTGTTTAATACGACCTTAAAAGAGATATTGCTTCAATACACTCAGATATCACTTTTTCATGCTCAGAAAGCGTTCGTAAATGTCCCTACAAAATATTTTTGTACAGACCCAAAGGGTCAATTTCCAATTCTGCCTGACCTATATCACTGATCCAGTTTAAACAGCGCAAAGATGCTTCCGGCAAATCCCAGCAGTACCGTCGGATATCCGATGAAACTGATAAACCATGCGATATCGCTGCCGAATATTTTCAGGCCGAACAGATACCAGCACAGTGTTCCGAGCAGCATATACAGAACGACATTAGCGGAAATGAATATCCTCTGTCTCTGTTTTCTGCTGATGTTTTCTATCTTGTTTATCTGATTCCAAATGATTCTATACATCGTTTTTCTCCTTTAGTGAGACACTTCATAATTCTTGTCGTTGATATTGATGAGATGATCGCCGATCCTCTCCACATCGCTTGCTAGTTTCAGGAACTGAGCACCTGCTTCGGCACTACACTGATTCCTGCTCAGTCTGGAAATATGATTCTCCGCCATCTTCTTTGTCAGTTCATCGACCTTATCTTCGACTTTCATCGACTTGATGAAACTGAGCCTGTTGCCATTCTCATAGACATCCATAGTCAGATCATACAGCTGATTGATCAGATCGGTCAGCTCTCTAATCTCGGCTTTTGCATCATCGGAAAGCTTCTCATCGTATTCAATGAGCTTATCCGTATATTCCATGATGTTTTCGCTGTAATCGCCGATCCTTTCGATATCAGCGATCGTCTTATATGTCGAACTGAGATACAGATAGTCCTTCTTGCTGATGTTGTTGAGACCTGTCAGTTTTACAATGAATTCGACCAGACTCTTGTTGAGGAAGTTCAGTTCCTTCTCGTTGTTGACGAATGTCTTCCTGTTGTCCGTATTCATGTTGATGATGGAACTGATGGAAGCGTTGAAATTGACCATGGCGATATCCGCCATGTTTACGATTTCCTTCTTGACCTGGGAAACGGCGATTGCCGGTGTCTTCAGCATGTTCTCATCGATAAAATAGAATCTTTCACTCTCTTCGTCCTGTTCGCTGTCAGGAATGATTTTCTTGGAAAGCGAAACAAGCAGGTCGGTCATAGGAAGTACGACGATTACGGATGCGATATTGAAGATCGTATGGAACATGGCCAGCTGGAAATGAGGCGATCCCGGGAACATCCTTTCAAACAGGATGCCGACGGAAGACGGACTCAAGGCTTTTATCAGTGTATCCAGCAGCAGCACCGAAACAGCGCCGCCGATATTGAAGATCAGCTGGATCACAGAAGTCCTCTTGGAGTTGGTGCTGCTCGACATGGCTGCCATGACTCCCGTGAAGCAGGTTCCGACATTGGCTCCCAACGTGATATAGATGCCCTGTTCCAGAGAGATCAGTCCCGTTGCCACCATCGTGATCGCGATCGAAGTCATCGCTGCCGAAGACTGAATGATCGCCGTGATGATGGCGCCTGCGACCATCAGGAAAACGACATTGTTCAGCTGAGAAAGGAAAAGTTTCAGACTGTCCAGCTGAGAGAACGATCTCATCGAAGAGGACATCAGTCCCAGGCCAACGAACAGAATGCCAAAACCGGAGATGATCTCTCCAATTTTCTTCAGATTATCTTTCTTGGCGATCGATGAAAGAACGATCCCCAGTCCCGCAAAAGACGAGAACAGGACGTTGAGATCGATCGTTTTCGCATTGAAAAGTCCAAGAGCTACGATCTGTCCGGAGACCGTCGTGCCGATCTCGCCACCGAAAACGATTGTCGCAGCCTGGCTTAACGACAGTATTCCCGCATTGACAAAACCGATCGTCATGACCGTAACGGCACTGGAAGACTGTATCAGGACCGTCGCAACGATACCGATGCAAAGACCGATGATCTTATTGTCGGAGATCTTTGCGAATGTTTTCTTCAGCCTGTCTGAACTGACTGCCTCCAGATTGCCGCTGATCATCTTAAAAGCGATCAGGTAAACGCCGATGCCTGCAGTCAGTTCCAGCAGATGCTCAATGATTTCTATTTGACTCATAAGCAGATCCTCCCGGATCTACCATATAAAATGAGTTTTAATTCTATATCAGCTATTTGTAAATTATATGTAAATCATGCCTTGGGAAAAACGACTCTGAATGTGCTTCCCTTGCCTGGCTTGGATTCCAGTTCGATTTTCGCATTGTTCAGGATGCAGGCATGCTTGACGATGGAAAGTCCCAGACCGGTCCCGCCGGTATTCTTTGAACGACTCTTGTCGACACGGTAGAATCTTTCGAAGATGCGTTCGTGATCCTTCTTTTCGATGCCGATGCCGGTATCTTTTACTTCCAGGACAGATGATTCATTTTCACAGAAGACCTTTACGAACACTTTCCCGTTTTCCACGTTATACCTGATCGCATTTTCGCAGAGATTGAAGACGATGCTTTCGATCAGTTCCCTGTTGCCGTAGACAATCGCCTCCTGCCCTTCATAAACCAGTTCGATATCATCGATCTTGTCTTTTCTGATCGTTTCCACTGCACTGCTACAGATTTCATTCAGGTCAATCTTCTCTTTCCGGATCTGAAGTTCATCGTTGTCGAGGTGGGAAAGCTTGATTACATCTTCAATCAGTTTCATCATTCTCTGCGATTCCAGATAGATCTTGTCCGCAAACTCTTCCTGATCCTCCTGTCTGACGAAGCCGTTTTTAAGCAGTTCGGAATAGCCGGATATCGTCTGCAGAGGGGTCTTCAGTTCATGGGATACGTTGGAAGCGAATTCTTTTCTGATGACTTCATTGGCTTCCTTGAAAGAATCGTCGAAAAGGAAAAGGACGATGCCTATGACTTCCTTGTCCATTTCCACCGGACTTGCCTCGGCATCATATCTTTTTCCGTTGATCTTCACTTTGTTCGTACTTCTGTGCCCCAGCAAGGCATCTTCAAACAGAGGAGACAGCTTGTCGTAATTCTTTATTTCCGATATCTTTCTGCCGATCAGATCTTCATCCGTCTGCAGGATCGCCTGTGCGCTCCTGTTGATATCGATGACAATCATTTCATCGTTCAATAGGACCAGGCCTTCGTTCATATTTGCGGTGATCGTCTCGAATTCCTGACGTTTTCTTCTCAGAGTTTCCCTGTCATGTTCGATCATCTTTTTCTGTGCCGAGAGCTTTTCCATGATCGGCCTTATTTCAATGTACGGAACCTGGTCAGGCGTGTCCGTATCGATCTCGTTGAGAGGCTTGACGATCCTGTTGGCCAGTTTATATGCACTATACAGTGAGATCAAAATGATTAATAAAATGATCACAAGCAGAGGCTGAGCGATGAGCGTCAGAAAATGATAAATGGATGGATAGGTGCTGGCAAGACGGATGACGTTTCCATCAGTCAGCAGGATCGCCGTGTAGATGTATCTTTCCATCAGTGTGGAAGACTGACGGATGCTGCTGCCATAGCCTTCCGAGAATGCCTGGATGACCTCTTCCCTGTCAAGGTGGTTGTCCATCGTATTGATGTCGTTGTCGATGTTGTCATAGATGACATCGCCCTCTTTATTGATGATCGTGATACGGTAATCGGCATCGTCCAGCTGGTCGATAAACTGCAGTCCGTCCTTATTGATGCCGTAGGCGATGACCTTTGCCTGGCCATGCAGTACTTCCAACTGTGAATTGGTAAAGCTCCGATACATCTCGTTGACAATAAAAAAAGATGTTACCAGAAGAACCAGGATCGCAACAGAAAGAATGCTTTTGAAGACCTTCCTAGCCATTGTCTTCCTCTTTCAGGCAATAGCCGATTCCATGCATCGTGATGATGTATTTCCCTAGAAAACCGAGTTTATTGCGCAGTGTATTGATATGGACATCAATCGTTCTTGATTCGCCCAGATAGTTCAGACCCCAGATCTTATCCAGAAGCTGTTCTCTGGAAAACACGATGCCGGGATTTTCAACCAGACACAGCAGCAGTTCGAATTCTTTCGGTGTCAGATCGATCGGATCGTTTCCGATCCTGACGGAATACTTCGCCTTGTCTATTTCGATTTCTCCATACCGGATGATCTGATCTACCGATGCCTTTTTGCTTCTTCTGAGGACAGCCTTGATTCTTGAAACCATCTCCATCATACCAAACGGCTTGGCAAGATAATCGTCGGCTCCGGAATCCAGACCGATCACCTTGTCGAATTCACTGGTCTTTGCCGTAGCCATGATTACGGGGATATCCTTGAATCTGTCGTTTTCCTTCAGTTCCTTCAGGATCTGAAGTCCGTCCTTGCCTTCCAGCATGATATCCAGAAGGATAAGCTCAGGAACTGCCTTCTCAAGCGCATCAAAAAAGTCTTTTGCATTCTCAAATCCTTCAGCATCAAATCCGGATATCTTCAATGTATATGTGATCAGTTCTCTGATAGAACGGTCATCTTCAATGCAGTAAATCATCTTTCAACAATAATATACAGAAAAAAACTTTTATATTTGTAAAGAAAATGTAAAATCAGTTTTTCATAAAAAAAGAAAAGAACCTATTTACTTGAAATAGATTCTTGGAAAATCTCTGGTGCCATAGGGGGTACAAAAGCGAACCCCGGCCTGTTTTATACGACTCAAAAAGAAGAATCGCTTGTTCAACCTCATAATATCATAAATGACTGTATTTGCAATTATCCCTTCATGTCTATTCTCATGTCAGGAAAACCGTTCGTAAATGTTTCTACAAAATTATTTTGTAAGCCCCTTAAGGGTCATTACAGAGACAAGCCGAACCTATGTCTTATACTATTATTTCTATAGTATTAATCACGATCTCTGATGTTTAGTTGAATTTAGATTATCGAGAAGACAATTCAATAATCACATCACCATTTCCCAGCAGTTCAGTGAGTTCTTCCTTATTTTTGTCAGCAATATGTCCAAGTCTCGTATAAGCCCAGGAATTGGAACCATAAAAAACTACGATCTGATTGCCTGAATAAAGGACGATATCCCCGGCTTCCGTAACGGTCTGCGTATCATTTCTTGGAAGTGAGTTTCCCAAAGATCCCACCTGTTCAAAACCGCCATACATCGACATCTCTACGATCAAAGCTTCGTCTTTCACCAGCTGCTTCAAGGCATCAACGCTTTCGTTATCTTCCCAGATCACCTCAACTTCGTTATCACTGATTTTCATTTTCAGATTCATTTCAATCTCTTCCTGTGTGTCACTTTCCGAATCGGATATTATTTCTGTTGCAGTGGTCTCTTCTTCTGAACAGGCAGTCATCATAAACAGGACCAGAATAATACAAAGAATCTTTCTCACTAGTGCTTCTCCATGTATTCTCTTATCTCCTGCATCCTTTGAGACTGATGCACTAAGAAAGGACATCTGGAATCACAATGACCGCACTGGATACAATCGGAAGCATTCACCTCTAATGTCTTATAGTGTTCAACAGCCATCTCATCACCAGAGAGAGCCAGATCATAATACTTGTTTACTAAACCGATATCGATTCCCATCGGACAGGGTTTGCAATGGTTGCAATAGACGCATCTGCCGGAATTCCTTATCGGTTCAAAGGAAGAAATGATCGAGTAATCAAGTTCATCTTCTGTTTTATTGTAGTATTCCAGCAAATCTTCGACTTCCTTGACACTTTGGGCTCCTGGTAAAGCCACCAGAACACCGGGTTTATCCAATATGTATTTCAGGCACTGATAAATGGAAAGAGCTTTACCAAAAGGCGAGGTCTTTTCATCCAGTAATTGTCCGCCGGAGAAAGGTTTCATGCAGGAGATACCGATGCCTTCTTTTTCACATCTTCTGTAGATCTCTTCTCTTTCCTCCACTTCGCCATAGGCATACTCGCCTTCCCCATAGTCATAGCCAGGATTTACCGAAAACATCAACATATCTACATCCGCTTCGTCCAGGATCTTATTGATCACTGAAGGTGTATGGGATGACAAGCCGATGTGTTTTACGATGCCCTTTTCCTTTAATTCCAGGATATAGTCATAGATCCCTTTTTTCTTGAATGTTTCCCAATCACTCAATTCATCCTGGCAGTGGATGAAACCGTAGTCGATATAATCGGTCCTAAGCTGTTTCAACATCCAATCAACAGAATTCTTTACTGTTTCTAAATCCAAGGACCAGCCATAATCGCCTTTGGTGTAATCGGCGCCGAAATGGATCTGATAGAAGATCTGATTCCTGTATTCATGTAAGGCTTCCCCATAGATGGGAAAGGAATCGCCATGTCCGGCTGCCAGATCGAAGTAATTGATCCCACCTTCGACCGCTCTTCTTAAAGCCTTGACTGCCTCATTCATTCCCGCTTCGTACATGTAGGAAGAACCGATACCTATTTCACTTATCCTGTCACCTGTTTTTCTGTTGATCCTATATTTCATAAGTTCCTTTCTTTATAACATAAGACAATAGAGGTCAAACTCTATTGTCACTTGTTTCTATTTACCGATCTGATATTCAAGATAATCCAGCCGGTCGATGTATCGTTGTCTCTCATGGATAACCTCAAGCTGTCTTTTGCGAAGTGATGCGATCAGCTTTGTGGCCTTTTTTGTGTCACCTGAGGAAATACATGAAAGGATCGCTTCCATTTCTTCGCCATTACAGCAGGCATCCAGGAGATTTTCCTTTATTTCTTTAATGCTAAGCATAACGCTTTATTTGAGATGAATCTTTAAGAAACTTTCGATCTTGTCAAACGGAATGTAGTCTTTATCACCACCGTCATAGAGATCGGTATGTACGGCACCGGGAATGATGACCAGTTCTTTATTATCGCCCTTGAGCAGTTTGAAGGTATCTTCACTCATATAGCGGGAATGAGCCTTTTCGCCATGTACCAGCAGGACAGCGGAATCGATCTCTCCTGCATAGGTGAACAGTCTAGTATTCATCAAAGATGTGCCAGAACTCGCATTCCATCCTTCAGTGGAGTTAAGTGATCTTTCATGATATCCGCGAGCCGTTTTGTAATAATCATGGTAGTCTTCTATGAAGAAAGGAGCACCCTCCGGAACCGGGTCAACGACACCGCCTTGTCTTAGATAAGTACCGTTTTTAAAATCCTGAGTCCGCTGTTTATTGATGGCTTCCCTGGCTGCCTTGCGGCTTTCCTTGCTGTCATCGGAATCAAAATAGCCATTGCCGGCAATACGGGACATGTCATACATCGTTGAAGATACCGTCGCCTTGATCCTGGTATCCAAACAGGCTGTCTGAATGGCCATACCACCCCAGCCGCATATGCCGACGATACCGATCCTTTCCGGATCGACCAGCTCGTTGCAAGACAGATAATCGACAGCCGCCTGGAAATCTTCCACATTGATATCGGGAGAATGCATGGCTCTGGGATAACCGCCCGATTCACCGGTAAAGGACGGATCAAAGGCGATCGCTAAGAATCCTCTTTTGGCCAACTCTTGCGCATAAAGACCGGAAGACTGTTCCTTGCAGGCACCGAAAGGTCCCGATACCGCCACAGCCGGAAGCTTTCCTTCGACGTTTCTTGGCATATACAGGTCGGCAGCCAGCGTGATTCCGAAATGATTCGCAAACGTTACCTTCTTATGGTCAACTTCATCTTTTTTCGCAAATACTTTATCCCATTCCTGAGTCAATTTCAATTCTTCTGTTTTCATCTCAATACTCTCCTCATTCTTTTACGATCTCATTTTATCTTCCCTTTTTCCTATAATCAAATACTTGTTTTCTATGTCTTCCTATGTAATATTTGAATAGGAAGAACAGGAGGTATTATGATGGATATCCAGACGATGCAGTACTATCTGGCGGTAGTCAGAGAAGGAACGATCTCCGCTGCAGCGCAAGCATTACACGTTGCCCAGCCTTCTTTATCAAGACAGATGAAGGAACTGGAAGAAGAACTTGGCGTCACTTTATTTGAAAGAGGAAACCGCAGGATCACTTTAACGGAAGAAGGCATGGTGCTTCGCAAACGGGCACAGGAGATGGTTGCTTTAATGCAGTTGACAAAAGAGGAAGTTTCGACGATCAGAAACCACATATCTGGAACTGTACGGATCGGTGCCGGAGAATCCATTTCCTTCCACTACCTCTCCCGCGCCGCCGCCAGTCTCGCCGAAGAATATCCCGATATCCGCTTTCATATCACCAGCGGTGACACCCAGGATCTGATCGATGAACTAAACAACGGTTTGATCGACTTTGCCCTGATCTTTACGGAAGTCGATCATACCCTTTACCAGTCCATCACACTGCCTGCACAGGATCGTTTCGGCCTGCTGATGCCGAAAAACAGCCCTCTGGCAGAAAAGAAAGAAATAAAGTATCGCGATCTGAAAGATCTGCCAATCATCGTCTCAAGGGCTTCTCTTCCGTATTTTTCCGGAAACGAGAATCTTTCTTCCTTGAACATCATCGCCACCTACAATCTGATCTATAACGCATCCTTAATGGTCGAAGATGGTTTAGGCTATGCCATCTGTTTTGACTCTCTGATCAACACGACAGGAGACAGTTCTCTTTGTATCAGACCCCTTGTTCCGGAAATAAAAACAGCCGGAAATCTGATCTATAAGAAGTATCAGGTCTTTTCACCGGCTGTACAGTTATTCATAGATAAAATCAGGGAAATCTAAAAAAGAACCTATTTACTTGAAATAGATTCTTGAAAAATACTCTGGTGCCATTGGGGCTACATAAGCAATCCCTTGCCCCTTTCAGCCTGTTATAATGGCCGGCAGCACCTTTTGTTCAATAAAATTCACTCTATCAAAGATCCTTGGTTTGAATGTCCCCGTAATTCCCACAGATACATTTTTCTCTTTGTTTACATAGATAATGTTTCCGCTGTCACCGATCGCCGCATATACATCTCTGTCATCATAGGGCTTATACCATAAGTAGCCATAGTTCATGAAACCAAATCGCTCACCAAGCTTTATGTGAGGTCCCAGCATGTCTTTCAAATACTCTTCGGAAATTATTCTTTTACCGTTATAAAGACCGTTGCACAGCACAAGATCTCCGATCACAGCCATATCTCTTGCCGACATGCATAATCCCCAGCCCGCGGTAACGCTGCCCTGAGGATCAGAGTACCACTCATATTTTCTGGGATTTTTGTTCATGAAGAAATCAAACTGATCTTCTTTAGAACTATCGCCATGTATTATGCGTTCTGGAAGTCGCAACGGTGAAAACAGATTCCTGTTGGCAAAATCTATGCACTTCTCACCGGTTGCTCTCTCGATTATCCCTGCCAGGATCTGAATGCCAAGTGTTGCATACCTGAACTCACCCGTGATTCCTTTGCGGCCTCCCAAATAATCAAGTATAGCAAGAGTCCAGTCTTGAGAAGTACATACTTTTTTCCATGGCTCTGACTTGCCCTTATACGGAGCTGTCATAGTAAGCAGATGCCCGATCGTAACATCATATATGGTTTTCTCCCCACGTTTTACAGAGTAATCAGGGAAGAATTCCATCACTTTCTGATCTAGATTCCTGATGTAGCCCTTGTCCAGTACAATCCCGGCAAGGAGCGCCATAATACCTTTTGTCACTGAATTGACGTTTACTGCATCCAAGGTCTTAAACCCGTGCCAGCAATCATCATAAACTGTTTTACCGTCTTTGATCGCATATATCTGGCAGATGTTGCTCTCGTTTCCGGTGCTTCCAGAAATGTAATTGTGAAGTTGTTCTTTATTCATTTATAAATAGCCTCCTTTTAGGATCAGATTCGGACATCCTAAGAAAAGGCTAAACTCTATTTATAGGCCAATTATTTATGCTATTAGTTTATTATTCTTATAACTAGAAATATTAATGCCATAAGTGCTATATTTATCGTATATATATATATATAAGGATACTTAAAGTATTCAGATGTGTTAAAGGAGAATCAATATGAAAGAAAGTGTTAAAGATCAGGAATTAGAAGTCGTAGTTGGTGGAACAACAGAAGAAATCGATGCTATTATTCAAAAATTTAGATATTATGGTTATGATCAACAAGCAGATAGATTAGTAAAAAGTGGTTCTATTCGCTTTGGGGATACCTTATCTAAAATTCTAGAAGAAATGGGATTTCCATATAAATTAACCCTTTATGCAGATTATGAACAACAAAATTTAGGTTCTTTAGATGGGGGTTTCGCTGGTCATTTAAGAATAATGGATGCCCTGGACGATTTCTTATATCACCTTAAAAACGGAATAAATTGGTAGTATTAACATTCAACTTATTCAACTAAACGCAGGATGATCTGCGTTTTTTTATGAGCTTGAATGTCTAATGAAATAACTTTTAGTCATTTTTCTATTTAATTATAGATAATCTGTATTATATTCCTTCTATTAGTTTCATATATGTATTCCTTGGTTTAATTATACTATTCTATTTCTAAATTTTTAATTTTTTTTTATTTTTAGAAATAAAAGGACCTATTTCCATGAAATAAGTCCTTAATTTGCTTTGGTGCCTTAGGGGGATGAAAGCGAACCACCTGCCCTTTTATGCCTGTTATATACGACTCAAAAAGAAGAATTGCTTGTTCAACTTCATAATAGCATAAATGACTGTATTTGCAATATCCCTAAGGATCTCTTCTCTTATCTTGTAAAGCATTCTTAAATGTCTTTACGAACTTTTTTAGGATATCCACCTAAGTATGTTCCTGTGACAGATATATATAATTACATCGCTGTGTATCCACCATCGACCGGCAGATTTACACCTGTAACATAAGATGAAGCCGGGGAGGCCAGGAAGATCGCTGCCGTATCCAGCTCTCCCTCATTCCCATATCTCTCCTCCGGGATCATGGTCTTCGCATTCTGCTGGAAGAAATCGGAATCCAGCGTCTCTTTGGTCAAAGGCGTATAGAAATAGCCCGGGCAGATCGCGTTCACAGTAATGCCATACTTGCCCCATTCCGCAGCCAATGCCCTGGTCAGGTTGACGACACCGCCCTTGGCAGCGTGATAGGGAGCTGAGCCGGCGATTTTGTTGCCGACCAGTCCATACATGGAAGCGATATTGATGACTCTGCCGTATCCAGCCGGGATCATCGCCTTCTTGGCTACGCTCCTGGCAAAGCGGAAGGTGCCGAAAAGGTCTACTTCCATCTCGTGGGAGAACTGCTCATCGGTGATGTCTTCCGCCGGTGCGACAGCTCCTGTCCCTGCGTTATTGACCAGGATATCGATCCGACCGAACTTCTCAAGCACTTCATCGACTGCTTTTTCAACGGCTGCGGTATCAGTGATATCACATACCACTGCCAGCGTCTTTACACCATATTCCTCGCTGATCTGCTTCGCAACTTCCTCGATCAGATTCTGTCTCCTGGCTACCGCTACGATGGAAGCTCCCTGGTTGGCCAGGGCTTTGGCCATCTGCACTCCAAGTCCGGTAGAGCAGCCGGTAACGACTGCCACCTGTCCCTTAAGATCAAAATAATCTTTCATATTTATTCATCCTCCTATTTACTTATTCCTTATCCAATATCAAATTTTTACTGATTAAAAAAGTCAGGATAACCACAACTGCACCGGTCAGTACATCTGTTGCATAATGCATCCCGTCCATCATTCTTGCCAGCATCGTGCATAACATAAAAGCCGTGCACAGAACGAAAGTGATGGCTTTTGGGCCGTTGCTTTTCAGATGATCCGTCAGATATGGCAGGACAAATATTGCATACGGCATGGCGGATTTTGCTGCATGACCGGATGGAAATGAGGAATTGAACTCATGAGACTGGATCACAAACCAGTATTTGAACTGACTGATCGGGTCATCCAGAAGATAGAATCTCGGTCTGCCGAATGTTGTTTTGATGATATCAAGCCCAATCACACCGATCGCGCATGTCGCGAGCAGCACCCTGACCACTTTCCTGAAAGTCTCTGCTTTGTTCGATGCATAATACTTTCTTGCGATGAAGAAAGATACAACGCCCCACACTGCATAGATGATGATAAAAGGAACGAACATGGACGGGATCGCATCGCGGATCGAGAATGCTCCGATAAAGAAGAAATAGCTTAGATTCATTGCAATAAGGAATCCCATCAGGATCTTCTTGATCATCTTGTCATAATGCAGGTCCATCAAGAATGCAACACAGGCGAATATACCCATGATCGGCATCGGAATGGTACCGAGGAACTCAAAGATTTTTGCATACGCTGTCCCCGGTTCATAGATCCACAGGGCGATCTTCAGATCGTTGAAAGTGAATATCGTCATCAGCAGGACATACACTGCCCCAATCAAAATAATAAGTTTCTTGTTTTTCATATCAGTACTTATCCTCCTTTTTCAGACATGAATGTTTTTCGTCAGTTTATGCAATGTCGCAATACAGATCCCGCCGAAAGCATTCCCGGCGGTGATCGTTATCAGAGATACGATCGTTTTCAGTGACCAGAGCTTCGCCATCCAGAAATAGAACATATCGGCAACACAGTGCTCTGTTCCGGAAAGAATAAACACCATCACTCCAAAGAACAGGGAAAGATATTTTCCCGTTTCATGCGCATTATTCTTAAATCCCTCGACCGCGATATAAATCAGAATGTTGCATAGGATCCCGAGAAAAAACAGGCTTGAATAACGATCGTTGATTTTGATCTGACATAATGAATCGGCCTTTTCATTTAAGGCAGAAGCAATTCTGGTAAACTGAACAGTCATTGCAAGCAGACCTGTTCCAATCAGGTTGCCTATCCAGATGATAGGAAGCCTTTTTAAGTATTCTTTATCGTTCTGTAAGGCATAACACACTTTCCCGGTAAATAGATTGAAGCCGAACGTGCAGACACAGAACAAGCCTATCGTGAACAGCGCGGCACCTATGGCTTTATTCTCAACGCTTAAATAGACTAATCCGCCTAAGCCGATACTGATACCAGCCATAACGGCAGATATAAACTCTTTCATGTATTCCATCCTTCATCTCTCCTGATTCATCATTTTCCTGAACTCTTTTCTTATCGTTCCCGCTGAATACAAGGATCCAAATCCGACGACCGGACATTCGGTTTTTAATGCGGTCCTGATTGCGTCATCAACAGAATCAAATGATTCTACGATCCCGTATTCTTCCGGTTCTGCCCGACGAATGATTTCAGCCAGTTCTTTTCCGGATAGAGCTCTTGTATTATCCGGAGTGATGCAAACATAGTTTTTACCATACGGTTTCAATATCTGAAGCACATTTAGATAATCCTTATCTCTCA
>JAFRKA010000010.1 GCA_017432005.1 Erysipelotrichaceae bacterium
CATGGAGGAGTACATTCTCTACTACAATGCGGAAAGAATAAACGCAAAAAGAAAAGGACTGTCGCCTTTGGCATACAGGCAGCAATCCTTGTCTAAGTTACAATTGAATAATTAGGTCCAACTTTGAGGGGTCACCTCATTTGTGAACTTCTTTTTTTCTTTCATATCTTATTTGATCTTGGACATGAATTTCTTCACGTTCTTCATATCGACCGGATTGTTGACGTTGCGGTCTTTCTTTAATGAACTGCCGACGATCGCTCCGGAGATATAAGGCAGATATTCATTGACATTCTTCTCATTGATGCCGCTGCCCAAGAAGACCGGCAGGCCTTTGGCGTGACTGTTGACGAGTTTGACATCTTCAACGCTCGGATTGACACCGGTCGTGATACCGGTAACGATGATGCCGTCAGCTCCGCCTTCGATCAGCGATTCAATCGTGAAATCCAGCGGCTGTTCCGCCAGAGCGAATGTATGTTTGACGTTGGCATCAGCCAGGATCATGATGTCCTTGTTGTAATGAGCCTTCAATCTCATCATCTTCGGACCGGCAGCGATAAACATGCCGTTAGGACCGACACGGTTCTCCGCAAAGACTTCACATCTGATGAAGTCGACATCGCAGCAGTATGCGACTGCCCATTCCGTTTCCGTATCGTTGAACTGATAGTTGATACCGACCGGCAGTTTGGTCTCTTTTCTGAGCAGTGCGACCATCTTCGCAAAAGCGATCTTGTTGATGAGCTCATTCTCGGCTGCATATGGTACATCACCGAAGTTCTCGATGATGACAGCACCGGCTCCACCCTTTTCCAGAGCCTTCAGGTCCTTGAGACCTGCTTCATAGATCGCATCCATGTCGCCCGCATATTTCGGTGAACCCGGAAGCGGGAGCAGATGGACCATTCCGATGATCACTTTCTGTTTTTTCAGTTTTTCTCTTAACGCATTCATGTCCTTACCTCTCTTATTTTCCGTTTATAGTATAACCGATATTTTCCCGGATAAAACAGGAAAATCAGTCATCATCCCCGTATTTCAGGATATCTCCCGGTTCACACTTCAGAACTTCGCAAAGTTTCTTCAAAGTCGAAAAGCGGATCGCCCTGACTTTGCCGTTTCTGAGCCGTGACAGATTGATGTTGGTGATGCCGACTTTCTCCGAAAGTTCCTTTAAAGAGATGCCTCTTTCTTTCATCAGGGCATCAAGTTCGATGCGTATATCAGCCATTTCTTTCCTGCTTTCTAAGTGTATACACGATCAGCAGACTGCCGCACAGACAGATGGCAGCCGCCAGATACAGACAGTTGGCGACACTGGTCAGATCGAGCATCCAGCCGCCCAGGATACTGGCGATGATGGAGGCGATGGTCGTCGTCGAGAAAGCCAGCGACTGAGCCTTGGCAGAATCCTCGTAGGCGACACTTTGTTCCGTATAAGGAACGATGCAGGTCACAAACAGCGCATAGGACGGTGCCTGCAGCAAAAACGCCATGAACAGCAGCGGGATGCTGAAAGCCAGGGCTACCGCCAAAGCCTTGAAGGTCATGGATATCGAAGCGATCTTTAAAGCTTTGCGATGATCGCTGAACAGTTTTGAATAAAGCAATGCTACCGGAATCTCGACCGCAGCCATGAAACCGGTCAGATAGCCGACTGTTCCGGTATTTCCTCCCAGAGCCGAGACGACATTGATCATGAAGTTGGTCACGAAGCAGTGTGCATAGAACATCAGGATCGCACCGGCGATGATCATGACGTAGTCTCTGTTTCTTCTGATGAACTCAATCATCGAAGAACCGCCGTTTTCACCTTCGATCGTCTGATGATCGTTTTTAATATAAGTCGAGATCATGATGACCAGGATCATTTCGATGACGGTCACCAGGATACCGACATATAACAGCGTCTTTTCCGAGAAACTGCTTAAAAGCCTTCCCATGGTCACGGAGATGATCACATAGGAAAACGATCCGGCACCTCTGGAGATCGAATAATCGACCGCATGTCCCTGATGGTTGAGATCGACATACATCTTTATCAGTAATGATCCTAGTGCCGTACAGATCAGCGCATAGATGACATAGATGACAGCTGTTAACAGATCACGTTTTGCCAGGATGATCAGGATCAGAGACATCAGTCCCTGGATGACGATCAACGGCAACGGAAAAGTTTTTGAACTGATGTTTTCCCTGCGGTCGATCAAAGAAGAAAGGATCATTCCCGCCAGTGCTCCGCACAGCGAGCCCATGGCGATGATGATCCCGATCTCAAAATTGGTATAGGAAAGTGAACGCAGATAGACTGACGCAAAGCCGTTGATGCAGCAGAAAGACATCCAGTAGGCACCCTGGACCAGGGAATAGAGAAAGGTCAGATTTTTCTTCTCTACCATTCGATAATCTCTTCCAGAGTCTTGACGAAGCATTTCAGTCCTTCTTCATCTTCAACTGAAAAGCGGCTGAAGAGCGGACTGTCGATATCCAGTACGGCAACGACTTCATCCTGATGATGGATCGGGATGACGATCTCCGAATTCGAAGCGCTGTCACAGGCGATATGACCGGGGAACTTGTGGACATCTTCCACGCGTTGTACCTCATCTTTTTCATAGGCACTGCCGCAGACGCCCTTGCCTTTCGGGATGCATACGCACGCTGTCTTGCCCTGAAACGGTCCCAGCAGGAGCGAATCATCTTTCACGAGATAAAAGCCGGCCCAGTTGAGACCTTCCATCGTCTGGTAGATCAGAGCGCTCGCGTTCGCCAGTAAAGGCATCCAGTTTCGTGAAGCTTCGCTCAGGGAAAGAAGCTGTTCGTTCAGTGTCTTGTAGTTCATGAAGGTACCTCCGGTCATTCAGATTCATTTGTGTCCTTACAGACATTATAATATAGGTATGAAAAAGATTTATCTGGCAGGAGGATGTTTCTGGGGCGTTGAACACTTCCTTTCACTGATCGACGGCGTGAAAGAAACGACGGTCGGCTACGCCAACAGCGACATCGCCGATCCGCACTACGAAGATCTCAAGGCTCACCGTTCCAGTGCTTCCGAGACTGTCGAAGTCATTTATGATGAAAACAAGATCTCGCTTAACGAGATCCTGGATCTCTTCTTTATGATCATCGATCCCACCATCACTGATCGCCAGGGTCATGACATCGGACATCAGTACCGTACCGGTATCTACTACACTGATGAAGCTGACAGTACACTCATTGAAGAAGCTCTAAAGAAACTTTCAGAGAAATACGAGAGTCCGATCGTCACGGAACTGCTTCCTCTTGAGAACTTCACGGTCGCTGAAGAATATCATCAGGATTACCTGATAAAAAATCCACAGGGTTATTGCCATGTGGATCCAAAGATGTTTGAGATCGCCAGAAACTACAGAAAGTGATCACTGCAGAAAACGGATAAGATCATCCTTCGAAGCCTCGGGGTTGATCTTTTTTAATTGCCTGAGCAGTCGCTGATACGATTCTTCCGGACTGCGTCTGTAACAGTTCTTCGCAAAACTCTTCCCGTAGAATTCTTCCGGTGTCGCGTAGCGGGCAATGCCCCAGCCGTAGAATTCACCTTTGCGGTCCGTCTCATAGTCAAAGTCTGTGATCAGCACATAGCCCTTCATCTGTAAAGCTGTGATCGTCGTATCAAAACCCTTGCGCGGTTCCCAGCTGTCTTTTCCTCTTTCCCGCGGTCTCACATAACCGCCGATGGCTTTGGCTGTCTTGGAAAGGATCGAATGTCTTGAAGCGATGATGTTGTAGAGGAACTCTTCGTTGTAGTTGACCAGTCCGTCCGAGACCCGGGCTTCAAAATCATAGCCGTCCCGGCGGTAGTTCGCAAAGTCGTAATACCATTTCCTGCTTATATATGCAGCCTTTTTGCGGAAGAACTTCCCATAGGCACATCTGGTCTCCTGGATCACCGGACCCTTCCATTCCCACAGACCCGGCTGTTCAGAGAAATACACTTTGGGATCACAGTTCTCTTCCAGGGAGAAGCCTTTGATCTCATTGGAAAAGAAAGGTACGATCCCGTATTCTTCGATGGCATTGATCAGATCTTCCTTTTTCCGGATATAGATGTTCATTTATGAAAGTTTCTTTTCGTAACAGATCAGCGTATAAGTCTGATCATATCTCTCATCATATGCTTCTTCCCGGTCGTATTCACTGAAACCGTTGCTTTCAGCCAGATGGCGTGAAACAGCGTTCTCCTGCCTGGCTTTATAGATGAAGCTTGTTACCTGATACTTTTCTCTGCTCAGATCGATCAGCGCCTGAAGCACCTGTTTCCCATAACCCTTTCCGGTGTAATCAGGTCCCAGACAGATGCCGCTCTCTTCACAGACTCCAGGCCGGATATTTTTAATGCCGGCAAAACCGATCGCCCTGCCGCTACTTTTCTCATAGATGAAGAAAGCATCATGGTCTTTCTGAAAAGCGACTGATCTCTCAGCTCTTCTTCTGGCATCTTCTTCGCTTTCCGTCACTCTCCAGTACATATAGCGGGCTGCTTCTTCCCTGCTCCAGACATTCTCATACATGTCCTTCCAGTCACAATACCTGGCCTTATCAAGGATCAGGTCAGCAGTCTCGATCATGGTCTTTTGTCAAGTCCGAACTCAGCCGGCTGGAAACGCGGACAGACACTTTCCTTGGTGGCGATGACGGCCGAAGCCATCCTTGTTCCGATATTGCAGGATTCTTTGAGTGATTTATGATAAGTGAGTCCGGCAGCGACGCCCGCAAAGAAAGCGTCACCGGCACCGGTCGTGTCGATCACATCGACATTCTGCGCCGGGATATAGCCGTGTTCACCGTCTCTTTCCACATAGATGGCACCGTTCTCGCCGAGTGTGACGACCAGCCGTTTGATGTCAGCCAGGATGGCCTTCTCCATCAGGATCTTTTCCAGCTCCTCCACCGGAACATTATCGTATTCTTCCGAGAACAGCAGTCCGGCTTCCTGAACATTGCAGACGATGCAGGAGACACGGGAAAGCAGGTCTCTTCGCTCCATGGCGATCGACATGTTCGAAACGACCGCAAAAATCGGCCGGCGGTATCTTTCAGCCAGATCGAAGATCTGATCCAGCAGTTCCACTTCCATATCGATCTCGACGACGACACTGTCAGCCTTGCTGATGATCTCATCTCCGTGTTCGTTGAGGATGTCGCTGATCGGTGTAAGATCAGGACGCTTGGAGATCGAGGCGACGACATCGCCGTTGTTGTCAAAGATGGCGAGCCAGGTCCCCAGTCCGTCAGGAGTCCTCACGATATAATCGGTCTTGACTTTGTGACGCTTCAGTTTCTCGATGACGTCCGTTCCCAGTCCCGTATCATCGACGACACTGACGTAGGTCGGACGAAGTTCCAGATTGGCGATATCCTCCACGACATTGCGGCTCACACCGCCGTGGACCTGAATGACGCGGCCGACGTTTCTTCCCGAAGGGATGAACTGATCGATCGGATAACCTTTGATATCAACGAATACTGCCCCAAATACGACGATCCCCATTATCTTTCTCCTGTTCTGTTACTACAATAATAACAAAAAAACGATACTTTCCGTATCGTTAAAGCAGATCATATATCTCATGAAGATCAGCGATCTCATGATCGATCACATAACCTTCAGGTCTGGGATGCCTGAAGGGATTGTACCAGCAGGTCACGATCCCCGCATTGATGCCTCCCTGGATGTCACTGGTCAGGGAATCGCCGACGATCATCACTTCGCTTTTATCCGTGATCTTCAGCTCTTCAAACACCTTATCGAAGAAGGCAAGAGCCGGTTTTTCGATGCCCAGTGCTTCCGAAAGAAAGACGCCGTCCATCAGTTCGGCAAAACCTGATTCCTTCAGTTTCCGGTTCTGCACGACTGTCGTACCGTTGGAGACGATATACTGTTTCACTTTGCCGATAAGCGATCTCACGATCTCCAGACTGTCATCACGGTAGATGATCGTATCCGGTAAAGCATTCAGATAACGCTCATTGAATTCGGCAGCTCTTTTCGGATCAAGACCTTCTTTCGCAAAGAATTCCTCATAGCGGCCGACCAGACACTGCTGCTTGTCGATCTCGCCCCTTTCCAGTTTCTGCCAGTATTTATCATTGATCAGTGAATATCGCTTAACCATCTCCTCATCACATTCACCGAAACCGAAGACCGGGAACAGTCTCTGCAGGGCTGCTTTCTGTGCCGCTTTGAAATCCAGAAGTGTTCCGTCCACATCCCACAACAAGAACCTGATCATATCAGTACCACCCGCAGGAAAAACTGCTTTCATCCTCTCTGACAGGCAGATCCATGACGTCTGTCCTTTCGATCCTGATGAATCGGCTCGCTTCGATCATATCGATCACCCTGTCTATCTCTTCTTCTGTTCCCTGTATCTCCATACTGACGGTGCCGTCATATTCGTTCTTCACCCAGCCGGTCAGACCGAGCTGTTCAGCTGCCATGGCAGCTGTGAAACGGAAGCCGACGCCCTGAACGATACCGTGGAAACGGAAATGTCTGCGTATCTTTTTCATCTCTCTATTTCACAAAATAGGCGATAGCGATCGCTCCCGGACCGGAATAGGTACCGACTGTCGCTCCGACATATGACAGAGGGATATCCTCACAGTTGTCATAGAGGTCACGGTTCGCTTCCACGAAACCGTCGATATTGGCACTGTCAGCTCCCGAATAGGCGATCGCAAAAGGCATGGACAGATCAATGCCGCCTTCCTTTTCGATGTATTCTCTCATGGCCTGATAGCCCTTCTTCATGCCTCTTACTTTACCCAGGATATTGACCTTGCCGTCAGTGATCGTCAGGTAAGGCTTGATGGACAGTACTTCGCCGACGAAAGCTGCCGTTGAAGAGATACGTCCGCCCTTCTTGAGATTGTCCAGTGTATTGAAGACCGCGATGATCCTGACCTTCTCTTCGGCTTTATCCAGCAAGGCAACGATCTCATCGGCACTCTTGCCTTCATCAGCGAGTCTCTTGGCATATTCAGCCAGGATGCGCAAAGAGATGCAGAAATGCTTTCCATCATAGACTTTCACTCTGCCGTCAAAATCCTGTGCAGCCAGCGTGGCGCTCTGGAAACAGCCTGATACTCCCGAAGAGATCGAGATGTAGACTGCTTCACTTCCGTCTTCTGTCGCCTTCTTGAAAGCTTCGGCGTACTGATAGGGTGAGATCTGGGAAGTCTTCGGCAGTTCTTCCTCCTCATCCATGCGTTTATAGAATTCGGCCGGACTCATCGTCACGCCGTCAAGATATTCTTCTTCCCCGAACCTGAAGACCAGCGGCAGGACAGTGATGCCTTCCTTTTCTGCAACATCATGCGGCAGATCGCTGCCGGAATCGGTAATAATCTTTACACTCATCTGTAAATCCCCCAAAACTTGTACAACTGTTATTATATCTTTTTAGGAAAGAAAAATCCTCCCGTATGATACAGGAGGATCTTGTCTGTTTAAATCATCTTCTAGCTTAATGAGTCGACGATCGCTTCGATGGAAGCCTCGATACCCTTGACCACGTCATCTTTGGAAAGAGATGCGGTCTCTTTCTTGTTCATGACCTGCTCATGCAGGAACGGTACATGCATGAAACCGCCGATCGTGTTCGGGAATTCCTTATCGATGTAGTAAAGGACTCCGTACATCAGGTGATTGCACACATATGTTCCGGCTGTATTCGAGACAGCTGCAGGAACGTTGGCCTTCTTCATGTATTCGACCATTTTCTTGATTGGAAGTGAAGAGAAGTAAGCGTTCTTGCCGTCAGCGAAGACCGGCTGATCGACCGGCTGATTGCCCTCGTTATCAGGGATGCGGCCGTCATCACAGTTGATCGCAACTCTCTCAGGAGTTATTTCGTATCTACCACCTGCCTGACCGATACAGAACACAACATCAGGATTTTCCTTCTTCATTGCTTCATGTACCGTTTCGATTGCCTTACCAAACACTACAGGCACGTAACATTTAACGATCTCAGCACCTTTGATCTCGTCTTTGACCATCTGAACTGCTTCTTTGGCAGGATTGATGGTCTCGCCGCCAAAAGGCTCAAAGCCAGTAAGTAATACTTTCATATCTGTTCCTGATTAGAATGCCAGGACGTAAAGCAGAACGACGTGGCAGAGCAGCATCGCAACAGCGAACGGAACCTGAGACTTGATTACAGAATATTTAGACTTGGTCTCAAGTAATGCCGCAGGCACGATGTTGAAGTTGGCTGCCATCGGAGTGCACAGTGTACCACAGTAAGCAGCAGTAAGACCTAATGCACCGACGATGATCGGATCTGCACCCTTATTGATAAGGAACGGAACACCGACACCGACCATGATAACTGAGAATGCAGCGAAACCGTTACCCATGATCATGGTGAACAGAGCCATGCCTAAGCAGTATACGAAGCAGGCGATCAGGATGTTGTTCTCAGGAACGACCATTGATACATAGTGAGAAATGGCGTCACCTACACCGGCAGCTGTGAACAGAGCGCCTAAGGCAGACAGCAGCTGAGGCAGGATACCAGTAGTAGAAACGTTGTCCATCAGTCTGGCACCGTCAACAGCAGCATACTTAGGAGCAGCACCGGTCAGCAGCAGCGCAGCGATCAGAGCTACGACACCTGAAAGACCGATGGCGTTATTGGCAGTCAGCCATGATAAAGCCGGAACCTTTGAACCTAAAGTTGCACCGACGACTGCAACGAAAGCGATACAGCCGGCCGGAATGAAGATCTTGTAGCCGAACTTGTCAGCGTTAGCTCTGACAGTTGCAGGATCCGGTACATCGTTCTTGGACTGTACGACACCGCCGATGGCTGTAAGACATGCCATAACGACGATCGCAGCACCAACTAACCATTTAGGTACCCACGGACCACAGATGAATGTGAAGGCAAGCAGGAACCAGAAAGCAGCAGTAGTATACTTCTTGCTGCAGCCCTCATCTTTTAAAGCTTTGACACCTACAAGGATGAAAACTAAACCAATGATACTATAGAATACTTCACCTAAAATCTGAGCAGCAGTCATTATTTGTCTCCTCCTTTCCCGGCCATCTTCTCAAGCTGTTTGTCGATCATGATACTTCTGACAAGACCAAGGATCATTGAAATAACAGCTACAGGGATTGACCACTTAGCGACTTCGATCGCGATCGAGCCTGTTTCACCTAAACCGAGCGTCTCAGCCAGGAAGCCGGCGATCAGCAGAGTTCCTGAAGAACCCATGAAGCAGTTCTGAGCGAAGAAGTTACCATAGTTTTCAGCACCGGCAGAACCGCCTCTGATGACGTCTGACATTTCGGCGTTGATCTCACCATACTTGGCAACAGCAGCACCTTCTGCCATTGGAACAACGACCGGACGGACGAACTGAGGATGTCCACCTAATCTGATAGAGAAAGCAGCAGCGAGAGTTCTGATCGTTTCATAGACCATGATGACTCTACCGGCGGTAGCTGATTTGATACTGCGAATGAAGTCGATTGCCTTTTCCTTCAGACCATATCTTTCACAGATACCGATGGCAGGTAATGTAAGAACGAATAAGGTCGCAGTTCTCTGAGAAACGAATGAATTTCCTAAAGTAGTCAGGATATCCATGATGCTCATACCGCCGACCAGACCGGTTACGATACCAGCCAGTACGACTGTAGCGATCGTATCGAATTTCAGCACTAAACCGACTACGACGATTGCTACACCTATTAATCTGATAAGCATAATATTTATTCCCCCTTTTCTATACAATTATAGAACTAAAAAAAATGTCTTGCAAATATTTTACAAATCCCTGAAAATGTTTTCAAAACATTTGATCTCTGTTACTTTTTAAGACAGCTCTTGTCGACGATGAAACATGATTCGAAGACATGGCTCATGATGGTCTCGGTACTCTTGCGGTCCTTGCCGGTCATCTCCATCAGTTCCTTGATCGTCCAGATGTGTTTCTTCATCAGCAGCTTCGGATATACTCTCAATTCATTCAGCAGTTCTCTGAACCAGTATGACAGCATCAGCAGCGGTATGCAGATCAGAACTCTCCATAAAACGAAGTCGATCCTGAACTCCCCGTCATGAACGAAGATCAGATACATAATTATGACCATCAGCAGACTGAGGATCGCCGAATAGAAGATGATGTCGAAGCGCGGGCTCTTGTACTCCAGCAGTTTGATCGGCTTATCAAAATCATATTCCGGAAGTTTGCGTTTTAATTTGTTATTCATCCTAATTATTGTATCATTTTGATAGAGAAGGTTCTCAAGATATGATCAATATTGAAAAAGGCGTATCCATCATTCTTCACGACTGGCTCAATGTTCAGAAAGACGAGCTCATCCATTTCATCACCGATGAGACTCATCTGCGTGAAGCGGAAGCCGTGGAACGCTGGGCTTACGGTGCCGATGCCGTCCTCAAGACGACGATCCTGAATTCACAGCTCGTCCAGAAAGGTGATGTCATCGAAAACATGACTGACATCTTCTGCAAGGAGAACGTCATCATCGGCGCAACGGATTTCTCCTTCATCACGACCAACGCCATCAAGACTGCCGTCAGAAAAGGAGCCCGTTTCCTTTCGCTGCCGCTTTCATGTACCGACGGTTCATCCCTGCTGGAAAATGATTTCATCGAGATGGATCCGAAAGTGACCTTCCGCGATGCCAGACGCATCATCAATACGATGAAAGGATGCAAGACCGTTCACATCACGACCGAGAAAGGCACAGACCTGTATTTCGATATCACTGACAGGAATCCGGGATACTTCAACGGACGGGCAGACCGCAAAGGCCTGATCGGTTCTTCATCATTTGAAGTCTTCGTCGCTCCTGTTGAAAACAAGACCAGAGGCGTATTATATCTCGATGCCTCATTCGGTTACATCGGACTGGTCGAGAACACCGTAAAGATCATCTTTGAAGACGGAAAACTCATCAGCGCCGAAAGTGAAGGCCATGATGCGGACAAACTGCTGAACTACATCGAATCTTTCAATTCCGAAAACATGTTCAGACCGGGAGAACTGGGCATCGGACTCAACCGGATCTCAAAGACCAGAGGTGTCTCCTATATCGAAGATGAATCAGCCTTCCATACCTTCCACATCGGTATGGGCCGCAATTTCGGTCTGGGCGGAAAACAGGAAGCAGCCGGTCACTTCGATATCGTGACCAACGATCCGACGATCACGGCTGACGGAAAACTCATCATGGATAAAGGCGAGATCGCCTGCTGATGTGACGTAAAACATAGTTTTATACAGTTGATTACTGAAGGAGGTAATGACTATGAAAAAAACAAAGATCATCCTGATCGCCTGCATCGTACTGATCGCTCTGGCGGTTGTACTGGCATTGAATTGCCATCAGATAAAACGCGGATCCAATGACGACATGATCTTATCCTGCCCGCGCTTCGCCTTCAAAGGACAGAAAGTCAGATTCACCACGATGACTGTATGTGATGCCGATATGGATGTCGTCGTAAGCGGTGCAGATGTGAAATGCGTCGAAGAAGGCAGCTATGAATTCATCATGCCTGGTACCTCTGTCACGGTCAATGTCTATGTCCATCCTAACGGTCTGGCTTAAAGACAATACACTAATTTATCTGTTCGGGAGCAGCATTAGCTGCTCTTTTTTACGGATCTTTCTTAGCAGATTGTAAAGGAGTGCAGTTTTATGATAAATTGTCCTTGAACAAAGGCTTGAAAACAAGCAGAAAGGAATAAATTTAATGAGCAGCAGATACGATACCGATTACAGCAAGATGCATTTTGAGACCAGAGCAGTGAAAGCCGGTGAAGGACCGGATCCCGTCACCAAAGCTCTGAATACGCCGATATACGAAACTTCGACCTATGGCTATGAGACAGCCGAACAGTATGATGAGATGCTGGCACTGGGAGCACAGTGGGCTCCTGATCTCTACATCTATTCCCGTACCACCAATCCGACGACCAACGCCCTCGAAAAGAAGGTGATGGCTCTGGAGAATGCGGAAGATGCCGTCATCTGTGCCTGCGGTATGGCTGCCATCTCCAATGCCTTACTTGCCAATCTTGATGCCGGTGATCATGTCATCTGCTCAGATGATACCTTCATGTGCACTTCCAGCATGTTTGCGGACATCTTACCTGCCAAGGGCATCGAGACCTCACGCGTTGAGATCCTGGAACTCTCCAATATCGAAAAAGAGATCAGACCTAACACCAAGGTCATCTATCTGGAAGCCTTATCCAATCCGCAGCTCAAGCTGGCTGATATCCCGGCCATCGCCAAGATCGCTCACGATCACGGCTGCAAATTTATCGTCGACAATACTTTCCTGTCACCATGTGTCATGAGACCGCTGGACTGGGGTGCTGATATCGTCGTCCATTCCGGTACCAAATACTATGTCGGACACGGCGATGCCCTGTGCGGTATCGTTGCCGGAAGCAAGAAAGACATCGACAGAGTCCGTTACTACTACGACAACTTCGGTTCTCATATCTCTCCGTTCAACGCCTGGCTGGCTTTGCGCAGTGTGCGCACGATGCCGTTAAGAGTCCACAAGCAGTCAGAGAATGCCATGACTCTGGCCAAGTGGTTCGAACAGCGTCCGGAAGTAGACTTCGTCACCTATCCGGGGCTTGAGAGCCATGGTCAGCACAAGCTGGCCGAAAAGATCTTCGTCAACGGCAACTTCGGCGGCATGCTCTGTGTCCACCTGAAAGGCGGCCATGAAGAGATGTGCAGATTCGCTGATGCCACGAAGATCCCGCCGATCGCGACCAGCCTCGGTGATGTCGTAACGCTCATGTTCCCGAAGACCGCCTACAACAACCTGATCCGTATCTCGGTCGGCTGTGAAGATGTCAACGATCTGATCGCTGACTTCGAACAGGCTTTCGAACAGATGAAACAGTAAAAAACTAAAATGCCCGGAGATCGATTTCTCCGGGCATTGTTTTTTTATGCTTCTTGTTTTTCGCGGTATTCTTTTTTGAAAGCGAAGAGGATGACGATCGTGATGATCACGGCCAGTAACAGGATGACACCTGTCACGGTAACGCCCATCGCAAACCATTCATCGATATAGACCGTCAGTAACGACATGGCCATGTTCAGGATCTGTGATACCAGCTGGATGCCGCGGATCGTCACCAGCGATCCGACATAGGAGCTGGATGACTCTCTGGCCACTCTGATAGTGATGCTGGTAACGGACCAGAAGATGATCATCTGGACGATCGAATAGACGATATTCGGGATGAACAGGTCGAAATTGTGATGAACGAAACTCAGTCCCCATGCTGCCATATCATAAATCGTGGCAATGATGATCAGCAGTTTGAGCAGCAGATATCTGTGCTTTTTGTCTTCAAACTGTCCCACAGCCAGAAACAGCAGGATCAGTCCGAGCCAGTCCGGCAGGATATTTATGGTCATGGCTCCCAGATCGAGATTGATGTTCAGAGCGATCATCAGTAATCCGACAGCCGCTAAGTTGATTCCTTTAGCGATTTTTTTCATTCTTACCTCTTACGACCAAAGTCGTACTGTTCTATTATATGCATTTAGATCGCTGCTGTCACTATCTTTTATTCAGCTGGGTCCAGCCTTCCGGTGCATAAGCTTCAGGACCCATGTAGATCATATCACCGTCCTGATAGACCGTATCGTAAGCTGTCGGTACCTTGATGGAATCACCGCTTACAGTCGAATACTCGTTCTGTTCCTTGATGACATCGCACCAGTCATTGATGAACTTATCGTTCCCTTCATCGACATATTCGCTGTCCCAGCCGCTGATATCACCAGAAGACGGAGTGTAGACTTTCTCCATCAGATAGTTATGGATCATCTCAGTGATATATTGAGCATTGCGCTGAACGACGTAGGTGAATTCGCCGCAGAAGCTCGTGTTGGCAACGACGTTGTCGAAGATCTGATGATATTTACCGTAGGCAGATTCGTCATAGGCTGTGAAAGTGGCCGTATAAGGAACGACCCAGCTATAGGTATCAAACATGCCGTTGATTGTTTCTGCCATGATGACAGTTGAAGATATCGCCACTTCATAGGCATTTCCTTCCGTAATGAAATAAGTGGTCTTCTCATATGATCCCTCACAGGAAGCCGGTTCTATTCCATTAGGTGAACTCATGGCGCTAAGGTAGGCATTGGCTCCGCCATTAAGTTCCAGCTGGAACTCATATGAAGGCTTCTCCTCACTCATGATCGTTCCCTTATATCCCAGCTGTCCCAGGACAAAATCGTTGTAGTCATGAGCATTGCGGTAATTCAGATAAATATTATACAGATCAAGATAGATGCCTTCCGCGACCCAGATCCCGTTTCTGGCCATCTGCAGATAACCCATCGTACTCATAACTTCGATCATCGCTCCGCCGTCCGGCGAGACCATCCTCACGGTCGCAAAAGCCGGATACATCGCGGAACAAAGACCCCATTGTACACTTACGGAAGCGCTCCAGCCGTAAGGCACCAGAGCGTTGGCAGTCTTGATGCCGTATGTTCCTTCATACAGAGTCTGCTTGGTATAGTAAACAGCCGGACTTGTTGCCGTTTCTACTACAGGCGTACCGCTTCCTGAAGAACTGATGTCATTCACATCGATATTGGAATTCAGCATGCTGATGTAGAGTTCATAGTCATTGATGAAGGTGTAGGAATAATCATTGAAATACGTACCGGTGATCATCCCGTTATAGTACTTACCGGTAAAGACATCACCGCTTTCATCAGTAAAGGAAAAATCACTTCCGTTACGTACCCAGTTCAGTTTATAAGTATCACCTCTCAAAAGGAAAGTTCCTGTTCCGTCACTGTTAAGATGCAGGACTTCATCCTCCAGTTTCAGTTTCGTTCCGTCTTTGTCGCTGCAGGCGATCGGATAGTAATCACCGGAGATATCTTCGCTTGCCGGGATCCCTTCCGCATCTTCGATACTGACCGTCCCATTCTGACCGTCAGTCTTTTCATCCTTCTTTGAACATCCCGCCAGCATAAGCATTATCACGGCAATGATCAGTGTGATCTTTCTACGTTTCATCTTCCATCTACCCCCATCTTCTCATACAGAATTATATCTTATCAGTTGTTCATATCAGCCAGAGCCATCCAGGTTCCATCTGATATTTTCTGTAAAATAAAACTGATCGTATCTCCTTTGTGACAGCCCAGATCCTGATCAGGTTCATCCAGCAGGATGCCGGTGAAACGACCATCTTCATGACTTTCCAGTCTGACATGACAGATCTCAAGATCCATTTCTTTTTTATGCAGATATACTTCCACATCATCGATATATATCTCATCCCGCAGATCATCAAGGTATGGCAATTCCCTGATCTCTGTGAGTCTTTTATCTTCAAAGTTTTCCTCTAAGATCCTGATCCGGTCTTTATATCTTTCCTTCAGCAGCTCATCGTCATTAACGATCTCTGCCTCTTCGTCCTTCACCTTTTCTGCCGGAATGACGATACTCATCTCATCAGACAGATCATCTGATCTGTTTCTTTCACTCTTACATAAAGCCAGCACTTCAAAACAGAATCCTTTTTCATGATCGATATAACCGTAAGTCAGGACAAGATCATAATTAAGATCAGATCCCGGTACATCATCAAGGATCCTGATGGGAAAAAGAGAAAACTGTTTATAAAAGAAACGGAATGTTTCTTTCTCAAATCTTATCTTCATCTTAATTAAATTCTATCACCTGAAACAGGATCAGCTCTTACCTGATTGGCTGAATAAAACTATAATATATATAAAGGAGGATCATATGCCTCAGGTAAAATGTGAATACTGCGGTTCCTTCATCGATGAGACTGCTGACAAGTGTCCCAACTGCGGAGCCGTAAACAAAAACTTCAAACGCATCGTTTCCGATACACCGAAGACGATCGAGGAACTCAAGGCCTGGTACATGGCGAGAAAACTGCCGCCGGAGAGTATCACGCGCTTTTTTATCGGCAAGGACATCCATGAACCGAAAGCCTTCGGTATCTATAAAGACGGCAGTGAATACGTCGTCTACAAAAACAAGGCTGACGGCAGCAGAGCTGTTCGCTATCAGGGAACGGATGAAGCCTATGCGGTCAACGAGATCTACATGAAACTGAAATCCGAGATCCTCAATCAGAAAAGCCGCAATCTTTCCCGTTCTTCAAGCCGCTCTTCCGGAAACGGCAGCGAAAGATCTTCTGTGGTCATGACGGCTACGATCGCCATCGCAGCGATCATATCTGCGATCGTGGTCTTACTCCCGTCATGGTTCTCAGGCATGGTCGGTATCATCCTGTTATTTACCGTCGGACCGATCATCCTGCTGGCCGTACTGAGACACTTCTTCTTCAAGGACAAGCCGGTGCTCTTCGTCTTCGTCTGTGTCGCTCTGTACGTCCTGCTGATCGGCGGATTCATTTTAGGACTCAGATCGGGTCATCGCAATGACGGTTATTACTTCTACAACAATAATTATTATTACTGCCAGGGTGACGATGTTTATTACTACACGGATGATGACTGGTATTACTATGACAGCTATGACGACTTCGTTGAATACTGTCCGGACAATACTTTCGTCTCCAATTCCTACAACGGTGATGAGATCTATTCCGATTTCAAAGATTCCTACTACTATGAAGACTGGAGCAGTCACTCTTCCAGTTCCTCAGACTGGGACGATGATGACAATGACTATGACTGGGATTCCGGTTCCGACTGGGATTCAGGCGGATCAGACTGGGATTCTGACTGGTAAAATGAGAAGTTCGATCAGAACTTCTTTTTATTTCTTGCATAATATTTTAAATTAAACGAAACTGAAGATGGAGGATCCGAAATGAATGAAGCACTTTATCCGCTGATCTTTAAAAGAAAGTCCTTTCACCTCTTCAGGGACAACAGGACCAGGATCAGCTATTCTGAAACTCATCACATCAATGAAGACGAATACCGGATGATCGAAGAGTTTTTCGTCAAAACTGAAAGACTGGATCCGGATATCAGGATAGCCATGCGCATAGCTGATAATGAAGAGACCAGCTGCGCCAGAGGACAGGAAAAAGTCATCCTGCTCTACAGTGAAGAGAAAGGCAACTGGCTCATGAATATCGGCTATGTCGGTGAACAGCTGGATCTGTATCTGGCTTCACTGAATATAGGAACACTGTGGTTCGGTCTGAATAAAAAAGATATGCCTGATCTTGACGATCTGAAATACGTCATCATGATCGCTGTATGCAAGGTCCCAGAAGACAGTTTCCGCAAGGATATGTTCAAAGCGACCAGAAAATCTCTGGATGAGATCTGGCAGGGTGAAACGATCGAGGGAGTCTCTGACATCGTCAGGTTCGCACCCAGCGCCTGTAATACTCAGCCCTGGATCACCAGATACGAAGATCCGATCCTTCATGTATACCGCTACCGTTCACCCGTGAAAAAAGGCGTGATGCCTGAAGCCGGTCTCATCCATTACAATCACATCGATATCGGGATCTTTCTGTGTTTCCTGGAACTGTGTCTGAAACACGAAAAGATCGCTTTCAAAAGAAAACTTTATATCGACGATCACAACGATGAACTCAATCCGGTCGCAGACTATGAAGTAACTTTCCCAAAGAAATAAACTAAATACGGTATTATTTAATCAAGAGGTAACACATGAAAAGAAAAGTAATCCTGGATGTCGATACCGGTTCAGATGATGCCTGCGCGATCATGCTGGCAGAACTGAGGAAGGAGATCGACCTGGTGGCGGTATGTACCGTCAAAGGCAATCAGCCGCTGAAGTATACCAACGAAAACACCCTTAGGATCAGGGAACTGCTCAAAGCCGATTTCCCGGTCTACAAAGGCTGTGCAGACGGCTTCGTCAGTTATCTGGTGAAACCGCGTCTGCAGCGTGCCAAGAACGTCGATGCCTATGATGAACAGGGAAACAAGGTCCATATCCATACGAAACTGTTCGATCTGCCTAAGGCAAAACGCAAGGAAGAGGATATGCCGGCATCACTGTTCTATCTTGATTATCTTAAACACTGCAAGGAGAAAGTGACGATCGTTATGGTCGGGCCATTGACCAATCTGGCTGTCGCTCTGCTTATCGATCCGAGCATCGTAAAGAATATCGAAGAGATCGTGATCATGGGCGGTGCCCACAATATCACCAATGTCTCCAGCTCAGCAGAATTCAACATCTATGATGATCCTGAAGCTGCCCAGAGAGTGCTGCATTGCGGAGCGAAGATCACAATGGTCCCGCTCGATGCCACCCATACTGCCTATATCACAAAAGAAACATCGAAGGAACTCAGAAAGATCGATACGCCGGCTTCCCGATTTGCCGCCGATCTCATCGACCTGCGGATCCTGGTCCATGATCAGGCTCAGCCGCTGGAAGTAAAAGGATCATGTGCTCTGCATGATCCGCTGTGTATCGCTTATCTGATCGATCCAAAAGTCCTGAAAGACGTCAGACTGTGCAATGTCGAAGTATCCCTTTCTGGTTTTACGATCGGACAGACTATCGTCGACAACCGTTTCTATCAGGAAGACAGGAACGTCTATTTTGCCTTCAAAGGAGATCCGAAACGCTTTGCGAAGATCTTCACCGAAGCCTTCAGATCCTGAATACATCAAAGCCCGGTATCATACCGGGCTTTCATTCATTCTTCGTAAAATGATCGTGCCTTGAGATCTTCATAATATTCATACGGCACGAAAAGCTTTCCTCTTCCCGTACCGAGGTGTATGCCCGGTTTGGCATCACCGTGGAAATCGGAACCGCCGCTTGGCAGCAGATCGAACTTCCTGATGAGCGATTCAGCGGTATTGGTCATCTCTTCATCGAATTCCGTATATCTGGTCTCGATCGCATCAAGTCCTGCTTCCTTGGCTTCCGGCAGAAATTCCAGCATCTCATTATAAGTCAGGTTCAGCAGCGGATGAGCCATGATGGCTGTTGCCCTGAATGTCTTGATGAAACGGATCGCCGCGATCGAAGTGATCTTCCTCGCCGGAGAATAGATACCGTTGCCGTCTTTCAACAATGTATCGAAAGCCTGTTTGACGCTTTCGACATAACCCTTGGCCAATAACAGTCTCGCCACATGCGCTCTATTGAAACCGGAACCGTCAGTCAGGGCCATGGCTTCTTCAAAACTGACGTCATATCCTCTCTTCTGCAGGTTCTCGATCATGCGGATATTGCTGTTGCGCTTGGCCAGATGCATCAGTTCCAGAAAGTCATCGACTTCGGCCCAGTATTTCTCACTGAAAAACAGTCCGACCATATGGACTTCCTTGCCTTTGAATTCTGTCGAGAACTCACAGCCCGGGACCGTGATCAGATCATATTTCTTTCCGGCTTCCATAAACTCCTTCAGACCGGCTGTCGTATTATGATCGGTTAAAGCCAGCGCTGAGATATTCAGCGACTTGGCTTTCTTCACCAGTTCGGTCGGAGTATAAGTCCCGTCAGAGAAATTGGAATGAGTGTGCAGGTCACATCTTTTCTTATCAGCCATCTTCTTGATTCCCTGTTACTATTATATTCAATTCAGCTTTCAAGAGAAACAATGATACGATTAAGATGATGAAGAAAACTGTACTTTCCCTGATCATGACGGTGTTGATCGTTTCGGGCTGTGCCCCGAAAGATCCTGAACCGCCGATCGAAGATCCTGTGATCGAAAAAACAGAAGAAGAGCGCATCATCCTCGGTGATGAACGTTTTACTGAATACCTGCCGCTACTGGAAGGAAAAAGAGTGGCTCTGTTCACCAATCAGACCGGGATCGTCGGTGATCTCATCCTAAATGAAGGATATGCACATGACGATCTGACGCCTTTCGGCCAGGATGCTTATGGAAATGAACTGGAATTCGGTCCGCACATCCTGGATGTACTGCTCGAAAAAGGTATCGATGTGGTCTGTGTCTTTGCACCGGAACACGGTTTCAGAGGAACGGCCGATGCCGGAGCAGATGTCGATGATTATGTCGATGAGAAAACAGGTGTGCCGATCCTTTCGCTGTACAGCGAAGGCAGTCTCTATCCATCTGCCGAAGACATGGAACGTTTCGATATCCTGGTCTGCGATATGCAGGATGTCGGCCTGCGCTATTACACCTACTACATTTCGATGTACCGCCTGATGGAAGCCTGCAGTCAGTATGACAAGACTTTCATGATCCTGGACAGACCTGATCCCAATGGTTTCTATGTGGACGGCCCGATCCTCAAGGAAGAGTATCAATCAGATATCGGCGTCCTGCCGTTACCGGTAGTCTACGGGATGACCTGGGGTGAACTGGCCCGGATGATCAACAGCGAGGGCTGGCTCTGTACCGGCAAAGACAGCTGTGATCTGATCGTCATCCCCTGCCAGAACTATACTCATCAGACCAAGAGTGCGCTGATCATGCGTCCTTCACCGAATCTGAAGGACATGCGTTCCGTCTATCTGTATGCCTCGACCTGTTTCTTTGAATACACCGCAGTCAGTGTCGGAAGAGGTACGGATCACCCGTTTGAGATCTATGGCAGTCCTTATTTTGAAGACTGTGAGATATATGACTATTCATTTGTTCCGGCAAGTATGGAAGGAGCGCAATATCCTCAGTATGAAGATGAAGTTTGCTACGGCAGACAGCTCCTGGATATTCCCCTGGAAAATATTCTGTCAGCCGGTATCGATCTTGAATATCTGATCGAAGCCTATGAACAGTTCCATGAACGCTATCCGGACGAGTCCTTCTTCGGCTCAGAGGACTATCTCGGTCATTACTGGATCGACTATCTCAGCGGCAGTGATGAACTGCGCACGATGATCACTGAAGGTCTGAATGCCAGACAGATCAAGGAAGTCTGGAGAGATGATCTTGAAGAGTTCATTGAACTAAGAAGACCATATCTCATCTATCCCGAGTAAAGAAAAAGTTCAGATTATCATGATCTGAACTTTTCATATCTGCATCTTTTCAATGTATTCCTTATGACAGTACCCATGGAATGACGCTGTCCCAGTTACTGTCAATGAAGTTATACATGGTTTCAGCATCTTCTGCAGCTACCGGTGACGTCGGGTCGTTGACAGCTACGATGACCATGTCTCTGACCATCTGATAACCGTCTTCCCCGAATTTGCCTTTGTATAGCCTCATAACATTAAGCAATGTATCATCCCAGCCATCCAGCAGTTTTCCTCCGGAAACGAGCTTCAGTTCTTCTTCATTCAATACTCTTTTATCCATTTTTCTGTTCTCCTCTTCAATTATTTATACGTAAATCACAGTTATAATGACAATTGATTCATGAAAAGAAATTATTCATCATTCCATATCTTCTCTGTTTTCAAAGATGATCTCATTAAGTCCGTCGTTGAACTCCTGATAATGCTCAGGCCTTATCTCTGAACCGGATGCCGATATCGTTCTTCCGTTTATGATCGCTTTCAGTTCGTATACGACGACTTTATCCTCTTTTCTTTTCGGGGGGTATCCGCTGAAACCATCCCAGGATAAAAGGTCACAATCATTAAGAAGTTTTATCATTCTTTCTTTACTGTAGAAAGTTTCCAGGACTGTGGTCTTCCGTTCCTGTCTTCCATTGAACATGATGCCATACTTGGCCACCCTTGCTTCCTCACCTTTCATCGTGATCTCATATTCGATGCAGACGCTGATGCCTGTAAGACGCAGAGTGATGTTTTCAAATGATGTGATCGTTTCTTTCATTTTTGTTTTGCTTTATATATTTATTCTATCATCTCATATCAGCAATCATTTTTCAGATGTGATCAGTACTATAATAATATTTGGAATATGTATTATACGCTTATCGGCATCCTTGCCTTACTTATCCTTATTATCACCAATCACGATGTGTTCTTCCACTGGTCACAAGCTGATGCCACACCTGTTCAGAAGACATACCGTCGTTTTCTTTTCGGTATCATGGCCTATTATGTGACTGATATGTTATGGGGAATCCTGGACTATCTGAAACTGAAGACACCCCTCTATCTCGATACTGAACTTTATTTCATCGCCATGGCTCTTGGTATCCTGCTATGGACTCAGTATGTCGTTGCCTACCTGGAAGAAAACGACAAGTTCAGTGCTTTTCTTCATCATGCCGGTATCATCTTCTTTACGGCTGAAATGGTCATTACTTTTTGCAACTTCTTTATACCGGTGATGTTCTGGTTCGATGAAGAAGGCGTCTATCATACCGGCTTTGCCAGGAACTTCATGCTGGTGGTACAGATCATCCTGCTTCTACTGACATCGATCTATGCCGTAAGGGGATCAACTCTTACTCAGGACGGGGAAAGAAACAGATATCGGACGATCGGTCTGTTCGGTATCGTTATGGTCATCTTTCTTTCCATCCAGTATTTCAATCCTTATCTGCCGCTGTATTCGATCGCCTATATGCTGGGAAGCTGCCTGTTGAGGACCTTCGTTATTGAAAACGAGAAAGATGAATACCAAAGAGATCTGGAAGCATCACTGAACAGAGAAAAACAGCAGCTGGCAGAACTTGTTACGACCCGCAAACTGGCTTATACCGATGCTCTGACCCATGTCAAAAGCAAGCTTGCCTATATGGAGAAAGAAGAAGAGACCGATAAAGAGATCGCCAACGGAACGAAAGGACCGTTTGCGATCGTCGCTTTCGACGTTAACGGTCTGAAATATACCAATGACAATCTGGGACATGATGAAGGTGACAGACTGCTCGTCAATGCCTCAAAAATTATCTGTGACTGCTTCGATCATTCTCCTGTCTACAGGACCGGCGGCGATGAATTCGTAGCGATCCTGGAAGGACAGGACTATGAAAACCGAGAAGCTCTGATGTCACAGTTCAATGCCCAGGCTGACGAGAACATCAGAAACGATGAGGTCGTTGTTTCCGGAGGCATAGCTGATTACCGGCCTCAGGAAGACAACAGCTTTGACCGTGTCTTTATACGTGCTGATGAGGAAATGTATAAACGCAAAGAGGAACTGAAAAAGATCGGCGTTTACAAAAGATAAACAGACATAACGGCTTGAAGAGCCGTTTTTAATTCTCTATAATATGGCTAATTAAAAGAAAGGCAGATCCATCATGAAAAAGAAAAATGATCTCTTTCTGATCCTGGCGCTGTGTCTGGCAGCAGCCTGTTCGATCGGACTGTACATGAATACATCTGGCATCCTGTTTTCACCGATCGCTGATTCACTGAATGAAAAAAGAGGCAGTGTCGCCGTCTTCTATACGATCATGACTTTTTCCAGCGCCATCTTCAGCACCATCATCCCTGCCTTCGCTACAAACAAAAACTTCAGAAAGATCTACATCTGCGGGATCATCGGAGCTCTATGTTCACTGATCCTGATGGCCAATGCTGCAGGACTGATCATGTTGTATATCGGCGGACTGTTCCTCGGAGCTTCCTTTTCAACATATTTCATGGTCGTACTCACCACGATCATCAACTGTTCATTTGAAGAGAATACCGGAACGATCACCGGCTTCGTCTTCAGCTTCAGCGGTGTAGCCGGAGCGATCTTCTCACCTGTCCTTTCAGCTGTCGTAAACACATACGGCTGGCGGATGGGTTTCTATGTCATGGCCGGCTTGACAGTCATCCTGTGTCTGCCGGGTGTTTTCGCAAAAATGAAGATCGAACGGGAAAAGAAAGACGATCTTTCTGCTCAGACTGATTTCAATTATCTTTCAGCAGGATTCATCCTGCTGACCATGATGTCGGTCTGCTATCTGTTCATACCGGCTCTGCCTCAGCATTTCCCAGGTCTGGCTTTGAGCAAAAATTTCGATGAAACGATTGGACCGTTACTTGTTTCTGCCTCCATGATCGGCAACATCGTCTTCAAGCTGATCGCCGGAGTGCTGGCAGACAGACTCGGTTCGATCAAAGCTCTGTTTGTCATGAGTGTCATAACACTTGCGGGCATCGTACTCATGTTCTTTGCCGGATCAGATACACTGGCTCTTGCGGCAGCCTTCCTGATCGGTGCCATCTTTTCGATCACGGCCGTGCTCGGTGCCTATCACACCAGAGAACTCTTCGGCAACGACAGCTATAAAAAAGCCTACTCGATCGTCTCGCTGGCCGGCAATACCAGCAACGCTCTTTCGATCGCTGCTGTAGGATACATCTATGATTTCTTCTCATCCTATGATCCGGCGCTGATCCTGGCCATGATCCTTGATGTCGTCGCTTTTGCCCTGGCACTGTTTGCCGAAAAGACAGTTAACAGGAAAAAATAAAACATACTCTTTGATCAAGAAGTATGCTTATGTTCTCAAATCTTTACATCGGTCAGTGACCGATGTTTTTAATCAGCCTTCGGCAGTTCCCAGCGGTAATGTGCTGCCAGCAGTCTCAGGACCACCGTCAGGATAGCACCGACGATCATCGCCTGAGCTTCACCGATATATTTCCAGAGCAGTGCACAACACCAGGCTCCGATGATCGAAGCGCTGGCATAGAAGTGCTTTACAAAGATATAAGGCTTGTCACCCGCAAAAATATCCCTGAGGATGCCGCCACCGACACCGGTGATCACTCCGACAAAAGTGATCAGGAACAGGTTATTATCAGTAACATTCAGATGAGCGATCTGAACGCCCGCAACAGTAAACAGACCGAGACCGATCGAATCCATGAACAGGATCAGGTTCTCATAGAATCTTGTCTTGTTTTCAAAAGCCTTTCGGACCGAAGGAATGAACAGGATGATACCGACTGAAATAGCCGTTACCGCAAAGATCGGATTCTGAAAAGCCGATGGAGGAGTAAGCCCCAGGATAAGATCACGTATGACACCGCCTCCCATGGCAGTCGTCAGTCCCAATATGGCTACACCGAAGACATCCATCTTCTTCTGGATGCCGACCATGGCTCCCGAGATCGCAAATGCGATCGTTCCCAGATATTCCAATAAAAACAAGATCATCAGTTCATCTTCTCTTTCGTTTCTTTATCCAGTTGATCACCAGTCGATACCTGTGACCGGTATCTTGTAACTGGTTGAAGTCTTTCTCTTCGGATCTCTGTCAGGTAATCCATCTCCTTTTTTCGGAATGTGGTACTCATAACTGACATCACTTATCGCTACGCGTCTTCCGTTTTCCTTTTCATCGATATAAACATCCGAACTCTTATCATTCAGCCTGATGAAATTGACCGTAAACACTTTTGAACCTGAAGCTTCTCCGGTCTTTTCAGCGAAGGTGAAGATTATCTTTCCTTCATTGCTGTTGTTTATCGCCTTATAGTCGACATCTGTACTGATGCCGTTATATCTCAGTTTGGAAGCATCATATCTGATCTCGTATTTTCCGTTTGTCAGTACCGCAGATTCGTTGTTATAGAAGTCCAGGGATACTACATCTTCACTGTCAGTCTTCAGCACGGCAGAGATCTTATCTTTTGTGATGACTGTTGATTGTGGTGCCAAAGCTTCTGCAACTTCTTCCTTAGATCCGACAAGATCCGATGTTTTAGAAGCATGCAATCCTGATACCTTCACACCCGGTTCAAAGCTTCCCAGTTTATAGACTTTCTTTCTGCCTTCATCGCTTTCTATGTCTTCAACATAGTAAATGCTGACATATGATCCTCTGTCTTCTGTAATGCTTAAGAACAGTTCACCTCCGTCATAATACAGCGAATGTGACAGTCCTTCATCAGCAATCAGAGAGGTATTCATGATCGCTTTGCAGGTGAAGGTATATCCGCTTTCATCTTCAGCAAGCAGGACATCATAGATGATGCCTTTATCGTCCAGCAGCAGCACCTGATCTCCATTGTCATCGCTCTTCCCGCAGGTGATACCTGTCAGGCTGTTTTCGATATCAGGCTTAATAATTCTGTCGACATCTCCGGTCTCAGTGTTTATGAAACAGATACTGTCATGCGTAACAGCGATCAGTTCATCGCCATTCACCGATGGAACTGTACAGATATCTCTGATACCGTCTGCTTCAAGATCGGCGATCCTCTTCAGTCCTTCTTCATCTTTTACGTACAAAGCAGAACCGTCTGCAGATATGAGATAAAGTTTACCATCTGACGCATATGCAGCACAGCTGAATGCTTCCGTCAGGATCTCGCCGTCAGTATGATCAGGCAGATCAGCTGTATTGAATGAACTTATGGACAGTATCTCGTCATCTTCGACCAGGATCTCAAGATCTTTATCGACACTGAAGAATTCGACTTCACATTTTTCCTCGACACCGTATTTTTCTGATTTTGCCCAGATATTGGTCTTTCCTGCTGATACACCTGTTACCGTTCCATTCTGATCGACTTTAGCGATACTGTCATCTTCCGAACGCCAAATAAATACATCGTCAGGATCTTCCGGTGAGAGTTCAGCAGACAATTCGATATCTGTTCCCAGAACTTCTTTTTCGTATCCGGAGCTCATGATGATGCTCTGAGTCTGATCTGCCTGACTAGTGTTTCTGGTGACCGTGGCAGTGACCTTGTTTCCGGCATAATCAGAGATCTTGATGTCGATCGTTTCTGGCAGCTGCTCGCCAAGATCGATCCTGTACGTTTCTTCGTCACCACCGGTCTTTTTATCTTTAGTCGCATGTTTTTCCAAACTGCGCTCATCATCAATTTTCAGTTCCATTCCGGCGATATAATTGTTGTCTCTGGCAGAGATGGTCAGGATGTTCTTGCCATCTTCCTGACTGATACTGTGTTGTGTTATCTGAGGACTTTCACTGTCGACCACGAAAGGAATATCCCAGGTCTCAGGAACATCTTCCCAGTGGATCGTACCGTCTTTATCCCGATGTGTTTCCAGCGCCGTTTCCAGAATGATACGATAGCTGTGTCCTTCTTTCAGTTTGTCAGTACTGACTGGCAGACTTTCACTTACCATCACATTGCACCAGGCATATTCCGGATGATAGAAGGCTGCTATTTGATCATTTACAACGTGTTCATAGACTGTATTCCCGTCACTGTCGAGAATAGTGACACGCAGGGCGGCAGCATTTCTGATCAAAGAATAAAAGATATTGGAGAAGAAATTGTTGTTACTTAAGGCGTTCCTTTCGGGATAATAAACACCATCATCAAAATCGCCTCCTAAAGGATTACCTCCAAAGTAAAAGATTTCATCATCGCTTTCTTCACCGTATCGGTCGAAGAAGAAGGACTGTTTGTCTGTTACATCAAAATAAGATGTTTTTCTTTCTTCGTTGTATTTGTCTCCAAGATAAGTTCCGTAATCGAGCATCGGTGAATCATCCCATCCGCCATAGTAACCCAAAACCGGAATAGAATGATCGATACCTTTCACACCTTCATTGTCATCGCCTTTCTGTTTGACGAAGATATAGCCTTCAACATAGGCGCCATTAAAATCATATGCTTTGATCTCATTGCCGAGCTTTATCTCAAAAGTGACACCGATACTGCTTCCTGCAGGAACAGGTACGGCAGTATTGCCGATATTCTTAAGCAGCAGATGTGCATCGTGGGAAGTGATCTTCCCGTCACTGTCAAGATCGGCATATTCCATATCGTGGAACTGACTGATGTTGCCTGCAGCATAGTCAAGTATCACCTGAGCATCGGAATTATTCAGAAGATTGTCATCGTTGAAATCATAGTTGCTGTCGATTGGATAAATGCAGCCGTCAACGATCCATTTGAGTTCAGGATGAAGAGCTACAGTCGAAGTGCCCAGATACGCGTTGTCAATGATGGCCTGAGTAAAGAAAGAAGCATCAAAATCACAATAGACATCGCTGTCGGTGATATTGTTTACCGTAAAGGAAACGGAATAACGTCCCTTTCTGCCAGAATCTTCACCCAGTTCAGCCTTGACCTTTCCATCCTTTGCATATTCCGATATGTCTCTAGCCTTTACGCCGTCAGTCCTGACCTCATCCATCAGGATGACGATATCAGAACCCATCGCCGCATCGATATCGACAAGTCCTGCTCCCTGACTTAGGATACTGTAATATGATTTACTGCTTTCTTCTATCATAGGAACAGCCGTTGACATCAGCAGGCTCTGGATGAGTCCTCTGCGGGTCAGACCAAGCTTTTCCGCCTGATTGTCCAGACCATTCTCTCTGATGTACTGTACCATATCTGCACTCAGACCGGCGATCTGCGGAGATGCCATGGAAGTGCCGGAAAGATTCCCGTAACTGGAATGACCGCTGCTCTTATCATCTTTGCTTGCACCATAGACCGAATAGATACTTCCACCCGGTGCCGTGATCTCCGGCTTCATGGACAGATCGCCCGGAACACCAAAGCTGGAGAAATAAGACATCTTGTAATAATCTGAATCATAGTATTCTATTTTCTGATCATTATAGACTGTTATCTTGCCGCTGTAGTAGGTAAGGTCACCAACTTTGCTTTCAATACTGTTTGTCTTTATAAAATTTGAATCACTGTTACTGATGATGATTAATGGTTCATCATGTACATAAGAATCAATACTAGGTGAAATGTGACTATCGTCATAGTTGGCGATGATCGTCGCCTTCACTCCGTATTTTACAGCGTTGTTGGCTTTCTCAACAAAAGTCAAATCACCACGATTACATATCGCGATCTTTCCCCCCAATAAACCATCTACTTCTAAAGCATCTACTGCTGCAAACTCTGCTTCGGTACCAAATCCATCGATGTAGATGAAATCATATTCACCCGGGTGCCATGTCATCGGATCATTTTTCTTCACTGATTCATCATAGAATATGATCCTGTCCTTGAATTTCAGATAATTTGCAGTCCTGCCGTCATTATCCACTGAAGCGACTGACAGAGAAGTTGCATAGGTACCCGGAATACCATTCGTCGCAAAATTCACTCCGTCTTTATACAGAATACCTTGTTCAGTTTTTTCTGCCCAATTACTGTTGTTGCCGGCTGAAGTAACCCAGATGAGATCTGTTCCTTTCAGCTTGTCAATAGTACTCGTATAAGCATCTTCCGCATATGAGAGTCCTGCATAAGGACTTCCGAGGGAAAGATTGACTGAATCGGCACCAAGCAGGATCGCATCTTCGATCGCTGCGAAATAATCGGAATCGAAGGCACCGCCACCTTTTCCAAAGACCTTCATGACCAGGACCTGGGCATCCGGTGCATCTCCCTGTGTGTTTACATATTCCAGAGCATTCTCATATTTATTTCCATTAAGTATATATCTGTTGGCAGCTGCGATGCCTGCAACATGGCTGCCGTGATATCCCTGCTTATCATTAAGATGACTGACATCAAAATCCCTGTCGACATAGTTGAATATGTAAGGAACCTTTCTGCTGTAATAGTATTCTGTACCCTCAGCCTGTTTTCTGCTTGCGGCGTTGAGAGAAGGCCAGATCTCTTGAACTTCTGCCTTTGTCAGCAGATCGACTTCTTTACCGTTTCCTCTCACTTCTTCGATCGCATGATCAAAAGCCTGTTCATTAAATGAGATGTGCTCCAGATCCAGACCTGTATCGACGATCGCCACGATCGATCCTGCTCCGGTATAGCCGTTCGACCAGACTTTCTGAGTGTTCATCATCTTCGATGCATTCGTCATATTCAGGCCAGCCTGATCTTCGTCGTCAGTGCTGATCGAATACTGATTCTCCGGAAAGACGTCTTTTACTCCGTCCACTTCCTTGATCTGATCGATCGTCCATTTCGGCACATTGGCAGAAATGATATTGCTGGTGAGGGTCAGATTCCAGACCACATCCAGTTTACCGCCGAGGATCTCCTTCCCGATCAGTTTTGCCAGTTCATCCTGCCTTGCCTTAAGTTCCTGACGATAAACTTCTATCGTTTCATCATCAGGATCAAGATCAGGATAACGGTCCAGGGCTGATTCTTCTTCCAGAACGATGGAGACACGAATGTTTCCTCTTTTTGCATAAGATGTCGAACCAAGTATGGTCTCTTTGTCAAAGACATCACCTAAATCATCATCTTCGATGATCTCCCAGGTGTAGCCGTCATCTTCCTCATCACCTTCCGCATAGGCAACATTAAAAACACCTATACCTGATATGAGCAACAAAACAGTCAGCAGGATACTAAGATATTTTTTGTACATATTTGAATACCGGAACATATTAATAATATTTTAACTCATTAGTGTTTATATTATGAAGCAATCCATAAAAAAAGCAGACTGTCCCAAACGCAAAGGGACAAGCCTGCTCTAAAAGCTATTATCGTATCTCTATTCCTGTCCTCTGATCATCATGAAGTCACCGAAATCTTCTTCAGACATCCATAGTGTAGCGATCAGATATTCTCTTCCTTCATAGGCATAATACTCTTTCAAATAGAGGACACAGTTGTTGCCTATAAGTTTTATTTCCTTGTTTTCGTTAAAACCGCCACCGAAAGGCTCATAACCTATCTCTTCATCCGATTCTTCCCAGACTTCTATCGTGTCACTGGCAAGTCTTGGATGCAAAGTTATCACGACCGGTTGCTCATCACCGTCATGAACTTTCATTTCGGCATAACCCAGTTCATCGAACTGATAGCCGTCTACGGAGTTATCCCGGCGGATCCTGAGCAGATACTTCCAGACTCCGTTGGCATTGCCTAAAGGTTCATGTACTCTTTCTTCCGGAAAACCTTCATACATCATCTGCCCATACAGTTCATCAAAGTCTTCGAAGCTGAGCTTGCTGACATCGAAATCCTGCACATACGTATCCTGAGTATCTGCAGCCTGACTGACATCAGGTTCGACTGTACTGCCTGCAACGCTGTTATCTGTATATGTTTCGCTGCTGCCTGAACCTATATTGTTCTGTTCAAGCGGTTCAACGATGATATCATCGACGTTGATATCATCCTTGCTTTGAGATGTTGGGGCATAGCTCTCTGTACCGCCTGGTGAACCTGCGGCTTCAGATGAACATCCGGTAATCATCAGAAGCAAAAGCAGAATGATCGTCAGTTTTTTCATATTTATATCTCTCCTTGTAAAACACGCCGTATTCATAACATGATCCGGCTATACCGTCCACTTACGGTTTCTGAATTATTTTTTACTTCAGTTCACTATTATTATATCTTATTATCTGCTTATACGATTTGCCAGATTTATATGCATATGTTTTTCCAACCGTTGCACCCATTCTAGCGAAAAGAAAATCACCATAATGAAGTTTATATACTTCATCGTCTTCAAGATTGATTGAAGACACAAAATCATTGTTTAATGTTCCGTCATCATTTATATCTGTTATCCTTACGTATCTAGGCCTTTCTGGATCATATTCAATAGAAGCTGATCCTGCACCATATTCGCCTTTCCCAAGTGATACTTCATCCATTGTCATTGATGGATAACCTTTATTCATAAAGAGCTCGACAAATCGGGCTTCCCTAAACTATATTTAGTTCAAGCAGTTCCTTTTTTTAAAAGAATTTTTTTGGTCGTCAAATGGTCGTCAAAGTCGTCAAATTTCTGGAAACCTATCTTTAAAAACCCTTTATTTATCGGCTTTTTCAGACTTTTCTCCCTCTCTTGGCTTCATAGCTGGGAACTAAATTGGTCTCTTCTACTTTCATTCTTAATTTCTCAGTTATTCGACTTTGTATGCAATTCCAGGAACAGCGTCTTCCTTGCCGAGTTCTATCATTTCAAACTGGATCTTTCCGTCCTGCTTTGAAAAAGTAAAACGTTCTGTTCCGTCCCGCGGTTCTGTATGCATGGCCTCAAACCATTCAGGAGCTATCTTGACTTCACAGACACCGCTTGCAGGGCCATATAATCCTTCTCCAAACCTGACGCCCTCCATTTTTATTGCTATGGTGTTGCCTTCTACGGCGTCAACATTGAATGTCCAGGTAAGTTCTTGAACGAATTCGCTATCGCCTGATTGTATTTTGACCTCACTTACGATTTCATATGTTCCAATTATCTCCTTCACAGGGAGCCCTGCTTCTTCGATCTTGCAGGCTGAAACATCATCCATAACACTGACTTTGAGCCCTTTGTATACGCCGTATTCATTTGTTTCCAGCGTCGTTATCGAATATCTTGTCTTTTCATCATGTTTGTGTTCTCCAGGCGTCTGGAGCTGTAAATCAAAGACCTCTTCTTCTTTTGCGTTTATCTGTACTTTTTCATAGTTGTATACCAGCTGAGCCATCTCTTCTCTTGTAAGGCACGTCCCGGTACATGCTTCCACTGAACTATTGATGTATACACAGTAGTCTTTAAACTTTTCATCATTCTTAAGTTTATTGTCCCATTCCTTGTTTTTTTCGGAAAAATTCGATCCCATCGCCATACAGGCAAAAAGGATAATCGCCAGGCTTGTTAAGATCACTCTCACAATTTTATTTCTCTTCATAACAATCAGTCCTCCGTTCTATCATGTTAGAAATTAATAAAGCACATACAGCTGCCGCTGATTCAGTAACTATATCCAGCAGATCAAATGTCCCGGAAAAGATATCTGTCAGCTGAAGACACTCCATGATTACTGCGACAATAGCTGTCAATAACAAAACTATAACATTGTATTTACCGCTTAATTCATCTCCAAGCGTAAGCTTCAAACAGAAAAACAGAGAATATGTCCAAAGAAAATCAGCCGCAAAATTCCGTATTATAAGCGGATAATCTATGATCGGCATCAGGGAACGTAACGAAGATAATGAATGAGATATCAACGTCTCTTCTTTAATAGTCATATAGATAAAAAGACCAAAGATAAGAGGAATGATACTGTTTAATGCATACAGATAATTCTTCTTTATGTGAGACATGTTTTATATTTTATTTCCTGTATCCTTTGTCTTAATTCTATCAAAAATCAGCATCAATGGCGCTACACAAAAAGCGGAGACTCTACTTTAAGTTTCTGATATAAAAAGAATGATTGAAAATTTCTTTTCATGTTTATAATCATCAGCTCAGATCAGCTTAGATTATAGTTTTTCTTTTGTTAAGGATTATCTCCAGTCACCCTTTTTAAAATATTCTTCCAGAGACATCTCAACAGTTTTTTTGTTTACTTCTTTGGCTTTATCAGCACTCATTGCTTTATATACGAAACCGATATTGGAACCATCTGATATCAGAACTGATTTTCCTGCTTCTGGCCATTTCTTTTCAAAAGAAGCACTGTAGTTAATGCCGGTCATATATGTAACACCTAAACCTTTTGAGAAATCCGTTTCCTCAGGAGGATATATCAGAAACTGCAGATAAGACTCTTTTGACTGTTCTTTTGCCCATTCATCCATCTGCTTCCCACCTGTAATAACAATAGGCGGTATCTTGTAAGTATCTTTATATATCTCCGGTTCACTACTGGTCTCCCATTTTTCGGTTTTAGTAATTGTATAACTGTCTCCTTTTATTTCAACATCATATCCGACACATGATTTTGCCGGAACGACACATTGTGTATCAGTAGGACATTCATAATCTGTCGGAAGCAGACAGGTATCATAATTATCATTGTGTTTCTGATAAACGATCGTATCCATTACCCAGACAAGATCATCCGTTTCAAGAAAAGCAACCGTTGATTCATCTTTAGCCTTCGCTCCGAATTCTATCTTTGCAGTGGTTACGGCATTTTTTTCATCCTTCATATCCTGCTCGGTCTTATATAGAGCTGCTACTGTAGGCTGTCCTGCAACGATCCAGTCGGTGATTGAGAACTGCGACGTAAACTGACCGTCTTTGTCTAACTGTCCTTTCCAGATCTTTGGATCCGCATCATCCTGAAGCTTCTTAAATCTGAACCAGTAGCCACCAAACTTCTTTTCCTTGTTGGCATCGTAAACTCTTAAAGGTGTCTTGTAGTTGAAGTTGTTGTAGGTATCCTGCATCTTAAGAAGAACTGCGAGTTCCGTCTTCTTTTCCATCGTCTTCATGCAGGCATTGGCGATCGGATGCAGACGATATTTCAGGTTTTCGATATAGGCATCCGTGAGTTTCTTCTGCTCTGATTCCGTTGGCCAAGGCATACGCTTATAACCCGAAGCAGTGGTGACTTCACCTACCGTATCGGCATCAAGTTGCCAGAACTTGGTGGCATACAGATAGATCTCGCGATCGATCGCATCTTCGATGTAATCCTGCTTGCCGGCCTTTATATATCTTTCAATGATATCCATGAAGAGGTTGTACCATTCCATGTTTGTCCTGGCTTTATACTTACCTGCAGTATAGCTATCACCGAAGTATTCATAGATCTGTCCTATATCCCACAGCTTCTGATACACAGCTTCCTCAAACATCGCATCGATCAGTTGGCCGAAGATAAATACACCTGCCATATACATGGATACCGATTCTACTATCCAGTCAGAATAGTTATAGGCAATTGAATCCGTAACTGTGTTTATGAAAGTCTTATAAAGACTGAGAACTTCATCTCTGGTCTTCTTACCGGTAACCGGATCCCTGCTTTCAAATTCATATGAAAGCTTGCACATAGAAGTATACATTCCTAAAACGCTCAGTCTGCTTAAACCTCTGTTGATATAAGACTACACATACGGTCCACCTAAAGAAAGGAGATTGGCCGCATTGGAGATCCAGGTTGACGTATCATAGATCAGATTATTATCATTTTTAGGGATAACCTTGAATAAAATCGGGAAGTAAGGGGCAGCGGCCAGTTTTGCCGCCAGTATGTACGTATTGCCTGTATCTTCAGGCGTCCATTCAAAATGTTCGCCGTCCCAGGACCCCGGATCTGTTTCGATATCTTTGGTAAAACCGATGAAGACATTTTCCGATTCATCAAGTTTTACATTACCGACAATAAGATTGCCGAAATTGATATCATACTTCTCTGCCAGTTTCTGAGTTTTGTAGTGATAGATCTCTCTTGGCGAAAGGTGCTGCGCATAGATTATTACTTCATTGTTTTCTGTATCAACATCAAAAAGTTCCAGCTGCAGTTTGCCATCTTCATCCACATAATGAACACAAACGCACTTGGCAGGATCTTCTCCGGCCTCAAAGAATGTCTCATCATAAGGAATATGGATCTCCATGAAACCATTGAGTTCACCTTTAAGCTGTTCAGATGATATCTCATAACGGTAAGCTTTTGATTCTCCATTCTTGGTCACATACTGATTTAAAGCCGTTACCGTATATTCAACTTTTTCTTCACAAAGATAATCCGGGACTTCCAGCTTTACATTTTCCGGATCGGGAGAGAGTTCATTGCTTACACCATACATCAACTGATCAGTTTCGGTCGTGTTGTTTTCATATGAAGCAGCTGCAGCGTTTTCTTCACCATTGTCCTTTTGTCCGCATGAAGAAAGCGTCAGCAAGGCAATCAATAATAATGTTGAGACTTTTCTCAATCTGTTTCCCTGTTTTTTCATGGTGTTTATGATTCCTTATTTATATCTATATTATAAGGTATCATCATTAAAAATCCGGCAAAAAGCGCCTTAACAGAACTTAAGAAATCAAAGAATTATTCGAGCGAAAAGAAAAAAGCCCTTACACTTGATCAACAAAAAGCCTTTGAGGGTTATCTGAAAAGTAATCCATTAAACGAACAATGGAGACCAATATTTACTTTCATGCTTTATACAGGCATGAGAGTGGGAGAAGTCACTGGGTTAACGAAAAACGATATTCTTGAAGATGATATCAGCGTAAATCATACACTGGTCTACTACGATAAAAGGACAGATAAATCTAACAAGATGACATATTCAATCAACTCCACAAAGACGGAAGCTGGTAAAAGGATGGTATTAATCCTCCCTCAAGTTAGAGAGGCGCTCGATCTGGAAGACGATTATTTGGAAAAGGCCGAAATTAAACGCAAGGCTGTTGTTGATGGGTATACAGATTTTGTGTTTGTTAATCGGTTCGGTGAGAATTTGAACCAGGGGACATTAAACAAGGCGTTAAGAAGAATTGTAAGAGACTATAATCTTCAGGAAATCGATAAGGCAAAGGAGGAGAGGAGAGAAGCTCTGCTCTTACCAAAAATCTCAACCCGCACCCTTAGACACACATTTGCTACACGCATGATGGAAAAAGGTGTAATTCTGAAAGTAATGCAGGATACTCTCGGGCATTCAGATATACGTGTCACTCTTGAAATCTATACCGAAGTTCAAAAAGACTTCAGAAAAGATGAATTAAACAAATTGTCAGATTTATAAAAAGTCAAGGAGCGTTGCTCCTTTTTCTTTGGCAATTTAAAAGGAACTGTTTCTTAGGTTTAACAGTTCCTTGTTTTGTTTTATTAGTGCAGTTTTGCTCCTGCCGGAATGTGTGGATCGACCATCAAGAGATGTAGTTTCTCATTCCCTTCTTCATGGTGTACTGCTGATATCAGCATGCCTTCTGAATCGATACCCATCATATTCCTCGGCGGCAGATTGACGATCGCCACACAGGTCTTGCCGATGAGTTCTTCCGGTTCATAGAATTCATGTATACCGGAAAGGATGATCCTTTCTTTATCTGTTCCGTCATTGAGGGTGAACTTCAGCAGTTTCTTTGATTTAGGAACAGCTTCACACTTCAGGACTTTAACGATCCTGAAATCAGATTTAGAGAAAGTATCGAAATCGACACTGTCTTCAAACAGCGGTTCGATCTCAACTTTGGAGAAGTCGATGACTTCCTCGCTCTTTTCGACTGTCTTGATATTGTTTCTTTCACCGTCTCTTGGCTTCATGGTCGGGAACAGTAATACCTCTCTGATCGAATCTGTTCCGGCCAGCAGCATCACGAAACGGTCGATACCGATACCGATACCGCCGGTTGGAGGAAGTCCGTATTCCAGGGCTTCGACATAGTCCATATCCATCTCACTGGCTTCCGCATCACCAAGTTCCTTGGCTTTCAGCTGATTCTCGAATCTCTCATACTGATCGATCGGATCGTTCAGCTCGGTAAAGGCATTGGCGTATTCGGTGCCGTTGATGTACAGTTCGAATCTGAGCGTGAATCTTGGATCCTTCGGATCTTTCTTGGCCAGTGGTGAGATCTCGATCGGATGACCGCAGACGAAGATCGGACCGGTCATGTCATCTTCACAAAGTTCTTCAAAGAGCTTGTTGATGATGTGGCCGAGGTCATGCTCATGAGCTTCCAGTTCAACATGGTATTCACTGGCGACAGCTTCTGCTTCTTCAAGTGAGAGCTTGCGGAAATCCTTGCCGGTCTTCTCATTGATCGCATCAGTCATATCAACTCTCTTGAAAGGAGCCTTTAAGGAGATCGTATGATCACCGGTCTGTATTTCGGTCGTACCGAGAACCGACATCGATACTTCTTCCATGAGGTTCTCACAGAGCTTCATCATGCCTTCCAGATCAGAGTAGGCAACATAGGCTTCGATAGTCGTGAATTCCGGATTGTGCTTGAGGTCCATACCTTCATTTCTGAAAAGTCTGCCGATCTCATAGACACCTTCCATACCGCCGACGATCAGTCTCTTCAGATAAAGCTCAGTAGCGATACGCAGATAAAAGTCCTTGTTCAGGGCATTGTGATGCGTCGTGAACGGTCTGGCATTGGCACCGCCCAGGATCGGGTTGAGGATCGGTGTTTCAACTTCGACCAGTCCCTGAGCATCCAGATTGCGCTGGATAGCTCTGATGATAGCCGGTCTTAAGAAAGCGATCCTTCTGGCTTCATCGTTCATGATCAGATCGACATATCTTCTTCTGTATCTTTCTTCCACATCAGACAGACCGTGGAACTTCTCCGGTAATGGTCTTAATGCCTTGGACAGATGTGTATATTCCTTTACATAGACTGACAGTTCACCTTTAGGATTATTGTCATTAGGATTGGTCCTGTAGACGATACCCTTGATACCGATGATGTCACCGATATCAGAACTCTTTACCAGCTCATAAGTCTCTTCACCGACATCAGCCTTGTTTATGACCAGCTGGATCTGTCCGTCCTTGTCCAGGATATGCATGAAACACATCTTGCCCATACGGCGCTTGGACATGATCCTTCCGGCGATACTGACTTCGATGTTTCTGGTTTCCAGTTCTTCCTTGTCCGCATCGCCATAGGCATCCTTGATCGACTTTGAATTCGCGTTCCTCTCATAAGCCTGACCGAACGGATCGATGCCCTTGGCTCTGAGTTCTTCAGCCTTCTGTCTTCTTACCAGTTCCTGATCGTTAAATTCTCTTCCCATACTTGTTCTCCTTACAAAACAAAACGTCCCTATCTCTAAGGACGTTGATCACGCGGTACCACCTTAGTTCATACGGTCATGACCGTATGCACCTTCATTAAGTCTTAACGCGACCGACGATTCACTCCGAGTTTTTATTCAGACAGCAGTATCTGTTTCCTTTCCACCGGCGGAAACTCTCTCTAAGACCTTGTATGTCTTACTCGTCTCTTCAACGTGACAAGGTTATTTTACCCTAAATATCGGCAATTTGGAATACAGATGAATACTTTGTCCACAAGAAAAAGGCATTTCTGCCTTTCTCTGATTTTCTGATCTGACTATTTTTTCAGTTCTTCTTCGATCTGAGCATAGATCTCTTCAACATTTCTGTTGAGCAGAAGATTTGTCGCTACGATCAGCGGGCAGGCAAGCTTCAGTGTGCTTGGTACCGTACTGATGCAGAAATCAAAGTTTACTGACCTTGCCGGTGCTTCTGCCAGCTTGCACTGTTCGATGACAAATTCACCTTTGTAGCCTCTGTTGATCAGTTCAGTTTCGATCTTGTGGTTGATGACCGTTGATGTTGCAATACCGGTCCCGCAGCATAATAATATTCTCTTCATTTAATCACCTCTAATTTACTTAATAATCGTATAATATCATGTTCCTGTTTTTAATATCAATATTCACGAAGATAACGTCTTACGATCTAACTGATATATTTGCGTCTGTTTCTATCATCTGTGCTGTAGTATTCAGCCTTGGCCTCATACATCCTGTTGTCGGCTTCTTTGGCCAGCTCGGTAATATTGAGTTCAGGATGTTCCTTCAGACAGACATAACCGTATGAAGCAGATAAAGTGACACCGTTTTCTTCACTCCACTTCTTCATACTCTCTTCAAAGGAAGCGATCATCTCTTCCATTTCCTGCTTATTTCCATGCAGTATCACGGCGAACTCATCACCGCCGATCCTGTAGACCTTGCCTTTTTTAGCGAAACACTCTTCGATGCATCTTGCGGCACCGACGATGATCTTATCACCGGTCTCATGACCGTAATGGTCGTTGGTTTCTTTTAAACCGTTAAGGTCGATAGCCATGTAGATCAGATCTACTTTCAGGCCTTCTTCGGTCTGCTCCTTCAGATCGTTCTCATAGAATCTGCGGTTAGGCAGACCCGTTAAGACATCGATCTTCGCGTTCTCTTCTTCAATCAGGATCCTTTCTGCCAGTCTGATCTTGATCCTGAGGAAGCTGATACCCAGAATGAACTGGAAAATGAAGAAGAAGACCAGATTGATCAAAGGCGCAGAAGTTCCTGTAGCCCAGATAGCAATATATAAGAGGATCGCATCAGCCAGTACGACGATCAGCGCGTAGACAGACGGGAACAGGAAGAAACTCAATGGAATTATCAGCGAGAAAGTCATGAAGACTGCCGGATCGAAATTGCCGGTAATACTTGCATCGTAATAGATGATACCCAATGACCAGGCGAAAAACAGGACCACATATACAGGATTTAAAACATTAAGCAGCTTCTGACGATTTTCGATATCCATTTTAATATAGAAATTCAAAGCGATATAGATAAGCGCTGCCAGCAGAAGAAAAATATAAAAAGAACGATATATGCCCAAATAAGGTCCGTAGAATTCTGCATTGGCGATCGAGAAGCCGATCATAAAGATCTCCAGAACAGCTACTACTGTTAAAGCGATCATCGATATGCCCCATGATGAACTGTGGATACTCTTCAGGATATTGTGTTTTCTGTCTTTCATTTCCTGTTTCATCTTGCTGTGTTTAAATAGATTGTATCATCCTTTTACGGTATTGTTTCAATTCTGGCTCTTTGGTCTCTTACTGTGAAAAACCTTTAAAACTCTTAATATGGTCTTACTTTTAAAGCTGATTTATTTCAGAAAGTGGTTTTTGACATAGACGGCGTTCTTGCCGTAATCGCGATCGGGATAATCCTCATGCAGTTTCTGATAAAGCTCGTGAGCTTTGGCAGCTGCCTGCCTGTCACCTTTCTCCGCTTTCCTGTAATAATGCATAGCGAGCTGTGAGCGGAAGTATCTTATATTATCGGAATAGAATGCGGCTGTCTTGTCATCTCCTCTTTCGTTTGCGTATCTAAGCAGATTCTGATAGTAAGATACCAGCTGTTTTTCTGTTTCATTGATCCCTGCCTTTTCCGTCAAAGCTTTTTCGATCTCGGCAGCCGCGCGGATCTGTTTCTCGGCAGCAGCATAGTCCTTTTTATCTTCAGCAATCGAACCAAGACAACTGTAGGCAAAAGCCAGGATCCTGGCGGAACTGATACTTCCCTGATCTTCGTTTTCCTTTTCAGCCAGAGCCAACAGTTCATTGGCAGCCTTCTGTGCCGCTATATAGTTCTTCTCCTGTTTATAGATCTCTATCAGGGTCTTATACATCCTGTACGCATACGGTCCCTGTGTAAATGCTCCGTTCTGATTCCTCACTCCCTGCATGAAAAGCAGTCCTTCACGACATTTCTTTTCGGCTTTCTGCTGACATTCCTTTGATGCCTTATCCGACACATAATATGCTTCGCCCAGTTTTCCGTAAAGTCCTACCAATGTCCTGGCAGAATCCTGATTTTTAGCCGGATCCCTCGCAAAGACTTTCCTTATCAGAGGTTCCGCTTCTTCATAGGAACTAATTGCTTCTTCCCAGTTCTTTTCGTTTGCTTCGATATCACCCTGAATGACCAGACCTAAACCCCTGTAAATGGTCTTAAGCATATCACTGTCGCGGGACGAACCTTTATTCTCCAGCTCAATCTCTTTAAAGGAAGTGATGAAACTATCGGAGATCTCCAGCATCATTTCAAGGAATTTTCTGGCTTTAGAATACTCTTTCTGAGAGTTAGCCATTTCCGCCGCATACTGAAAAGACTCTGCCATGGCGATCTTCTCATGGTTGCTCATGTCCGCAATCTCAAGAGCCATCATCTTTTCTAACAACGACCAGCAATGATCATAACGAAGCAGACCTCTCCATTTCGCTGCCGCCGCATTTGCAGCTCTGATATATCTGAAACGCAGATCTTCATCAGTCTCTTCAGCAGAAAGTTTCTTCTCCAGCAGAACGACATATTTTTCCTGCCAGCTCGCACTTTCTTCATAATCTCTGTTTACACCCTGGCCGACTTCGTACATGGTCACCAGTTTTCTGTATGCTTCCTCGCACTCTCCTTCGGCAGCCTCGGTGATCAGCGTCCTGGCTTTTTCATGATCGGTATCCATATCGATACCGGAAAGATAAGCCAGACCAATGAAAAACTTGTGCAGCGGATCATCATCTTTCTTGATATCCAGAGCTTTCCTGATCAGACTGCCGATCAGATCAACGTTTCCTTCCTGTGCTTCGATCGGTTCGGGTATGCCCGGATAGTCTTGTTTCAAAGCTTCTTTATCGATATCGACAGCTGCGATCGGCAGGATCGTTTTGCCGGCCTCGCACGCCATCGGATATTCAGTTGTCATCACATAATTCGGTTTTTCCAGTAGGTTCGGCGTAACGACCATTGAGAAAAGTCCGCTCTTTTCAAAAGCTTCTTTGATCGATTCATTGAAATCCTCGCCCGGAGTCAGAAACTCGTCGTACCAGATGGCGATATCGCGGGTGAAAGGATCCCTGTGGATCAGTTTCATCACTTCCTGGGCGTAGCGTCTGTCTTTTTTACGGTAACTCAGGAATATATAAGCCGCAAAAGCCTTGCGGATCTTTAAGATCATCTCATCCTTGAGCAAGACGGTATCCAAGAACAGTTTCAGTTTATCTTTGAAAGGCAGAGCCGTCGGATCGGGATCGTATTTGTTCAGGATCTGCAGATTACCGCAGACCTCGTTGAACAGTATCTCCAGTCCCTGTTCCTCCAGGAGCGGCAGGACGGGGATGTTCTGCTTTATCGCAAAGTCCAGTTCCAATTCGCGGGCTGCGTTTTCTGTCTTAAGGAAACCACCGGTCACCGGCACGACGAACAGGGCCATCTGTGACAGATCTGACAGATGAGCCTGTTTTTCTTCTTCGTTCAATTGACCGATATCACCCTCTATATACCAAACAGACAGATTGTCCTGCAGTTCAAACAGATCAGAACTGACCTCATCAAAGTACCTGATCCTGTCTTCTTCCGTTGAACAGAAAAAGACTTTCTGGAGATCCTTCAGCAACCCTGGGCTTCTTTTTATATATTTCAGTTCTACGCTCATTATACTTTTCTTTTTTATGACAATGACACATCGGTGCCTGTCACACTCTTCAGTTCAATGATATCATATCGGCTTCATGCATCCTGTTTCCACTAAAAAAGGCATGCGCTTTTTGACACATGCCATTATATTCATTCCTTTGTTCTCACTCAATAATGATGACTGGCAATTCAAAACCAAACTAAATGTGTCTAGTTTTTGGTTGTTTCTTTCTCCTTGGCTTTGTTTTTTTTCTTCTGATGAATAAACATATATAATTTATTCTTCACCTTTCTAAAAATCATCTTAAACATTTTATGTTCCTCTTTCTATATATCTAATTAAATATGTTTTTTGGTTAATCTCTTGCAGTTATATAAACCGTTATTATTATACCAGATCTCTTTATATCTTCGCGCTTTCCTTTTTTTGCGTTTTTTACCCTCGGTTTCTTAAGCGATTCATAAACTCTTTTATAATTTCGCTGTGTTTAAGAATATTGATTATACAAATTTGACTTTATGCGTCACACCAAGCTTATTTCTGATCTTCGTATTTCGGGAACTGTCCAAGAAGCTGAGGAATATATATTTCAATAACGGTACATAATAATACCGCAATCACAAGAGTTATAAAACTCCCTAATATTATTCTTATAGATTCCATATCGGGAATGATATTTGCCAGGAAAGGAAGGATCAGATCCTGCAGCATATTTTTATGAAGTAGGAAAATACCCATCGTATGTGTTCCGATATAAGTGATCGCCTTATAGCTGAACGGTCTTATCCCCTCTCTGGCGATCCTGATAAACAGCATCGACAACGCCACCACAACTACCGTACCTGAAAGGCTCGTAACAAAGAACCAGAATAAATTGCCGTATTCAGAAGCGCACATGCGCATCAGTGTAAGTGAATCTGCTCTGAATACAGTAGAACAAAGGAAGATGGCCAGACTCACAGCAAATATCGCACTCAGGACGATTGTTTTCTGCTGAGCAATGATAAGGATCTGTTCCCTGAGAGCGATTCCCATAAGTATGAACCCGGATGCGACGAAAGCGACATCCAGACACCACGGATATCCCTGCTCCAGATGAGGAAACAGAAATCCTATGGCAAACACCGCAACTGCTGAAAGCATATAGAACAGTCGGCGTTTACTGTTTTCAAATCTGAAAGAAAAAGAAACAACTGTCTGAGTTATGATCCTCGCTACAAAGAAAGCCGTTAGAAACCACAGAGATGAAAGTGTTCCTGTTGAGGCAATAACCGTCCATGAACCGTAAAACAGTTTGGGGAAGATCGCAAAAGAGAAAGGAGAGAAGATCAGGCCCCAGATGAAATAAGGAACTATCAATGCGAGGATGTTCTTTTTAAGGAATTTCCTCCATCCTTCCCAGTCATTAACCGGAAACGGTTTTATACTCATTCCTGCCAGAAAGAAAAACAGCGGCATATGAAATGAATACAGTACTCTCCTGTATAAAGGTGTAGCCGAATTGCTGGCTGCGTGGCCCACTATAACCAGAAAGATCGTAATGGCCTTTGCCACATCTATCAGTTCTATCCTTGCTTTTCCTTTTTTCTTCATTTCGTTTCCCTGTTTCATTGTTTACTGGTGCGCTTTCATATTGATTCCTTAAATATACTTCATAACCAGATCGATAACATCATCCTTGGTAATGGTAAAATTTGATAACGGATAATATAATCCGCCGATACCTTTATCTGATGAACGACCGCTAGGTAACACGATCGGGTAATAATAACACATCTCTACATATTTCTTTACAGTTTCTCTGCTGTTATCTGGAATATTGACACTATGGAAAAATGCTGCAATTTCTTTCGCAATTTCATTTGCCTTGCCTAAATTTGACTCAGGTATCCAGCCACCGGCTACGCTTTCTAACTCTTCACCATTCAGCTGTTCATTTTTGTCTGACATAATCATTTCCTCCCTGTTTTTATTTTGCTCGTTCGTTTGACTCTTCTATATTATACGAACGGTAATGGGTTTTGGTTAATATAAATATGTATACTCTAATGGACGAAAGAAAAAGAACTGTTGATGTTTCTTCTGTTTAAATTTTGAGATATCAAAACCAGCACCTTAAAACTATTAATCATCAAAAAAGGCTTTTTTTGCATTATTCGCCATCTCTTGGCTTCATGGTCGGGAAAAGGTTTAAGGTTTTTTATATCTCTTTATATCTTCACGCTTCCCTATTTTTGCCTTTATTATCGGCATTTTCTTAACTTCATCTTCCTAAACTGTTTATAGACTCTTTTATAGTTTCACCGTGCTTTGGGGTCAAATTGGGGGTCAGTTTTGTTATCTGATCCGTAGATTACAAATGCAATGCAGTCTTCCTCAATAAGTGGATAAACACGGCAGAACAGGCGCAGTCGATTGAGATCCGCTCCCTTCAGTTGAGTTAGGCGCTGACGGCGTATCGTTTTTTCCGCACAGCCGGATATCGCCAGAACAAACACCAGCAGCAATACTGCAAGTACAGACAATTTCTTCATAAATAAAACACTCTATTATAATTTCTTTTTAATAAGCGTTATAGATCCTGTTGTGGTTTGTTCAATTCCTGTCTTACACCAATGACGATATGATGATGGTCGCTTTCTCTGTTTCTGATTACCTGCAGTGAATAAGTTCTGGATTCTCCGTTTTCTTCTTTTTGGAAATACAGATTTAGCTCTTCTTCCTGCTCCGCAAGCCGGATCAGGTTGGTTTTACTGGTGGCTTCTCTGATTCTTTGCGCATCTTCTTCATTGACGTTCTTCAGCAGCTGCTCCCTGGCTTCCTCAAAGAAGTTGGTTCCAGCCGGACGGATCTGCAGATCGCCATCCTTGCTAATAAAGAATTCAAGATAGAAGTCAGAGGCAACATCCACATAGTAGATGCTTTCAAAATCGCTTGTGAGTGCTTTAGAGATGCTCATATAGGACTTCTTAACCGCAGGTGTAATGTCATCTTCAATTTTTCCTCTTTCAATCAGCAGCTTGTCAAATGCGTCATGAGGAACAGGTTTTGAGAAGTAATAGCCCTGCACATAATCGCAGCCCATTGCCTTGAGAACCATGTACTGTTCTTCGGTTTCAACGCCTTCTGCCACAACTGGCACATGGAGATAGTCCGCGATATCGATAATCAGTTCAATCATACGAATGTCTCTTGTTTCACCAAATGCATTCCGGATAAAGCTCATATCCAACTTCAGTGCATCAATAGGAAGATGAGACAGCATACCGAGAGAAGAATATCCGGTTCCAAAATCGTCCATCTCGATACGGAAACCCATGCCCATTCCGCGCAGTTCCTTGGCGGTTGAAATAACCTGCTCATTGTCACCGGTATAAGCTGATTCCGTGATTTCCAGAACCAGATCCTTAGGATCGAGGCTGAATTCCTCCAGAATATTCATAAATATACCCTTGAGATCAGGTGTAAGCATATCAATGCGGGAAACATTTACTGAAACCGGAACTGAAAAGCCGAAGCGATCTTTCCATTCCCTGATCCTTTTGGCTGCTTCATGCCAAACAAACTGATCAAGATCCAGAATAAGACCATTGTCCTCAAGCAGAGGGATGAACACAGCCGGACTGATCATGCCCAGTTCAGGATGATCCCAGCGAACCAGCGCTTCGGCACTGGCAAGGATAGGACTTTCCGGACGGATATCATACTTAGGCTGGAAGTATACCAAAAAACGTCCATTTTCCAGGGAAGGTTTGAAATCTTCCAGAAGCCTTTCCCGATAAAGCTCTGCCTCGTACATTTCTGTGTCATACAGTCCAATCGGTTTTTTGAATCCGGTCTTGACCTTATCTGCAGCGATCTTCGCATAGTCAAACCGGCGTTCAATCTGAATCGATTTATCCACCTCAGAATATACACCCATGCGTAGACGCACTCTGTTTACAGATACATCTTCATCCACAAGCTCCTCAGATGCCTTGTCCAGAATACTTTCATAATCCTCTCTATGCGGACAATAGATGAGGAAGATGTCTGCGCCATGGCGGCAGGCTACACCGCCGACTTCACGCGAAATCTGACGGACCTGTCTTCCGATACGGGCAAGCACGCTGTCACCGTACTGCTTGCCATAGCGTTCATTGAGCATATGGAAATGGTTCACATCGAGAATAATCGCGTCCATAGGCATATCGTTGTAGTGTTGGTCATACATCCGAACATAGCGCATAAAGTATTCGAAGTTCAATAGATTTGTCAGGCTGTCGCGTTCTGTAGATTGAATGATGTTCCGTTTTTCCGTAAGTTCAATACATTTAGCAACCCTGGCCTGTATGATCTCAGCAGATGGATAAGGCTTAGGAATAAAATCGATCGCGCCAATTTTAAGACAATCAACCTCGGATGCCTGATCCGCCGTCATAACGATTACCGGGATATTCCTGAGTTCCTCTTCTTCTTTCATCACCTTCAGAACTTCCATACCGCTCATCTGCGGCATCATCAGATCAAGCAACACCATGGCAAGTTCATCTTTATGCGTTTTCACTTGCTCCAGTGCCTCAATACCATCCGAAGCGTAAAGGATGTCATAGTCCTCACCGAGTATCTCGCCAAGGATCATCTGGTTGATGCGCTCGTCCTCAACAATAAGGACGTGGCGCTTCAGATACATGATTTCTGCATCTTCATCATTCGCAAACAGCTGCTTTCCTTCTGTTTCGGCATCTTCACGCGAAATCGCGCCCATCGCCTTCAGCAGTTTCTTCTCTTCATACATCAGCTTATCAGCACGCTCAAAGACGGCATGGAAGCTGGTGTCCACACCGGGTTCGTAATCAGACAGGCCTCCTGATATGACGACATCCTTTGTGTTGATGTGCTCTACTGAGCGATCGTGCAGCGCCATAACCAATTCTTTTCTGATGAGATAATCGCGTCCTGTCATGATCACCACGAACTCATCTCCGCCCGTCCGGTAAACCGGACTGTGCTGGAAGATGTCACAGATCATCCTGCATGCGTTAATAATGTATTCATCGCCCGCTTTATGTCCCAGTGTGTCGTTAATCACTTTCAGACCATTTACATCACAGACAACAACGGCAAATTTGTCAGCTACACCTTCTTCAATGGAAGCGTTGAGCTTCTTCTGATTCAAAAGGAATGCGTGCTTGCTCTTAACTCCGGTCATAGGATCGGTAAGAGCGATAGTGCGGGCTTGATCGCGCTCACTGGCTGCTTCATTTTCCCACTTTTTGCTGGTGTTGTAATTAATGAGCATGACCATGAGAGACACACCAAAAAGCCCTCCAACGATCAAAGCGCTGACGTTGTCCGCGTCATGAAGCCGATTAAGCTGCATTGCTATATATTCATCTTTATCAATTGCAAGAGTTTCGCTGTCAGCTGTACCGTCAAAATAGCTGGCTAACTCTGCCATTACTTTATTTTCTTTTTCTTCATTCAGCCTTTCTGACCAGGTCAAGGCATTCAAGACAACGAAGATAAGCAATGATATCCAAACAAGGATGGAATTACCATATTTCCTGTCATGATCCTTCCGGATTACAAAGTTGAAATAGATCAAGCCAAGAATTGACCAGAAAGCCATAAGCACATAGGTTTCAGTCTCGATAGTGTAATCGGAGAAAACACCCGGGAACAGCAGGAAGACCAGGAAAGCGACCAGAATAAACAGACAGATGCCACTGATGAAATGGTTTATTTTCGCGCCTTCCTTACCGGAAACCTTGAAAACCGCAATGGATGCAAAACCATATATAATAGTTGCTCCTATGGTCGTGACATCTACGATCCAGCTGGTCGTTGTTCTGCCCAGAAAAGGAATAGGCAAAGAGAGAAGAAGCACCAGGGTGATTGCGTTGACAGGGATTTGCTTGTCACTTAGCTCTGCATAACGTTTAGGCAGGATTCCATCCTTTGCAACGGCATAACACAGACGGCTTACAGTGCGCAGCATACTGATCAGGCTTGTCAGCACCAGTGATAGCAGGGAGGCCATCAGGATATAAACGCCCGTGTCTCCAAGATAATGGTATGCAGCATAAAACGCCGGAAGTCCATTGATCCCTTCAAACTCATCCAATCGGCTGATGTAGTCCAGCCAACTGGTGCAGCCCTCCGGATAAGCGGTAACGCTTAAAAGGATAATAAAAATATATAATGCTGTCGTGACAGCTACAGAGATAAAAAGGATGCGGAACAGACTGCTGTGTTTGAACTTGTATTCTTCGGCGGAATGGGACACACTTTCAAATCCGATAAACGCCCACGGTGAGAGAAAGCCGATACGTATCACCTGCCTCAGGGCACTGCTGTCTGGTACAAAAGCCGGACTCATAGACATGCCGGAGCTCTGGTGACCGATCATCGCGATGACAAAACAGATCGTAATCCCGATGGTAAAAATAAGTGCCATCACTACCATTGCGTTTGCGGTTGCCTTTTTGCTCTTCATGCATAAAAGACCGATCATCCACATCACGAACAGTGTTAACAGCGCTTCACCAAGATACACCTCATAACCGAATACCGAAAAAAGATATCCGGTTTTGAATGCATCGGAAACAAAGTACCTCGCAAACAAAGGAATGCTCGTGGCATTGCCCCAGAAAAGGGCAATGTAGATCAGGAACATGAACCACCCGATCAGAAAGGCAAAGTCATACCCGAAGACTTCTTTGACATAATTGTACAAACCACCTACACCAGGATAGCGATTTCCCAGAAAATGATAGTGACTCGACACCATCAACATCATCGCAAAACCGATCAGCAGGCCAATGATGGAACCCAGCGGTCCCGCCTGAGAAAGATAGGTTTTACTGGTGACAATAAGAGAACCCCAGCCAATCGCTGAACCTACAGATAACGCCCAGACCGCAATTGGAGATAGATAAGGTTTTAATTCGGTTTGTTTATTAGTATTGGATGTTTCACTCATATATGTCTCCCCTTTGTTCCTAAACTAAATTAATATTCCTTCACGAAAGGTTAAGACCTTTAATTAAAAAATATTATATTATATTTATTCAGTTATCGATATGTAATCTTACTTTGCCATCCATGTCATATGAAAAAATTCGGTTTAACTATTTCTATTTTATATTATTGTTAAAAATTGTGATCAAAACAGGAAGGTCTGATCATCAAAAAAGCCTTATTTTAAAGGCTTTTTCGCATTATTCGCCATCTCTTGGCTTCATGGTCGGGAAAAGAGCTCTAATAATTTATAACTCTTTATAACTTCTTATAGTTTTCAAATTTATTTATGGCTTTTTTATGCCTGTATAGAAAATATGTTTCATGTATCTTTTTATATGATTGCGGATTTGTGGTGTCAAATTGGTGTCAACTTTGGTGTAATAACTAATAACCCAACCCAAATAATACACTATAAAAAGGGCTGTAACACATTGACTATCGCTATCTGGTTTTTTAATTATCCTTCAACCCACTCATAGATCCAGAGCGTAATGCAGTCACATCCATAGAATATTATCCCCAGTTCAGATCCAGGAGTTCCTTCCTGATCGAAGGTGTGTGATACAACAACATGGTTTATATTCTCATCCATTGTATCGACAGAACATGTATTCGGCTGATTCTCAACAGCAGGTCCGAATTTTGATCCATTGTATTTCAAACCCTTGCCATCACTTTCAGGTGTTCCAAACAGCATGTATGAAGTAGCGGTTACCAGCATGCCTCCGGAGTGCTGCATACTCAAATCAAGTGTGAACGATATGGTTTCACCTGGTTTGATTGCTTCAGGCGGAGCACTGCAATTGACGGTAAAGGTCGTATCGCTGGCTTCACGATCCTCAGCTGGCGGAAGATACGCTTTATACATATGCCAGAGCTCTTCGGCAATATAGGTATATACCCACGATGTATAGGAAGTCGTATCACCTTCTTTTATGTAGGTCTTTTCTTTATTTAGTTTCCAGACACCAGCCTTCTGTTCAACGTTCTGCGTGTTGTTGGTTTCTACAGGAGCAGTCTGTTCTGTGCTGCTTCCGGTATTGTCTTCAACATGAGTTTGTTCAGTACTGTCAGGAACCTTGCAGGCCGAAGTATCATCCATGACACTGACTTGGAGACCTTTATTAAAGCCATTTTCATCTTTATCTAGTAACGTTATCTCATATCTGGTATTCTCAGTGCGTTCATATTTTCCAGGCGGAACAAGCTGCAATTCAGGTACCTTAACTTTTGTGTTGGACATTAGATCAAGCTCTTTGTTGCTCCATTTTTTTTGAACTTTTTCATAGTTGAAGACAAGCTGAAGCATCTCTTCCATTGTCAGGCAGGTTCCGGTACATGATTCTAATTCGAAACGAAGGTTACGGGCGTAATATTTAAGAGAACTTGACTCCCTTTCTTTTGGATCCTCATCCCCGTCGCTATAACAAGCCGATAAGAAAAACATCCCGAGTATAAGCATTATCACCGTTAAAAGTTTAATGGTCTTTTTCATAACATTATTTCTCCTGCATCTTATGTATAAATTTTATCAAAAAGTTGATATCAAAGGACACTTGTTCATTTTTATGTCTGAAAAAATCATGAACTTTATAAATGAAGATCTGACAGATCGTTTTCAAGTAAAACCATCAAAAAAAGGGCTGTAACGAAACCTAAAGACCTTCAGTTACAGCCCGTTGTTATTGAGTTTTATATAACATTCATATAATAGATATTTTGATTAGTTCTTTTTTCTTGAATTCTTTTTGTGCTTCAGCATAGATATCCAACGTTGTTCTAATATCGCTATGCCCTAGAGTCTCCTGCATTACCTTTGCGTTAACTCCGTTTTCAACCATTCTTGTTGCAAATGTATGACGCAGTATATGTGTCGATATATTAGGAAGAAGTAGCGGCTCTCTTTTCTCTTTCGTTGCTTTATCTATTTCGCTCAAGTTGTAATCTCTGACAATTCTTCTCAAGGCTTTATTAAGCGTTCCTTGATTCAGATTGTCTCCAAAACGGTTTACGAAGATAAAGTCGGTATACCCATCAACAACCGCTTTGCACTTTATCTCGGCAGATTCAAGATATTCTCTTTGTAAACGCAAAGCTTCTTCTACTTGCTGAATGATTACAATAGATCTATTTCCTGCTTCCGTTTTCGGTGTGTTAATTGCATAAGTCATGTTATTGCGCTTGCCTTCTCTTTTGTCATAGTAAACCAAAGTATGGTTTACACTTATCTCATCGTTTTCTATATCCTTTTCGGTAAGACCAGTGACTTCCCCCTACTCTCATTCCGGTATACAGCATAAACATAAAGATTGGTCTCCATTGTTGATTTTCCGGATTATCAGCAAGACATTTTTCAAAAGCTTTATCGTCTTTAACAGTTGTCATAAAATTATCCTTTTATCTACATTTATCTACAAAATTATATCATGTGTATACTTGGGTGGTTTTTATCAATGTAATTGGATGGTTTTTATCAATGTAATTAAAAAGCAGGCCATTTGTTTAGCCTGCCATATATTAATCAACTAATATAATTTTGCTCCTGCCGGAATGTGTGGATCGACCATCAAAAGGTGCAACCTTTCTTGACCTTCTTCATGATGCACGGCACTTATCAACATGCCTTCTGAACCGATACCCATCATGACTCTGGTCGGAAGATTCGTGATCGCAATGCAGGTCTTTCCTATTAACTGTTCCGGTTCATAGTATTCATGAATTCCTGAAAGGATTGTCCTTTCTTTGTCAGAACCATCATTTAAAGTAAACTTCAGAAGTTTCTTAGAACCTTTGACCGCTTCGCAGTTTAACACCTTCACCGCTCTATAATCAGACTTGGCAAAAGTTTCAAAGTCGACATAGTCTGTAAATAATGGTTCAATCTCAACTTTCGAAAAATCAATATCATTTTCTGAAAAAATAGGTGTCAAATTGGTGTCAAATTTTGCATTTGATGTCGAAAAAGCCTTATTTTCCGCCTTTTCTCCCTCTCTTGGCTTCATGGTCGGGAATATCAGCACGTCTTTCTGTAATAGACCGATCTATTCTTTGTTTGCTACAGCCGTCTCTTCTTTGCGTATATCTTCAAGTGATTGGGCATCAGCTTCCAGTTCTTCGATCTTTTCTTCTTCCTTACCTGAGATCAGGGCATCGAAAGCGGAATTGATCAGTTCGAAAGTCTGCAGTAATTTCTCTTTGGCTTTATTAAGTTCTTCAGGACGTTTCTCGTGTTTCTCCAGTGTCGCATAATTCTTCAGTATTTCCACCAGCATATCCATATAGTTGTCATAGAGCTTGCGCATCTGATCGTCTCTGTCGATCTGGTCGATACATGTACTGGTCTTGCGGATATTCTCGATCGTTCTGTCGATCTGAGCTTTGATCGTCTTGTCACTGATTTCTTTTCTGAGTTCCTTAAAAGTCCTGACGGCATCTTCACCGGCGTACAGGATATTTTCCTGGGCAACATATTTGCGCAGTCTGAATTCCAGATCGATCTCGTCTTTATCTGAGATACGATCCAGGAAGGCACAGATCCGGTTATACTGATCGGCGTCTTCAAAGTAGAGATCTTTCAGCGAAAGCTTGCGTTTATCAGACGTCTCGACCATCAGATTGATCGCACTTGATTTCTTATTTGGGTCAGCCTTGTACAGACGCAGATCATCGGGAAGATACATCTCTTTATAGTCATTGAGATAACGGTCGATATTGGTCAGAGAAAAAGACTTCTTCCGTTTACGGGAATTCTCATCGCGGTATTCATATTTCAAGGCGTTGTCTTTCACCACCATGCTTCCGGTATTTCTAACCGGTGACTTGCTTAAGCCAAAGATGGCTCCCACCAGTGCCAGTGCCAGGATGATGACGATAAAGACGGTTATTCCAAACAGTACAGTAAGCAACTTCATTATCTCCTCATTGAACATCGATATGCCGGTCACAGCAGAGGTTATGAAAAACAGGATCAGTAAAAGTCCCAGGAAAAAGGCTCCGATCTTGAGAAAGAATAATACTACATCACTGCTTTTGATCTCATCCATATCTGTCTTTATTATAATTCAGTTCTATTTCTGGTCCAGGTCGAAGATCTGATCCAGCTGATCAGCACACCTGTTGAGTGCTTCGAGATTGCCGATGACGCAGACATCATCGGTGCTGTTCATCCTGTCGAACAGTTTCACCGTCGCCATGATATCATCCTTGTCTGCATTCAGGATCTCTTCCAGAGTCTTCTTCTTGTCTTCGTAGGTGACGCCCATGAGATATTCCAGATCGGCTGCTCTGATCGCCAGTCTGACACTGAGCAGAGGATCATAGTCTCCGGTCGTACCGACGATGTAGTTCTCGATACTGGCGGTACGCTCACAGAAGTCTTTCAGATATTCAGGTGTATCATGATAGACCTTCAGGGAATTCTTCGGATCAGGATCACGGTAGGAATAGAAGAGTGCTGATCTGTTCGTACCGCAGCGGAATCCGCAGCCATAGGCTCCGCCTTTGACGCGGATGTTGTTCCAGAGATAATCATAGGTCAGGATATTGGCCAGGACATACATGACGCCCTGTTTTTCGATCTCATCTTCCAGTAAGGCTGCCTTGGCCGCAAAAGAGATATTGGCCGGTACACTGATGCCTTCTCTTCGATGACCCAGGATACTGCGCTTGCCTTGAGCACCGATCGTGCCGTGCGGAGCATCATCAAGGATCGCTTTGATCACTGTATCCTTATCTTCAGCTGCCACTGACAGCGTATATCTTTCTCTGATGAAGATCTTCTTGCTGAGTTCTGCCAGCTTCTTCAGGAAAGCATCAGCTTCCTCATCCCAGTTATCATCGATCTTCTTCAGTTTGCGATATGCTTCATATCCAGAAGCGTATTCCGAAGCTGTAGCGACTGTCGAACTGTAGGCTGCAGCTCTCTGTACTGCCAAAGCGTGACCTGCGTTGATGTAACTCTGTTCCAGAACAAAGATGTTCTGTTTGAGGATATCTCTTATCGCCTTAGCATCATTAAAGTCTGTCCTGTAGATGATCTCATTGATCAGTTCAGCAGCTTCTTTGCGGTTACGTTCAAGACTCGACCAGCTTATGTTCACCAGATTGAGATGTTTACGATCGTGGTAGGTCTTTAACGGTGAATACATGGCGGTGAAGTCACCAAAGATACTGCGCATCTTCCTGTTGAGCGTCAGGACATCGTAATTCTCTGTTTTAAGCTTGCCCAAGAACGTCAGCAGCTGAGCTGTCTCGGTGAGATCTTCTTCATCCAGATCATCGATACCGGCCATGATGGATGCATAGACGATACCGTCTGTATCATCGTCATGGGTGATGATCGTGTTGTCTTCGTATCTTTCGATCTGATAACGGTACTTGGTCGGTGTCTTCTTGAGATCCTCGAGATGCAAAGCCGGCAGGGTCGCCTTCTGTTCCGGTGTATCTTCACTGGCCTGCCAGGCCTGAAGTTTACGGTTCAGTTCAACGAGTTCTTCTCTGTCTTTATCTGTCCACTTCTCGGCGATCTCATGGAGCTTCTTCTTTTCCTTTTCGGCTTTTTCAGCTCCCAGTTTCACTGACGGTTCCAGCAGGACTTTGACGCTGTGTTTTGAATCAAGGATGCATTCTCTGAGCAGATCCTCATAATAGGTCGTATTGAGTTTTTCTCTCAGAGAATCAAAGATCGCATTGAAACAGATACTGTTGAGCGGATCGCCGCCGTAGAGCCAGCTGTCAAAGGAGCTCAGCGCAAAGACCAGACCCTTAGGCATGCCGCCGAAGTCTCTCTCCTTGGCTTTGAATTCCTTCTGGTTGAGCGTCGCTTCCAGCTCTTCCTTGTCGAGACCTTCCTTGACGATCTTTTCCAGCTCACTTCTGATGACACTTTCGATCTTTTCTTCTTTATCGAGATCGGTATTGATGATATCGATCTGCACGAAAGGCTGCAGCAGACCGTCCTGGATCCCGAAGGATACGTCTTCACCCAGACCGTTCTCCAGGATGGCTTTCTTCAAAGGTGATTCGTTATTGTCAGTGAGGACGGATGAGATCAGCGAAAAGGCCATCGTCTTTTCATACTCATCGAAATCACCGGTGACATAGGCGTAGGAGATATGGGCTTTGCCGGAAGGATCGGAATCCGGTGAAATCTCATATTCTTTTCTGATCGGTTCACTGATCACCGGTGCCTGTTTCTCGATCGTGATGAGATCACCTTCCTTACCGTAGTTAGAAAGATATTCATCATCGATGATGCCCAGGATCTCTTCGATATCCATATCACCGTCCAGGATGATATAGGAATTGCTCGGATTATAGTAACGGCGATGATTAGCACAGAACTGTTCGTATGACAGTTCCGGGATATGATCCGGATCACCGCCTGATTCTCTGCCATAGCAGGTATCAGGGAAAAGACCTTCCATTATATAACGGCTCTTGAGACCGTCAGCTGAAGAGAAAGCACCTTTCATCTCGTTGAAGACGACGCCCTTGAAGATCGGTTCATCTTCTTTTTCATTCAGTTCATAGTGCCAGCCTTCCTGATAGAAGATATCGGGATTCTGTAAGACCATCGAATGAAAGACCGCATCCAGATAGACTCTCATCAGGTTGATGAAATCCTTGTTGTTGCGTGAGGAGACCGGATAGACTGTCTTATCCGGATAAGTCATCGCATTGAGGAATGTCTGTAAAGAACCCTTCAGCAGATCTACGAAAGGTTCTTTGACCGGATATTTTGCGGATCCGTTCAAAACGGAGTGTTCCAGGATGTGGAAAACACCGGTATCGTCGACCGGAGTGGTCTTGAAACCGATCGCAAAAGTCTTGTTTTCGTCATCTCTTTTAAGCCAAAGCGTTTTGGCTCCGGTCTTTTCATGGACCATCTCATAGACATCGGCCCTGATCTCTTCCGCATGAACTTTTCTGATTACTCTGAATCCGTGAATGATATCTTTTACTTCCATATTATTTCTCCAGTTCAAAACAATTGTATCATTTAATACTAAAAAGGTCTGTATCATACAGACCTTGAATCACTGTTTACTCATCCGGTGACCAGGATTCCGGCACCGGTTCGATGATCAGCTTGCCGTCGGTTTTGCAGCAGACCTGATACTGATCCTCATAGACGATCTCACCGGGATGGTTGGTATAGACTACATCGTATGGGTGATTATAGCGCTCCAGCAGCCACATGACCGGCTGCATCATCTTCATCATCGTATCAGTCTCGGTCTTGAACCAGCAGACGACTTTTTCCTGCCGTTTACATGGTTCAGGCCATGGCAGTTCATGGGCAAACCAGTCATCGATCTCTTTATAGAGATCAGTATCTTCTTCATCCATGACGTCATCTTTCAGCATCTGCATACAGATGGAGAAAACACCTTTGCCTTGCATGGTATTTTCTACCAATTCTTTTCCTTGGATCCTTACGTAATGGAATTTCATATCTTTAGAGTTTTATGGTAAGGATATTCATGCCGAAGTTGACATGATAGTTCATTTCTTTAGCGATCTTGGATACCATCCTGATACCGATATTCTTGCACGGATCCTCAGGATTGAACATCTCCAGACGGTTGTGCGGATCGAACGGTACGCAGTTGTCTCTTAAACGCAGTGAGACTTCGTCGTTCTCCACACAGGTGAAGATGTCAATGGAGTTATCTTTGTTGTCCTTGATGAAGCCGTGTTCAACGACGTTGCTGGCCATCTCTTCCATGCACAGTCCTGCCAGCATCGCTCTTCGATCATCGATACCCAGTCCCTTGCAGAACTTCTCGATACTGGAGGCGACTTCAACGACCTGATCGATATTGTTGATCGAGATCGAATACTTGTTTTCCGTATCGAAGTCCTTGCCCAGGAAGATCATGTCATCGATATTTTTAGCCGGAGCTTTCTTCTTGGCCGACGCGACGACATACAGCAGGATATGTGTGGCGATCTCAGCCAGGGCATAGCAGCTCCAAATCGCTCTGACGCCCATGAACTTCGTCAGAACGAAGCAGCAGAACAGCGGGACCAGTATGCAGTTGACGAGATAGATCGCCTGTGAGAGTCTGCTGCGGCCCATGCTCTGATGGATGTTGACGATACACAGCGTTATGATATTGAAAGGTGCACTCCAGGCATAGAAGATCAGCAGTTCTCTGGCCATCGGAATGACATCAGCTGCCGCACCGAAGAGGACTGCGATCTGTCCACCGAAGAGGTGCGATACGACGATCTTGAAAACTGAACAGATCATACCGATGACGAAAGCGACTTTCATGACGCGCTTGACCGATGAAGAATCTCTTTCACCGACAAAGACGCTTGCCAGCATCGTCAGCGTATTGCCGACACCGACCTGGAAGGCATCATAGAAACCGCCGCAGGAAGCCTGGATAGACAGGGCATTGCCGGCCACGGTTCCGCCGATGTCCAGGGCTGTCGAGTTGATGAAGATATTTCTGATAGAATACAGAATACCTGCCAGAGCTGCCGGAGCACCGTAGACGACGATGTCCTTCAGCATCTTCGCATCGAAGGAACCACGTTCCAGGCAGACCAGTTCCTTGTGTTTCAACATATAGAGGCCCAGGATCAGGACGACCAGCGCACGGCTGATCGAGTTGGAGACTCCGATACCGAAGATACCGCTGTTTGTCAGTCTGACAGCTGCCATACCGAAGAGAGCACTGAATACAGCTAGCAGGATCGTTCCAAACAGTGACATGTTGGATTTGTTGCTCATCTGCAGGAAAGTCATCTGGCAAGGCAGGATCAGCATCGGCAGGATACCTAAGGAGACACCGCGAATATATCTGATCGTTTCATCCATCGTCTCGCTGTTGGCCTGAAGCAGTACAGCGATCTGTCCGGCAAACATGTAGCACAGGACAGTCAGGATGGCACCGGAGACCGCGATCGTGATCATAGATACCGTATAGACCTGATTGACCTTCTTCGCATCGCCTTTGCCCATATAGTTGCCGCAAAGGATACCGGCACCGCCGGAGATGATCGAAGAGATACCGGTAATGATATTCAAAAACGGCTGGGTCAGCGTCATGGCGACCATGGCTATACCGCTCAGACAGTTACCGATGATCAGTCCATTGATCATTCCGCTCAATGAAGAAGCAATGACCATAAAGAACTGAGCCGGCATCAGCTTCAGATACAGTTCCAGGATATTGTCGTGATTTTTCATTGTTTATACCTCATAAATTTAACTGCCATTTCCGTTATATCATCAAACTGCGGAGCACCATTGTAGAAGATTTCGATATCATCATAGATGCTCTGGCACATCTGCATCACATCTTCATCTTTATGAGCATTGATACATTCGACCAGTCGATCATCACCATAAAGATCCTTGTTTGCATCAGTCGCTTCCACGACACCGTCGGTATACAGGAAGATCTCATCACCCGGTTCTAGCATCAGTGACTGTTCCTTGTAGACGATACCTTCCATACCGCCCAGGATAAAGCCAGGAGGACCGCTCAGGAATTCAAACGATCCGTCTTTTCTTCTGAGCAGCGGTCTGTTGTGACCGGCATTGGCATATTTCAGTTCACCGGTCTTCAGATCCAGGAAGCCCATCCAGGCTGTCAGGAACATGCCGGCATCATTGCCTTCACAGAGATTGTAGTTGGCATTGGTGAAGATATCGGCTACGGAGATATTGTTCTCCGCATAAGTCTTTAAGATCGTTTTGGAACGCATCATGAACAGGGCAGCCGGTATTCCTTTTCCGGAAACATCGGCGACCGTAAAGACCAGCGTGTCCTTGTCGATCAGATAGAAATCATAGAAGTCACCGCCGACTTCCCTGGCCGGGACCATCAGCGCATAGATGTCGAATTCATTGCGATCCGGGAATGCCGGGAAGACCGATGGCAGAGCTGAAGACTGGATCTCCTTGGCATAGCGCAGTTCTGAATCGATGCGCTCGTTGGCTTCAGCGATCAGATCCTTCAGTTTGTCGACGGTCGTGTTGATGCCGTTGGACAGGGAGATGAATTCCTTGTTGGTACGGACATTGACGACCGTATCCAGATCACCGCCCGTGATCCTGGCCAACAGACCGTTGACTCTTCTGATATCGGAGACGACCAGCATCTTCATCAGGAAGTAGATCGCTACCAAGAGCATGCCGAACACCAGCATCTCCATGAAGATGTTCAGATAAGTGGAGATCTTCTTGGAGAAATCAGCTTCATTGCAAGGCAGGATGCCTAGGATCGCAAAACCCTGGGCCTTCTTGTACATGCAATAGGATTCCACCCCGTCCACATTGGCGACGAAGACGGTGTATTCCTTGGAATCTTCCAGATCAGAACTCATTCTGAAACTGCTGATCTTCGTGCCGTTCATGCCGTCTGAATAGGAGACGATCTTGCCTTCATCATCGATGATGACGAGGTTTCCTGTCTCACCGATATGTCTGTAGGTAGCGACATTGTTGAGCTTGACAGCCATCTCATCAAAGAATTCCTTGCTGTCATAAGCTACCTGTACGAAACCGTCTTTGTATTTGACACCGCTGTATTTGCGGTAGACATTCGAATCTCTGCTGATCGGACCGTAGTCCTGTACATAATTCTCTGTATCTCCGAGCAGTACCAGGAACTCTCTGGCCTGATCACCGGAATTCATATCAAAGCCGATATTCAGATCATCGCTTGATTCCGTGATGATACCGTTGCCGTCGATGACATCGATCTCCGCGATATTGTAGTGACCGCACAGGGTCCTGAGATTGTAGGCTGGATTGTCCTTGAGTTCTTCAACGACCAGTTCATTGACCTGCAAGAGCGCCTCATCGACCTGCGTGTTAACATCACCGACCGCATCTTCGATGTTAAGTCTCAGCAGATCTTCTGTCTCTCTGATGGAGATCTGGTTCTGCAAGAGCAGTCCAAAGGATGCGGTAGCGATAAAGCCGATGATGATGACGATCACCAGATTGCGCTGTACCTGCATGGCGATCGAAGGCTTCTCTGCAGTTTCGCCTTTGTTCGTGCTGTAATCATACAGTGAGACAGCCAGTACGGCGACACCCACCGCTAAGGCATTGACGCTTACCATCGGGATCGTACAGGCTTCGACGAAACCGAAAGCAGTCTTGACGTCATTCATGTTGGTGACGAAGATCATGATCATATGGATCGTCTCACAGATCACGCCGATGATGAACGCATGCGGCCAGCCCGGGATCTCCCCGTCAAACATCTCTTTCTTGAGGATGGCAGCGATGAAACCGGTCAGACAGGTCGAAATGGAACAAGCCAGTCTTGTGTAGTAGCCTGCACCCCAGTAGACGGCAAACCATCTTTCGATACCGCCCATCAGTCCGGCAATGATGCCCGAAAGCGGAGAGAAGATCAGTCCGGCACACAGCGGTGCGGCATCACGGGCATTCATCACGGCACCGTTTAAAGGGACACCGAATTCGGTGCCGCATATAGCAATAAGACCGAAAATGATTCCGGTCATAATGTCTTGGGTCTTTTTGCTGAGTTTGCTGCCGCGCTGACTCTTATAGAATGCATGCAGCAGGACACTGATGCAGACAGGAATGACTGCGATCAGGACTAGTGATAGGATAGGGTTCATGATCAGATAGCCAGCGATTCTGCTTTATCAGTGTATTCTATGAGTTCCTTGCGATAGAGTTCGATCATATCCGTACGCTCCGGAAGACGCTTGATCGTCCTTCTCAGAGCTCTGGTATAAGCGATGACCTTGGCATTGTCCAGGACTTTCTCCTTATAGGCTTCGTCCTTGCCTTCGAAATAGAAATCAAAGAGTTTTTTGAGGATATAGCCGGCTGTCTCAAAATCCAGTTTCAGAAAGTCCTCGACCATGGATTTGTCGACTTCTCCGTAACCTCTGTAAGCCAGATAGATCGAAGCGAATTCAAAGATAGGATTGCCGGTAGAGAGCGTATCCATATCGATCAGGATGGCTTCGCCGTTGGCGTAGTGGACGTTGTTGGTATGATAGTCACCGTGAAGCATGTGATTGGATTCCGGGATCTCATCGATCAGCCTGTAGAGCTTCTGATAAGTCTCAGCCGGAATATGTTCCTCAAGCCACTTCGCCCAGCCTAAAGCTGTCTGCTTGTTGGATGGAAGCAGACCTTCCTTGACTTCGGTCTCATGGATCTCTTTGAGCAGATCCGCGAAGATCTTGATATATTTATCCTTATTCTCCGGTTCAGCGACGATCAGCTTGGTCAGTGACTTGGCACTGAGCAGTTCAAAGACGGAACCGAACTTGTCTCCTACTTTTACCACATCGAAAGGAATGGCTGTATTGATGCCTAAGACCAGAGCCGTCTTTGCCAGTTCTCTTTCTCTCTTGATATCATCCAGCGCATCGGAATTCCTGTAGACCTTGATGATCGTATCAGGATTGAGTCTGTAGACGACACCGTTGGAACCTTCACCGATGACCTCACAGCCATCGACCGACATCTTCCTGTAGCCCTTGGAGATATCGATCATCTCCGCAAAACCGGTCATCTCGAAGATCTCATAGATCTCTGATGAACAGTTGACGATCTTCAGATCGCTTTCTCTCTTTTTCAGTCTCAGGATCTGTCTGAGTCCGGCACTGGAGATATATTTGAGCCCGTCCACATCCAGGACGACATGTCCCTCAGGATGAGCCGCTCTGATCTCTTCCAGCTCTGCTCCGAACTGTTCCGCATTGGTCGTATCGATATTACCCTCAGGATAGATCGTCAGGATATCGTTTTCAAAAGTATTTTTCATAGTATATTTACTCCCCGGTATGTTTTATTCACAGATCATCTGATCTTTTTGCGCATTCTGAAAATATTGGTCTCGCCGTTGTGCTCATATAAACATTCGTCCATCGATTTCTTGACCATGTAGATACCCAGACCACCGATCGATCTTTCTTCAGCGGAAAGCTCGATATCCGGATCGGTCTTGGCCAGCGGATCGAATTCCATTCCGTTGTCCTCAAAAGTGATCTCTACGATGTCGTCAGGAAAATCAATACTCACGACCGCCTCACCGGGTTCTTTACCCTCGTAGGCATAGTGGGCAATGTTTACGAATATTTCTTCGACCGCAACCGTGATAGCCATGATATTCTTCATGGAAACCTCATGAGCTTCCAGTTCTTCTTCAATGAAGGCTATGACGTTATGCAGCTCTTTGTCATCTGCCGCAAATATTTTACGCATTACATTTCTCCGACTTAAAACAGCTTCTCTGTTTCTCAAAGCAGCGATCTTTCTGAACGCTCCTGTTTTTCTTCGTCTTGTCTTCTTCCTCATTACTGCTCGATCGTCAGGATGTCGCTGAATCCGGTGATCTCGAATACTTCCATGATCTCCGGTTTGACATTTCTGATGACCATTGCTCCGTCAGGAGTGATGCTCTTCTGAGCGAAAAGCAGGACTCTGAGACCGGCTGAAGAGATGTACTCCAGCTGATCGAAATCAAAATCCAGTTCTTTCTTTCCTTCGTCAAAAAGAGCCTTGAGTTCTGTTTCCAGTTCCGGTGCAGTCGTCGTATCGAGTCTGCCTACCAGAGTAACTTTGACTTTTCCTTCGTTTTCAGTTTTGATGATGTCCATTGATGTACCTCCAAATATTAAGTAGTTTTCTGCCAAATAACGGATCTGACCGTCTCTGACTGATGATTCTGATTTATTGAAATAAATAGTATCTAATCAATATTTTAATATATTTTCCCGATAATTCGAACAGATTTTACCTGATACGGATCATATTTCTTATACGAAAAAGATCCGCAGCGGTCTAATATTTCAATGTTTACGGATCTCTTATTTGTGCATACTGACAGTGAACGACTGCATATCACTGCGGATATTGGAAATACTGTGAGCGATGATCCTGCCGTTCTCGTTGTAGAAATCACATTCCAGCAGCAGGACAGCTACACCTTCGGGTATGTTGAGCATCTTTCTGATCTTGGCTGATCCCTTGATGATCCTCAGGGTCTGGGTCATCTTCTTGAGCCTGATCCCGTAGAAAGAGGAGATATCCCGGAAAGAGAAGACGGAAGAGTTGATCGTGTCCAGCGTCGGCAGGATCTGTTTCGGGATGAAGAAGTCTTCGATCGAAGTCTCGACGCCGTTGATATATTGCAATTGTCTAATATAGTAGATCTCATCCTCAGGTTCCAGACCAAACAGATTGGCATACTTGTTTCCGGCCTCTCTGATCGTCTTGTTGAGTTCCTTGACGCTGATGCGGGAATCACTCAGTTCAGCCTTGCTTTCAAAACCGGCATGGTCCTCGATCGACAGTTCGTTCTTCCTTCCGACTACGAAGACGCCCTTGCCCTGCACGCGTCTTAAAAGTCCTTCATGGACCAGGGCATCCACGGCATTCCTGATCGTGACCCGGTTGATCCCGAAGGTCTCCGCCAGTTTGTTTTCTGACGGGATAGCCGTACCCGGCATGTATTCACCGTCTTCGATCTTGTTGCGGATGATCTCTCTGAGCTGCAGATAGATCGGTGTCCTGTAATCGTTCCTGACCATCTTTCCCTCAGCTTTCCACCGTACAGACGAAGACGAATTTGTCCGGTCTGATCAGCTGTTTATAAAACATGACCGGTTCCTCGTTCTGATCCAAAGCGATACCTGATGCATAGAAGAGCGGAGAACCGACTTCAATACCTAATACTCCTGCCTCTTCTTCCGAAGCATAGGTGACATTGATATGTTCCGTACCGGTCGTCTGGATCGCATTGTACTCTTCCTTGAACAAGGTATCCATCGAAGCGGTCTCGGAATACAGATCCGTGAAACCCGGATACTTCTCCGCATTGATATAGGTCGTCTCGATCGTACACGGTACATCGTTGATCACCCTGCATCTGATGATCTCATAGACCCTGGCCCCCAGTTTCACCATCAGTTTCCTGGAGATCTGCTTGGTGGCTTCGATCTCGTTCATACTGATGATATGCTTGCTGACATCATTGCCCTGATCGATCAGGTCTCTGACCATCGCATCGACACCGGCCATATCGCGCGGATATTTCTTTTCACTCACAAAAACACCCTTGTTCATGACACGGTAAAGAAAACCGTTTTCCACGAGTTCATCGACAGCCTGTCTCAGGGTCGAACGACTCACGCCCCACATGTCACACAGGTCCTTTTCGCTCGGTATCCTGGTATGGGCTTTCAAGCGGTTAACGACGATAAAATCTTCCAGTTTTTCGATCGCCTCCATGCCCGGAGGAGTCTTCATGAGAGTCATGGTTATTTCGCTTGTATAAAGGTATTTACAACTTTATTATATAAGTAACAGATACAAAAAGGATAAAAAAACTATGTCAAAAATCACTCTGAAAGACTTTGCCGTCATGACTCCGTCCTACCAGCAGTATTCTTTTGATTATACGCTGAATTCCATTAAGGACATCGGCATCTCCAATGTCGACTTCTGGGGCGGCATTCCTCATTATTACCGCCATGATTATTCCGATGCTGAAGCAAAAAGATTCCTGGAAGATCTAAGGAAAAAAGCTGAGGATCTGGGTCTGAGATTCGTCATCTACACCCCTGAAACGCTGGCTTATCCCTACAGTATCGCCGATCCTAATAAAAACACGGTCCAGAGGACCATCGACTACTTCTCCCTGTGCATGGATGATGCCCTGACCCTGGGGACCAACAGGCTCTTCATCAATACCGGTACAGGCTTAAGAGACATCGATCCGAAAGCGAGTATGGACATCTGTATCGACAGTATTTCAAAGATCTGCCATGAAGCTGAAAGAAAAGGCATCACGATGATGCTGGAACAGCTGCAGCCTTATGAAAGCAATATCTGCACTGACATTAAAGCCATTAAAAAAATAATTGATGCTGTAAAGTCTCCTGCTCTGAAGATCTGTGTCGATCTGGTCGCCATGGATGTCGCCGGTGAAGATCTGAAGATGTATTATGATACCTTCGGAGAAGATATGATAGGATTCATCCATTTCTCCGATTCCCATCATGAAGTCTGCGGGACCGGTGATCTGCCTTTAAAGGAATATATTGAAACACTGGAAAGGCATAACTACTCTTCCATCATCGATCTGGAGATCAACGATTCCATCTACTGGGAAGATCCTCATACTCCGCATAAGCAGACGGTCGAATATCTGAAAACTTTTATCCCTGAAGAATAAACTAAAAGAAGACTTACAATAAGTCTTCTTTTAATGCATAACGATGACCTCGGTCGAATACGGTTCGATATCGCGCTTCTTCATCTCATCATAGGCGATACTCATCATCATATCCTTGACCTCTTCACCTTTGTGAGCCGGGCAGTCATATTTGACTTCATATTCCACACCCTTGTCATTGATATCGGAGATGCTTTCGTAGTTGATGCTTCTGACATCCTTGCACTCTTCCCTCATCCTGTCACAGACGACGGTGAAACATTCATCGACCAGAGCCCTGTCAGTCCTGAAGTTCATGTAGAAGTGCTGGATATGGCCTTCCTTGATCTTTTCGATCGAAGTGATCTCAGAGTTGTTGACTGTATAGGTCGACTGCGTCAGGATCGACTGGAACTTGGTGACCTTGGTCGAGAAATACTTGACGTCACATTCCTCGCCGTTATAGCGGACCACGTCACCTACTTTATAGAAATTGTGGTTGTAGATATTGATACCGGCAATGATGTCTTTCAGGGAGTCCTGAAGAGCCAGACCGACGATCGTAGCCATGATACCCAGACCTGCGAAGATACCGCCAATATCGATGCCATGGAACTTCATGATCAGCACGAAGGCAACGATCGTTACGACATACTGCAGAGAATTGAAAAACACGCCCAGGAAAGTATTCCTGTGCTGTTCATCCTTGCCTGTTGAATAAGCGACTTTCTTGATCAGAAACTGCTTGATCAGCCAGAAATTAGCCAGTGTGATCACAACGATCAGCGCGCTCATCAGGAAGGCCTTGGATGAGAAATATTCGAGTATGTCTCTGAATCCTTCTTCAATCATAACTATCGTTTATCATTTTATTATATTTTCGCATTATTTCAAAACAAAGCAGATCATCTGATCTGCTTCACTCACCTTGAATGATGACACTGATCGTGCGTTGTGACGGTCCGTCAAATTCACAGAAATAGATATCCTGAGCCGAACCGGTGATCAGCTCTCCGTTGATCAACGGAAAATGACAGTGATTCCCGGTGATCATACTTTTGAGGTGACCAGTCGGATTACCTCCTGTACTGCCATAGTCTCTCAACATATGACAGTGCGCATAAGGATGATCCTCCGGAATGATCCTTTTCAGGAATTCATCGATATCGCTTTCCAGACACTCCAGTCCCTCATTGACACAGATACCGGTCGTCGTATGCCTGGTTTCTACCGTGACCATCCCGTTTCTGATCTTTGACTCTTTTACGATCTTTCTTACATCTTCACTGATCAGGAAATACTGATTGTATTCACTGGTCATGATCTTAAGTTCATGGATCTCTATCATTTGTCTTCACCACGCGGATCGTATCCGAGGAAATCGATCGCGTTTCCTTCCTTTATCAGTTTTAACGTACTTTCTCTGAAACCAAGTCTTTCAATGGCAGCGGACATGCGGATCATCTCGAAACGCGGATCATCAGTTCCGAACATCACCTGATGTCTGAGGCTCCTGTCGATCCAGGTCATTGGGACATCCCTTGTCAGCATCTGCTCATAGAATTCTCTGGCACTGTCGAAATAAAGTGCTCCCGTGTCCGTATAGACATTCGGATACTTCAGCATCAGCATCGCCACCTCTCTGCACCAGGGCCAGCCGAAATGAGCCAGTGAGAAACGCAGATCGCTCCTTTCTTCAGCCAGCTGTTCGAAGTCCAGCGGATGACAGTTCTTCGTGGTCGCTCCTTTCTCGAAAGAAAGACCGCAGTGGAAGATGATCGGCCGGTTATATTTCATACAGACATCGTAGATATCATTCATGTATTCATCGGAGGGGTGAAAATCCTGTTTTGAAGGATGCAGCTTCAGTCCTTTGAGATCGAGCTTCGTGAAAGCATACTCCAGTTTCTCTGCTGCTTTGGGATCATGAGGATCGACGGAAGCGAAACCGATGAATCTCTCCGGTGCCATATCGACGAGCTTTCTGATCTCTTCGTTGCTGACGAGCACTTCGCCGTTCATCGAACTGCTGTAGTCTTCCGGAAGAAGGACAGCCATATCGATACCGGCACAGTCCATCTTATGGAAAAAATGCTCCAGCGGTGCTGTTCCGTTCTTGTGTAGATTCAGCTCATCATGACGGCGCTGTTCCTTTTCCTGATCTTCATTGATCGGCGCAAAAAAGGCCGGATGGACGTGGATATCGATGGCCATCAGAAACCTGCTTCTTTCATCATTGCTCTGACGTTATCGATCGCCCTGCGCGCATAGAAACGCGGTTCATTGATATAACCGGTCACCAGTTCGATCGTAGCCGTACGGTCGTAGTTTATCTCTTTGAGTTCTTTGATCAGTTCAGGAAGCGGTATCTGTCCTTCACCAGGCATCACGTGATCATCGGAATCCTTGACGCCGTCGATCAGATGCATATGGTACATCTTGTCACCGAGCTTGTCGAAGTAATCCATGATGCTTTCAAACTGCGTAAAAGGAGGTACGACATCGCACATGCCTACCAGACAAGGCGAATCGATGTCCTTGAACAGACGCTGCAGATCATTGGCGCTCTTGATGACATTCGATTCATAGACTGTCAAAGCTTCCATGACGATCTTCATGCCGATCTTCTCCGCATGATCAGTCAGTTCTCTGACTGACTTCTCCAGTCTGTTCCAGATCTCTTCATGGGTCGCGCCATAGCCCGCATGAGCTGCAGAGATCAGGGTGTAGTCAGCACCCATCTCTTTGGCCATGTCAAAGCACAGTTTGAGATATTCGATCGCATCCTGACGCATGGCTTCCGAGCCGATCATGTAGTTGTATGGATAAGCGTTATGCTCCGGACAGTAGCCTCTGATCTCGATCTCATATTTGTCTCTGAGTCGCTTGATCTCGTTGATGTCACCGGCTTTGAGATCCGGTGCATACGCATGAGGACGTCCGCCCCACAGTTCGATATAGTCATAGCCGAAACGCTTGGCATCCATGAAGATATGCTCAAGATCATTACGCTGATAGCCGCTTGTAAACATTCCCAATTTCATCTTTATTCCTCCTCCATGACCCATGGTTCAAATACTTGTACGACACTGCTGGCGACTTTTGCGCCGCTCCTGAGACATTTCAGGACATCGTCACCGTTTAATAGTGTATACAGGAATCCGGCAATGAAACTGTCACCGGCTCCGACGGTATTCACGACCTCCTTGACCGGAAAGACCTGTCCCTCGTGGAAACCATTCTCATCATAGGCCAGTGAACCTTTATCACCGAAAGTCGCTACCGCGATCTTCATGCCGCGGTCGACCTTGTCTCTTAAAAAGTTCTCGATATAACCGTCTCTGCCTCTGTGATATGAATAGAAACCGTAGCTCACATAAGGCAGGGTCTCTTCGACCAATGGATGATCAAGACGATCCGCATAGTCAAAGGCGATCGGTACGCCCTTTTCAGCGATCTGCGGAAGCACTTTCTCAGCCTTGCCCCATAAGGCGGTGTGGACCAGATCGTGTTCACAGGCAAAACGGACATCTTCCTCATCAAAGGCGATGTTCTCCAGGACACCTTCCACATAGTCACCGTGAACACGGTCATTGCCGTCCATATCCATGTAGGTTATGGCCGTCTGACCCTCAGCGACCTTCAGATGGGAGATATCCAGCCCTTCCTTCTTCAGTGCTTCGATCATCCATTTTCCATTCTCATCCGAACCGGTCGTGGAAATGATCGAGACATCAGCACCCAGTTTCTTCAGATTGACACCGGTATCCACGACGTTGCCGGTAGGATACTTCCTGCCCAGTCGCTCATAGAGGTCGATACAGTTGTCACCGATTTCCGCAATTCTCATAGTTTTTTTCCTTACAGCTTTTCTCTTATCTTGTATACGACTGACATGAACTCCTTTACTCTGTTCACGTCAACATGATTCTCCAGTTTGCCGTCATATTTGAAAGTCGTTCCGACGACGGCTGCGTCGGCGTTCTTCAGTTTCCTTTCGATCGTATCGACACGGCATCCGGTATTGCACAGAACGACGACATCCGGATTGGCTTCCTTGACACTCAGGATCAGTTCATCATCGACATCCTCGCCGGCAGCATTGGCGGATATACATAAGCCGTCCGGTGCAGCCTTGGCGATCGTGGTCCTCGCGATATCCTTCAAAGGACGCGGATCCAGACTTCTGTCTGATTCCGGATTGATGAAGTACAGCATCTTCAGATCATCAAGATGCAGAGCGTATTTTCTTCTGATGACTTCCGAGAAGTCGTTGTTGTAGAAACCGCCGTCACCGACATAGACACCGGAGAAGGTGCCTCTGACATAGTCGGCAGCGACACCGGCCGCCAGTTCAAGGCAGGCGATACCGTCAGAGATTGCATCGACACCGAAAGGTACTTTGATCTCGCTCTTCAGACAGCCGATGACATAACCCATGGCTGCCACAGTATTGCGGTCCATATTGCGCTGATAAGGGAAACTGAATTCGTTGGAGAAGATGATACCGTCAACTCCGCCCTCCTGCAGCGCATGAAGATCTTTGCGGGCATCTTCCACGACCTGATCCATGGTCATGCCGTATTTCCACATCGGATCGCCAGGTAAAGGATCCAGATGCAGCATCGCAATGATCGGTTTTTTAACTTTGAATAATTCTTCAGTCCACAGCATTTCCATTTTCTCCTTATCAGTAATCAAACTGTCTGTAATATCTTCTGATCGAAAGCGGATGTCTCAGGAAGAGTTCCATATAGGCATCGACTCTGGCATTGACTGCTCTCATGACCAGATGGGAGATCGATCCGCGGAATTCTTCAGAGATACCCTTAAGTTCGAATTCCTTCGTATCGATGATCACATAGTTGGCACACACTTTAGGCAAGAACCTCGCGACTCTTTCCGCCAGCGGACGCTGTTCGTCTTCACCGATGAACAGGGTCACCGGGGTATCGGCAACGATGATCTCCTGCATGCCATGGAAGAACTCCGGAGCACTGATGGACTTGGTCCTGACCCACATCTGTTCCTCCCAGTAGCACATGCCGTAGGAATAGGTCGCACCGTACTGGTTGCCGCAGCCGATGAAATAGTGCGGATAGTCAGGATGTTGCTTAAAGAATGCGACTCTGTTCTTCGCATGTTCATAAGCCCAGGCATCAGCTTCCTTTTCAACACTGATCAGTGCTTCAGCCAGGCTGCTTTCCATTTCCTGGTTATAACGTTCGTATTCAGGGAACTCACCGTTCTTGTACATCAGATAGTTGGCTACCATGTAGAACTTAAGCTGTTCGTTCATCTTGTAGGTGACCAGATAGTCCTGTCTGTTTTCCTCAGTCAGTACTGATCCAGGCGTATCGATGAACGCAAAGACTCTGGCACCCATGGCCTTGACTCTGTCGACCAGTTCGACCATCTCCTTGGTGTTGCCGGAAACGGAAGAATAGATCAGGACGGAATCCTTCGTGAACTTCTTGTTGCCTGTCGTCAGGAATTCAGCCGCATTGTCCACATAGACCGGCAGCTGTGATTTTCCTCTCATGTATACTTCGACCTGCAGAGCACTTGCCCAGGTACCGCCGATACCGATGAAGAAGATCGAATCAAAACCGTTTTCCCAGATATCATCGATGATCTCTTCGATCTGTCCCCTCAATGCCAGAGCACCGTTGATGCTTGCACGGGTCTCTTCCTCATTGAAGTTCCTCAGACATGCGCCTTCTGTCTCTTTCCATTTTTCTGCTGAATACATATTTGCCTCCTAATATATCTCTGTCTTATTCATATCCAGACCCAGGAAATACATGAAGGCATACTGGATCGCTTTATCCCAGTATGGCCATGCATGATCGCCCGGTCCTTCTCTATATTCGTGTCCGTAACCCGCTTCATTCAGCGCCTTACGGAATCTCTGATTGCCCTCATAGAGGAAATCTTCCGTACCGATGAGCTGGATCAGCTTCGGTCTTTGCGGATCTTTGGCTTGCTTGACTCCGAGCTTTAACGGCGTCTCTTCATCATGAAGAACATCTAGTTCTTTTCCGCTCATATCCGGCCATTCATTGGCTCTGATCATTTCCGTAAAGGATTCATAGTCAAGAACGCCGCTTAATGATGCAATACCGGCGAAGCTTTCAGGTCTTGTCAAACCGATCTTGACGGCACCGTAGCCGCCCATACTTTCCCCGGCAATAAAGGTGTTCTCTCTGTCCGTTGAGATCCTGAACCATTTTGCGCAGATCTTCAACAGTTCATCCGCCACATAGTCGTAATAGTTCATGCCATAGGTGGTGTTGCAGTAGAAACTGCGCTGTACTTCCGGCATGATGATCACGAAGTTGTATTTCTTAGCGTAGTATTCGATCTTGGAGAAACGCGGCCATTCATCGTGATTGCCGCTTAGTCCGTGTAACAGTACCAGGACCCGCGGTTGCCCCTCAATGATTGGATCGACATCATTGGAACGCTCCGGAAAGATCACATTGATCTGCGTCGTCATCTTTAAAGATGCTGAATAGAAATTACCTTTGAAGTTTCCCATTTACCAGGCTCCGAAATACTTCAATGTCTCAGTCGCGGTAGCTGCACCTTTGTGCATGCACTCTTCGATGCTCAGACCCTCTGTGATACCGCCCAGGAAACCGGCAATATAGGAATCGCCTGCACCCATGGAATCGACGACGTTGTCACATTCAACGATCCCGTAGCGGTGATAGGTCTCACCGTCATAGCACAGTGAACCATCAGTGCCTAACATCGCGATGACCAGTTTCGGTCCCCTGGAATGATATTCCTTCATCTGCTCTCTGAGTTCAGGTGTATCTCCGTCATCGCTTGAGAAGAACAGGTAATCCGTATAAGGCATGGCAGTCTGGGCTTCTTTATCTTCCGGTCTCGTAGCACAGTCAAAGGCTGTGACGATCCCTCTTTCCTTGAGGTCTTTATACTGACCTTCGACTTTGCCCCAGAGATCACAGACGACCAGATCATGTTCGGCGATGAAGTCCATGTCCTCATCACTCAGAACATACTCACTTAATACGCCCTCGTCATAATCACCGAAGACTCTTTCACCGTCGATCAGCTCGACCAGTGAGACAGCGGTATTGCCTTCTTTGATATGCATATGAGAGACATCGACGCCTTTGGCTTTCACAGCTTCCAGCATGATCCTTCCGTATTCATCCGAACCTACCGGTCCGATATAGGAAGCTTGCCCGCCATTCCTTACGGTGTAGACGGCCATGTTGACGGGACCACCGCCCGGATAAGCCTTGCCATTGTCGATGTTCTGATAAAAATCGATACAGTTGCTGCCGACTGCTGCCAGTTTCATTGTCATACCTCCGTTATGCTGTTTCAGATAAACCCGAATCGCTTCGGATCCGTCTGAAACAGAATAATATTGTTGCAGAAGGGGAAGAAAGCTATTTGCAGGGCTTCATTACGAAGCCCTGCTTTATTATTCTGTTTGCTTTTAAGTATTTATTATCTGATTGGTATTATGCTTTTTTGTTCTGTTTCTCGAAGAACAGATAAGCAGGTACACCGGTGATGAATGTCAGTGCAGCACAGATCAGAGATGGGATCGGAGCATATGTGATCTCACCATAGATCAGAGTGCAGGTCATGAAGATCGCGATGATCGGCATGATCAGACCACCCGGGCACTTGTAAGTAGGATTGTAACCGCCTGCTGCGCCTTTCTTTCTTAATACGAAGATCGTACCGAAAGTCAGAGCATTCTTGATCAGAGCGATCATGGTGAAGTAACCGAGCAGACCAGCCAGGTCAGAAGCGAAGATCAGGATGATGCCCAGTGCACACTGAACGATGATCGAGAAGTAAGGAGTTTCCCACTTCGGATGAACGAGACCGAACTGTTTGAAGAACAGATTATCCTTGGCCATAGCGTATTCGATACGTGGCTGGAAGAGGATGCATGATGACAGCGAACCGAGAACGACGATGATAGCCATGACAGCTACAACGACACCGGCAACATTACCGATACCCGGAAGTTTGGAAGCCATCAGTGCGATCGGTGCATCAGAAGCAGCCAGTTCATCAACAGTCAGCAGACCTGAAGCAACGAATGTCAGACCGCCATACAGAGCCAGAACGATCAGGGCAGTAAGAACCAGACCCAGAGGCATGTTCTTGTGCGGATCCTTGATCTCACCTGACATGTAGCAGGCAGCAGCCATACCATCATATGACCAGGTAGTACCGGCAACACCGGCGATCAGAGCTGTCAGTCCTAAAGGACCGGCAAAGCCTGAAAGAGGCGTATTAGAGAGCAGCAGTTCGCTCTTGATGTTGAAGATACCGATACCGATGATCAGTGCGAACGGAATGATCTTGAAAGCTGTGATAACTGTCTGGAAAGCACCGCCGCCTTCAACTGAACGAAGGTGCATGCACATGAAGAGCAGTACGAAACCGACAGCCAAAAGCTTCAGGGCGAAGTCACTCATCGGTACGAAGTAAGCCAGGTGATTGACAACAGCCAGAGCCATGATCGAAATTGATGGTGGGTCGGTAGCTAAAATTGAGATCCATCCGCAGAGGAATGCCAGCAGACGTGAACCGGCTTCACGGAAGTAGACATACTGTCCGCCGTCTTCAGGATAAGCAGATGCCAGTTCTGAATAACAGAAGTTGGCAGGGATCTGCAGAAGACCGCCGATGATGAATGCCAGGAAGAGGAACAGCATGCTTCCGGAAGCATTCGCCACTTCAGAAAGTGAGGAGAAGATACCTGAACCGACTGTTGTACCTACGCCCAGCGCGATAACAGCACCCAGTCCGAGTTTCCTCTTCAACTCGTTAGTGTTTTGGTTTTTTTCCATTTAACCCTCCTAAATGTATTGTGTTCGTGGATTCTTGTATCCGACCGAAAAGGCCCGGTCAGTACATTCTTCCCCTTTCTTTAATCTCATGATATGCCACTTTCAATAAAAATACAAGTTAAATTTTTTTCAAACAATATTTTAGACAAAAAAACCTATCTTGTTATACGAAAGCGCTCATAAAAATGATATAATCAGTTCGAATTTGAACCATTTTATCGTCATAAATGCCTTTTTTAGCCTACAACTTTATTGTAATTTAGACATTTAAATGTTAATTTTAAATTAGCTTGTACCATAAGGAGCGAAATTCAATGAATCAGAAAAGCGATCTTGTGCTAATTTCCGACAGTATTTTTACGGCTGCTTCCTCTACCTATCAGTCCGGCTATGTCGCCATCAGCGGCGATAAGATCCTCGCTGCAGGCAAGGGAAAAGTGCCGGCTGACCTGCTCGACGTCGATACGGAAGTGATCAATCTGGGTGAAAAGACGATCTCTCCGGGCTTTATCGATGTCCACTGCTTCTTCTCCGGCTATGTCATCCGCTATCTGGGCGTCGATCTGAGCGGATGCAAAGACGAGATCGAAGTTTTCGATATCTTAAATAAGATCAAGGAAAGACCGATCTTCGGACATGGAATGCAATTTCATATATCGACTTCCATGCTGGACGTGAGATATCCCGATACACCGATCGTCCTGTTCCTGGAAGGCTGTGAGACCTGTGCGATGAACACAGCTGCCATCCACCGCTTCGGCTTCTCCCCTGACCGCTGCTATCCGGAAGCCTATGTAAAGATCTTCCCTTATGTCTTAGGCAATAAAAAGTTCATCATTCCGCAGTTTATCGAATACATGAAGATGATGAATTCCCGCGGCGTGACCTCGGTCAAGGAAATGGGCTTTGATGATTTCTATTCATTTACTGATACCCTGGCTGAACTGGAAAAAGAAAAGAAACTGACCATGCGAGTCAATTTCATGTCTCAGCCGGTCGATAAAGACATCGATTTTACCTACGGTGAAGCCATGCGCAATAAATTCAAAGGTGAATTCGTGACCTTCTCCGGCTACAATCAGATGACTGACGGATCGGTCTCTGAATACAATGCCGAACTGAAAAAACCGTACAACGATCGCAACTTCTGCTGCCAGATGAAAATCGACTGGGATAAGCTGGGCAAAGATACCAGAGAAGCTGACAAACGTGGATTCCGCTTCTCCTTACATGCGCAGGGTGACGGAGCTGTCAGCAAGACCGTGGATATCTTTGAGACCTGTAAGAAAGATGAAAACGGCAAGCTCGTCAACAGACATGCGATCACTGACCTGGAGTTCACTGATCCTGCCGATCTGGAAAGGATGGGCAAGCTGGGCATCATCGCTGAGATCTACCCGCAGATCCAGTCGCTGGCTGAAAGAAAAAACAAGATCGAAATGATCAATGAAAAGATCGGTGAACAAAGAGGACAGTACTACTGGAACCGCCGCAAGATGGCTGACAGCAATGTCACGATCAGCTGCGGTACAGACCTGCCTTTACTGATCGATGATATTCCGGAATCGGTCTACCATGCGGTCGGAGGCTATTTCGCTGACGGCGGTGAACCGTTCAACAGACAGAATACTCTGAGCATCTATGAACTGATGAGAGCCTGGACGATCGGCGGAGCCTATAACCTGTCCAAGGAAGATCAGCTAGGATCGCTCGAACCGGGCAAGAAAGCCGATATCACGGTTCTTTCGACCAATATCTTCAGAATACCGGTCAATGAAGTTAAAAATGTGAAAGTAGAGATGACGATCGTCAACGGAAAGATCGTCTACAGGGAGGGAGAATAAATATGGCTCAGGCATACTTCATGGGCATCGATACCGGGACCAATTCCAGTAAAGGTGTCCTCATCAACGATTCAGGAGAGATAATCGCCGAATATGCAGTAGAACACTCCATGACCAACCCGGCACCGGGACACTATGAGCACGATGCCGAAAAAGACTGGTGGGGTGATTTCTGCAAGATAAGCAACAAGCTGATCGAGATCTCCAAAGTCGATCCTAAAGACATCAGAGCCATCGGGACCAGTGCTCTGGGTGCTGACTGTCTGCCGGTAGATGAGCAGTGCAGACCACTAAGAAAAGCCATCCTCTACGGCATCGATGCCAGAGCAACGGATGAGATGAAACAGCTCACCGAGATGTATGGTGAGGAACAGATCCGCAAATGGTATGGCAGACCTTTATGTTCAAGCGATGTCATGCCCAAGATCCTGTGGATCAAGAATAAAGAACCGGAAGTATATGAAAAGACCTATAAGTTCATCACGGCTTCCACATATCTGACTGCCAAACTGACCGGCAATTACGTCGTCGACAAGTTCCTCGGTCTTGCCAGCTTCAATCCGCTCTACGGACCTGACTGGAAACCGGTCGAAGAATACTGCAGACCGATCTGTCGTCCTGACCAGCTGGCTGAGATCCATGAAGCTACCGATGTCGTCGGAACAGTAACAGCCCAAGCGGCGAAAGAAACAGGCCTCGCGGAAGGAACACCTGTACTTACCGGAACGGATGATTCCGGTGCAGAAGCCATCAGCGTCGGTGTCGTCTCACCGGGCAAAATGATGATCCAGCTGGGTTCATCAGTATACATGATCCTGGGTACGGAAAAACTCATCGATGATGAAAGACTATGGAGAGAAGAATTCATCGTTCCGAATCTCTGTGATATCTCAGCCGGAACCAATACAGCCGGTTCACTGACCAAGTGGTACAGAGATACCATTTACCCTGATATGGTTAATGCTCAGAACAACGGCGGTATCAACGCCTATACAGCCATGAGCGAAGGTATCGAAGATATCGATGCGGGCAGTGACGGTCTGATCACTCTGCCTTACTGGGCCGGTGAAAGAACGCCGATCAACGATCCGCAGGCCAAAGGCATCGTCTTCGGTCTCAAACTATCACATACCAGAGCTCATATGTACCGCAGTGCTTTGGAAGGTGTAGCCTATTCCATCAACCAGCAGCTCTTATTGATGAGAGCGCATGATATCCCTATCGATCAGATCTTCGTGACCGGCGGCGGTACGCAGAATGAAGTATGGATGCAGATAATAGCTGATGTGATCGGCCAGGAGATCAGCACACCGCTCGTAACCGTCGGAGCCTCGTTCGGTGATGCCCTGATGGCTGCCTCAGCAGTCAAATATCCGGGCTTCGAGACCTATGACAGTCTGCTGAAATTCATCAAACCGGGCAAGACCTACTATCCGTGTCCTGACAACAATGAGAAATATGAGAAATACCAGGAGATCTACAACTCTCTTTATGAAGTAAACAAAGAACTCATGCACAGGATCGATGAGATCTGATAATTTATATTTGATATATTACAAAAATGGTGTTCATCTAATGAACACCATTTTATTAATTCTCTATCTTCGGTTGTACAAAGTAATCTTCACAGGACAGTATCCCTTGTGCAATACCTTCCTTGATATCCTCTTCGTTAACATCTAAACGGTAACAGATGAGTGATCCGTCTTCGCCATCCATCTCCTTGTCATATTTCCAGATCCATTCACCGTCTTTCCATAAAGCCATTTTCCAGTATTCATGCAGGAAGATATCGCCATCGGCATAATCACCGATGATCATCAGGCCGTATCGTTTCTCAGTGATCCTTGGAAGACTGATATCATACGGAGAGATCTCTTCACAGCTGATCACGTTATCGATCTCAGGGAAATTTACATATCCGGCAACGCCACCATTAAGATATGTGATATCCGCTGTCAGTTTATAGAACTTACCGTCTTCCAGTTCTTCTCCGTACAGCGAGATCTCATATGCCGGATCGATCATATATGTCGTTTCATCCATCTGAAAGATATATACGACTTCATTGTTTTTCTTGTCTTTATAGAGCTGATCAGTGGCGTCAGGTTCCTGAGGAACTTGATCCTTTTTCCCGCATGCCCATAATACCAGGATCATGAAGATGACGATCAGCGATGTTATCAATACTTTTCTTTTTGACATGTTCTGAATCTCCCTGTTTTTATTTTACTATGAGATATGAAGAATAATAAAAGGATCAGTTATATATTTACAGACTGATCCTTCATGTATTTTTTATCTGCTGCTTCTAATCATCGTCATCATCATCGTCATCCCAGTCATCATTGTCGTCGTCATCGTGATCATCATCGTCATCGACTTCCCAGTGACCGTCTTCATATTCGTAGGTGACGCCGTTTTCTACTTTCTTGTCAGGTTCCCATTTGCCATCATCGTATTCATAAACGATGCCGTTCTCGATCTTCTTGTCGTGTTCAACTTCCCACTTGCCGTCATCATATTCATATACAGTACCGTTCTCAGTCTTACAAACATCGTCACCGTATCTCTTTGTATCAGATGACTTGCCGGTATGCGCATAAGATACTGCATCATGATCATCATCGATCTCACTGTCCGCTTTAAGGATAGCACCGGTCACTGCATCGATCTCATATTCATACTCAACGTTACCGACATAGAATTCTATTTCATACACCGATCTTCCGTCATCAGATTCTTTCTTGATGTGATATCCGCTTATCTGATCAGCACTCACTCCGGCATGATTCAGAGCTACCTGTTTAGCCTGAGCTTTGGAGACGTCATATGGACCTGATTCGTTCTGATTGCTTTGGCCTGCTGAAGACTGTTTATGATCATCTTCTTTTTCCATTTCCAGGATATTGCCATTTTCGGCATCGATCACATACTCGTATTCCACACCCTTGTATGTGAATTCCACTTCATAGACCATCCTGCGGTTTTCATAATCGATCTCGACCTTTTCGATGTTGACTTCGCTTTCCTTCGCTCCGGCATCGGCTAAAGCGATCTGCTTGGCTTTATCGTGTCCGATATATGCCTTATCGCTTGGCTTGCCGTTTCTCTTGATCAGCGATTCCTCGATATCCTTGCTGAGAAGATTCAGTTCGTTGATCGTCAGGTCAGCGAGATCATCATAGGTATAGATGGCACTCCTGTCCACCAGTTCCTTGATCATCTGAGCCTTGCCCAGAGTGATCCCGTATTTCTCCGCAACTTCTTTAACTTCCTTGCTGGCATTGACCTGCTGAGCCAGTATTGATCCGTCCGCAAACAGTTTCGAGATCTCTTCCATCAGTTCGTTTTCAAGAGCTTTCGCTTCGCTGTCGTTCATATCCTCGACTGATACCAGGATGGAATTTGTCACTTCATTGAGATAACCGTTCCTGACTAGTGAACCGATCAGAGCGTTAATCGTTACCTTCAGATCACTTCCCCGAAAATCCATATCATCAATGATCTTTCTTCCGTCTTCGTTCATCGCGATCACATCCAGGACTTTTTCCCGGCTGTTTATCTTCAGTTCGATGCTAGGATTGACATCCAGCGAGATTGTAGCCGCAACAGCGTCATCAGCCCGCTGAATTCTGTTCAACCCGAACATCAGCCCAAATACCAATACAAATGATGCCGCCAGAGCTGCCAGTCTCGGCACCCATATATTATTTCTTTTTTCTTCCATAAAGATCATCCTTCTCTCGTTGTTTTTGCAGTCAGAAAGGATAGCCTGCAGCTGATCAGGTTGAATCTTTTCAAATACATCTACTATATTTCTTTCGATGTCTTTATTATTCATTTTTCATTCCTTTCTCGTATCGTTCTTTCAGTTTCTTCATTGCCCGGTTGTATTTAGACAGTACTCCTGAAAGAGAAAGGCCTGTCATTTGGGCTATCTCCCGGTGTCTGAACCCGGATGAATGCAGGACGACGACCTCTCTTTCCTCATCATTAAGATGATTCATGAGCGAATCCAGTGTGATCCTGTCGATCGCTGAAACAGTCTCTTCATGTGTAAACTGATATTCTGAAATATCCTTTTCATCAAGTCTGTTTCTCTCTTTGATCCTTGCCATAGCCAGATTCCTGACAATGGTGATCATCCAGGCCAGCGGTTTTCCCTTAGACTCATACAGATACGCTGAATTATAGACAGTGATGTAACAGTCGTGAGTCACATCCTCAGCATCATGTCTGTTCTTGAGCAAAGAGAGGGCATAGGAATAGATATTCACATGGGTGAGCTCATAGAGTTCGTTCATAAATGAAAGGTCACCTTTGGCAATGCCAAAAATACATTCATCCAGATGTTTTGTGTTCAAAGCTTTTGGTTTTGATCCGAACTCACTCATACAAACCTTTCTACTATGCCCTTTCACTAAGTAAATAGATTAAGGAATGATTTTATCGCAACAAATTTAAAATACTTATATATAATCGAGTAGAGGCTAATTTCTAGTCCCTCTCACACCACCACACCGTGCCGTTCGGCAGTGGGCGGTTCAGTTAAACCAAATTCAGTTTAAGATTATGTCTGGTTAAGTAGTAATCCAAGGGATCAACTAAGCCGGCGCGG
>JAFRKA010000011.1 GCA_017432005.1 Erysipelotrichaceae bacterium
CTGGAAATGCTGGGAGAAGATGATCCGACTACATCGTTCCTGATCAGCGAGATGAAGAGACTGAACATGGATGTGAGTGACATCGAGATCAGAAAAGATGTCACCAACGGCAAGGTGCTGATCATCCTGACCGGAGACAAGCGGACGATGTTCGTGATCGATCCGATCAGACCACATTATGAAGTTACAGAAAAGATGCAGGGACTGCTGAATAAGGCAAGCGTAACTTGAAGTAACAAAAAAACTCGGATAAATATTTGATGGCATTTATTCCGAGAGTTTATTGTTAATCATGTTTCATCACTCATATCTATTTGTTAATATTCTTATCAAACCATGTATTAAACAATTGTTTGAAGTCTTCTTCATCAACCATTGTCGTTTTGCCTTGAGAGTATTCGGTATACTTCCCACTAATATATGAATTATATTTGTCAGCAAAAAGATTTCTGCATTCAATTATTCTGTCAAATAAGAATTTCTCAATAGATTCACCAAACGGTTCAGCATCCAGGACGTTTTTGAAGAACTGATGAATATATGTTGGAGTGAAGCGATCTTTGTCTTTCTTGCTATATCCAAAAGAAGAAAGATATTCATCAATATTATCTGATGTGATTGTGCCCATGATATGACCATCTTCGTCACAGATGATATCATATTTTTCACTTTGAAGAAGATCAGGGTCGACATCAAGGAATTCACACATTCTGTCAAAATCGTTTTTGTTTTCCATGCGATTGTACTTAATGACACGATAGATGGTGTTTTCTCCTATACCGATGGCTTTGTATACATCGGCTTGTGTTAATCCTTTTAGTTCAATTACTTTTCTGAGCATTCCTCCGTTTACGTAGAATGCTCTTTTATTCTTGTTTGCCATAACTGAATTATAACACAGCCACCAAAAATGGAAGAAACATTTGACAACAACCAATAATGGTGGTAAAAATAGTGTATAACCACCATATTTGGTGAATTTGGAATAAACAGAAACACAAAGAGAGGAGAGAAAGGAATGGAAAAGATTTTACGAGTGAAACAGATTGCAAAAGAGCTTAACATCAGCAAGTCTACGGCCTGCAGGCTGGTGAAGCAGGTCAACGATCATTATGGCATCGATCCCAAGAGGATGCCGATCGAAGGCAGCTGCCCGGAATGGGCTTTCAACGAGTATTTCCAGCTGGACAAGGGAAGAAGAAACCATGCCGGCTAAGCAGAGGAAAGATGGAAATTATGAGATTTCAGCAACGATCGGAGAAAAGAGAAGGCACTTCTACGGAAAGACCGCCCTTGAAGCGGAGGAGAAAATGTGGAGGGCAGTCATTGCATATAAAGACAATCGCCTGGAAGAATCAAACAGTACACTTACATTCAAAGCGATCCGCGATGAATGGTATATGACGAAAAGGAATTTCATAGAAGCGGCAACCAGAAGGATGTACGAGGTCGACTGCTTCAGCAAGATCGCGCCTCTTGATAAAAAGCCGATCTCGAAAATCAGCGAGACTGATATCTGCAGGATTATGAATCCACTGAAAAGCAAGACCAATATTGCCGTAAAGGTTTACATGTGCCTGGATCAGATATTCAGGTACGCACTGAAGAAAAGAATCATTTCATCCAATCCGATGGATCTTATCGACAGGCCGAAGAACAGGACGAAGGACAGGTCGAGAAGAGGGCTGACGGAAAACGAAAAGACGGTCATAGAAAATACAGAGTGGAATCATCGCCAGGAACTGCTGCTGAAACTGTTCCTGGACTACGGTCTGAGGAAAGAAGAAGCCACAGCACTGCAGAAGAAGAATATCGATATCGAAGAAATGACGATCACGATCGACCACGCCAACGACTATACGGTCAATGTTCCAAAGACGAAGAAACCGAAATCCGACGCGGGGGAAAGAGTCATTCCGATGCTTGATCGGGATGAGAAGTATTTCATGGATCTTATAAAGGATCTTGGCAACGACGATTATCTTCTTCAGATGGAAAACGGGAAACCCCTGACCGAGAACAGCTACCGGCAGCTGTGGGACTCCATTCGCAGGAGAATGGACAGAACAGCGAAACAGCTGGAACTGATCATACCGAGAGATCTGACGTCCAGAATCTGCCGGCACGATTATTCCATCAGGATCATGAATCTGTCCGATCGGGAACAGATGTATCTGATGGGACATGAGGATATCTCGACAACCATAAAGAATTACCAGACCATCGGTGTGGAGCACATCAACAGAAAGGAGTTGAACAGGATCGGCAAAACGAAAAATGGATCCCCCAGTTCCGCCAAGAAGTAAGAGATCCACGATTTGCAGATAAAGACAGCGCCTTTATCTAAGTTTATTCTAACATCGAAAGGCGTTGCAACGTTCATTACATGTCTTATGAATGGTATCAGAACCGTAAAGGAAATACTGAAAGAAGAAAGCACTGATGATATCTGGATCTGGGATTCCATCATCAAGGCAAAGACAATCAATATCATTTCCGGAGACGAGTCTTCGGGCAAGACAACGCTGATGATCAATCTGTGCAAGGCGATCTCGGACGAGGAGGATTTCCTCGGGTGCAGGACATCGAAACAGAAGATCCTCTATATCACTTCGGAGATGTCCGCAAGAGATATTTCAGCGGTATTCGAGAAGATCGGTCTGAAAGACAGCGACAATGTGAAGGTCCTGGAGCTTCATGACGATCCGCTTTCGCTTCTTGGCTACAGCGTCATGAATGCCGACCTGGTCATCATCGATCTGTTCATCCAGATCCTGATCAACGAAGGCAAGGATCCCAATGTCTACAAGGATGTCAACGAGGTCTATGGCGAACTGCGCAAAGGATCATCCTACAGGGACAAGACGATCATCCTGGTCCATCACCTCAACAAGCTGGGAGAGATCAACGGAAGCGTCAGCATCGGCGGAGCTTCCGATACCAGGATGATTCTGTCGATGCCGGAGAAAAGGCAATCCCCGGAACGTACACTTTCGATCTATGGAAAGAACGTGGAACAGAAGGATATCCAGATCAGCTTCGACTTTTCATCCAGGATCATGAGTCTGTCTCAAAACAACAGCGACAAGCAAATCGATCACGAACTGGCCTACATCATCGAGCAGACAGTTGCCAGGGGACAGATCTCCGGAAGCTGTCAGGAGGTATCGGCGATCCTGAAGCTTTCCCGCTTCGGAAGGAATCCCAATTCACTGAAAAGATATCTCAACGCCAACGTCGATGCGCTTAACGAAAATGACATCGAACTGGTATCGGAAAGATCGTCAAAGGAGAGGATCATCAAGCTGATCCACAGGAAGCAATGACACTATGACACTTTGAAAGGGGTACCCCTAAGAAACTGTCATTCTGTCACAGGAGAAAGGAGAACGATGAAAACCATCAGTCTTATGTCAGCCAAGGGAGGCTGTTCAAAAACCACTACCAGCATCAATATCGCGGTAGGCCTGTCAAAAACAAGCAAAGTACTACTGATCGATCTGGATCCGCAGGGAAACTCCTCCAAAAGATTCTTTGCAAACTATATGGAACTGGAGGGGATCTGCGAGCTGCTCAGAAAGGAAAAAGGATACGAGGAATGCATCTATCATACGCAGTTCGAGAATCTGGACATCATTCCTTCCAAGAAGAATCTGTTCGTGTTGAAAAAGGAAATGCTCTATGCAAGCCATGGCATCCAGCAGCTGAAACTGAAGAATGCATTGGATCCGATCAGAAGAGATTATGACTATATCATCATCGACAACCATCCGGATATCGATCTGTTGATATCCAATGCCCTGATGTGCTCGGATATGGTGATCATACCGGTGAATCCGGATGCGGATTCCGTGGAGCTGTCCGATTCGATCGAAGGGATGAATCTGACGCTGCAGAACATCAGGGAAGCTATCGAGGAAGGGGAGATCCCGGAGATGCAGTTCCGCATCCTTCTGACCATGACCGACAATACAAAAGCATCCAGAGTATTCGAAGATTATCTGCGATCGGTTTATGGGGACTATGTTCTCAATTCATGCATCAATTACCAGTCCGCCCCGGTCAAGAACAAGAACAAATCCGGCGGCTTTGTGATCGAGAAGAATGATACCAGAATCGGAAACAGCTACAAGGCTCTGGTAGATGAGATAAGGAGTATCTCGTAATGGATGAGAATATCACCAGAGGACTGTTCAATCCGGATTCCCTGACGGAAGCATCCAAGGGGAAAGTCAAAGCGATCGATGCCTATCTCATTAAGGAGAATAAACTGAATGAGATCTATTCCCAGGATGATATCGATGGTCTGAAGGAAAACATCCGGGAATTCCAGCTGTCGCAGCCGATCGTAGTCAGGAAGAATAAGGACGGCACCTATACGATCATCAGCGGCCACAGGCGTTTTAAGGCCTGTATGGAGCTGTTTGAAGAAGGGAAGGCACTGCTGTTCTTTGACAGGGAATACATCAACCAGGTGCCCTGCGTGGTCGACAACAGGAAGTATCAGAATGAGGATGACGAATTCCTGGCAATCGTATCCTCTAACGCGTCAAGAGTCCTGACTCCGGAAGAAAGAAAGAAGATCTATCTACGGCTGAAAGAGATTTATGACCGCAAATGCGCTTCCGGAGAAAAGCCTCCCGGAAGAGAAAGAGAAACGATCGCTTCCTGGATGGGTGTGACTGACCGTACGGTTCAGAACTACAAGAAAGAACTTCAGAACGGTCAGACGCAGCGGCAGAACAATTCCGGGAAGATCGTAAAGAAACTGGCCGGCATCGAGAGATACTTCACGGATCTAGATATCGATGTCTACTCATCGGAAGAGAAGGACAGTTTCAGGCAGGCTGCCATCCCGGCGATCAATACCGTCATGCAGATGCTGGACATCGACGTTAAGGATCTGTAGACAAACGTGGAAAATTTCCACGTTTGGTTTAGACCTATGGCTGTTAACGGAAACGTATACGCTCAGATAGATAAGCAGGATAAAGGAATTGTTTACAGTTTTGTAATACAATTCCGGTCTGAACAACCCGGCTCTGCCAGGTTTTGGCTTATTTATAAGGCTTTTGAAGAATTGTGAAATCATCCGATTTTGCATTGCAAAGTAGTACAAAACCGTTTACAAAACAGTATCACTGTAAACAACGTGGAAATTTTCCACGTTCAAAGAAAGGGCCATATGAAGAAGAAAGAAAACAGAGTCATGTCCTTCAGATTTGGTGATCATGTATTAGAGAAAATCGATTATCTGATGGAAGAGGATAAAAAGAAACTGGAGAAGATGGGTATCAAACCAAGGACCAGAAAGGAGCTTGTTGAAGGAATCATTGAAGATTACTATCTTCGTTATATTACAAAATCCAGAGATCCGGATGTCGTGAACAGGATTGCCAGTATGGTCGATGACGTAACTGAAACCAGATTTAAAGGAATCGAAGACAAGATCGATGAGCTGCTGTTTCTGGCAGTAAAAAATGATATCGGTAATAAGGTTCTCTATCGGAGCCCGAGCGTTCTTCCTGCACCGCACAACAAGAAAGAAGCCATTGATATCTTTAAGGAGTCTTCAAGATGGAACGATGCATTGGATGAATATCTGGTTGAGCTGATGAAAAGAAAACCTATCAGCAGCTATCTCACTGAAGATGACGAAGAATATGATGACGATGATGAAGAATATGATGATGACGATGAAGACCGCAACGGTGAAGAGAGTGATGACGATGATGAAAAAGAAGAAATGAATAACCGGGATCATAATAACCGGAATTCCAGTTCAAAAACTTCTCTCGAGGAATACATGGATTTCTTGATGAAGGGAGGCAGGTGATGCCCGATCTCATCTGTAAAGCAAGGTATTTCCGCATGGGAGAGAAGGCTCCGAAGAACAGCTGCTTCAAAGGGAAGGTTTCTCCGGCATCCATATTCGGAGGTTCGAACAGCTATTTCAACTACACTGAGAGATACAATGACAGCGACAAGGAAAAAGCTTCTCTGATCGACTATACCGGAAGATATGAGCATACGATGACTTCCGACGGTTTTCTCGATTCAGAAGAAAAGAGGAAACAGTTTAAAGAGAAAGGCATGGAATGCCTATCCAAGGAAGGATCCGTTGTTTACGAGATCATCTGCAGCATGGAGAACTATGAGAAAGCCAGCAATTATTCTCTGACCAATCAGGATCAGTTCTCTGCCGTCATAACAAAGATCATGCCTTCCTATATCAGATCGATCGGTCTCGATCCAAGGAATGTTACCTGGTGGGAGGACTTCCATCCTGAGAACCGCACCAGCATCACGCCACATCCTCATATCCACCTGCTGTTTTACGAGAATGAGCCTTCACATACATTCGATCATCTGTACGGAAAGCTTCCCAGAAAGGCTTTGAATGACTTCAAGAGAATGTTTGCCAACGAAATGATCAAACGACAGGATTACGGAAGATACAGAGAGATCTTTAACGACATCAACATGAACAAGGCAAAAGTATTGGACAGAGTCAAGCATATCAACCTTGACAATGTGAAGACCGTAAGGGATCTTTATGCCATCCTTCCGGAAGAGGGAAGGCTGCAGATCAATTCAGTTCATATGGCTCCCTACAGGGAAACCGTATACAGAGTGGTGGATGATCTTCTGGAATCAAAGAAGTGTCGAGAACAGTGGCACAGTTATATTGATTCTCTGAAACGGTATGATGACATAATCGATTCCCTGAATCGCTATGAGAAATCGGCAAGGAAAGAAACGGAGATTGCCAAGACAAGAGAGCAGATCGCAAATACAATCCTAAAGGCAAAGAAAGATTTCACCAGAGACAGCAGCTACGAAAAGATCCTCTCCAATGAGAATCATAGATCCATTGATGGCGAGAAGGGAAAGATCTACAAGGATCCTTCCATCGTCAGAGACAAGCTGTCATCCAGAAATCCGGAGCCTAATGTTAAAAGACTGATCAACGGACTGCTTGCCAAAAGACAGAAAGAGATCGAGCAGGAGATCGAGGAATATCTCGATATGGGAAGAGATAAGGGGTACGAAATGTCCTTATAGGGCACCAGATCAGCAGTTTTCATACGACACCCCCTTAAAAAACGGAAAAAAGGCACTCAGTTTACGACACTTTTACGACACTTTTCGATAAGAAGAGTGTTTTTCTTTATGTTTCGTGGATTTGTGAGTTTCTTCTGTTCTTGTCGTTTCATACTGAACCATAATTCATAAAAAGCCTTATTTTAAAGGGTTTTTGGCATATTTGAAATAAAAAAAGTCCTTTCGGACTTCTTGAAATCAATGGTGATTCCCTAGGGATTCGAACCCTAGACCCTCTGATTAAGAGTCAGATGCTCTACCAACTGAGCTAGGGAACCAGGTGGTGACAAGTACGGGATTCGAACCCGTGAATGCCGCCGTGAAAGGGCGGTGTGTTAAGCCGCTTCACCAACTTGCCGAACAATGGCGCCCGAAACAGGACTCGAACCTGTGACCTGCCGGTTAACAGCCGGACGCTCTACCGACTGAGCTATTCGGGCACATTGCTTATAAAGTTTAACATAAGAATCTGAGTTTTTCAATATAGTTTAGATAAAAACGGGCATAAAAAAACCGTCTTTTCAGACGGTCATAAACTTAGTTTTCGGTTGCGACTCCGGAGATGTTATCTCTGTTGGCGCAAGTCTTGCACAGACGTACGCGGTTGGCAGCGATAGCTTCTTCAACTGTACCGTAAGTCAGTGTTTCAGACTGGTTCAGGTGTGAGCAGTCATCATGAGTGTGGTAGACTTTACCGAAGGTCGTCCAGTAGACTGTTTCAGATCCTAAGGCATTTACCGCTGCAGCTTTCTGTTCAGAAGATACAGGGTTGAAATCATAGGATGCGACACCGCCGATCAGCAGACAGATGACAGCTGCAACAGTGGCGATCGTCTTGGTCTTTTTGTCGGCATTCTTGTCGGTGAGGGCCAGAATGGCGAACGGTACGAAGGCTACAGAAGCAACGATGACGCCCATGTTGTTCCATAACCAGAATTTGACAGCATTTTCTTCAGAAACAGGATCGATATGGTTAGCCTGTTTCCAGAGCTGTGAGCCGATGATGACGAAGATCAGGTCGAGGACCAGGAAGGCTATGAGCTGATAGAGCTGAGGCATGAACTTCAGGTCGAGTTTGCCTAAGAAGACCATCAGAGCACAGACTTCAAAGATCAGAGCGATGATCCAGCATACTACTGCACCGACTCTTTTGCCGGAAGCGTTGCCGACAGGCTTGGCCTGTTTACGGATCTGCTTAGCAGCTTCTTTAGTTTCTTCGCTTGCGGCGACATAAGTTTTTTTCTTTTTTTCTGCCATGTTTTCTCCTTTTAAGCGATCATATACATTTATCTCTATATGAATTATTGTACTGCAGCGGCCTTCGTTTTGAAATATCAGGCATAATGATAAAATATTATTGGTATGAACTATCTTCCGAGCAAGCTTACGAAACTGCGTAAACACTACAACTATTCGCAATCTTATCTGGCGGAAATTTTGGGTGTGGATACATTGGAATACATGAACTATGAGAACGGTTCGAAGATGATCGATTATGAACAGATGAAGAAACTGGCTACGCTTTATCATATCGATCTGGTGGAGGTGTTCCGCAATTCGGATGAGGTCACACTTTATGAGGTCAACAAAGCCGATACCGATGAGATCAATATCGAGTATTTCACGGCTGAAGAGACTTTCTTTGACAGACTCAAGGAGTTCTATCAGCACAACAAGGTCGCTTCTTCGATCATTGCTTTCCTGCTGGTGACGATCATTGCATTGTCTGTCGTGCTGAAGAATACGGCAAGACCTTTTACGGCCGTCAAAGAAAACATCAACCGTCTTTCAGTGTCCGAGACGACGGTCGTCTATATCGATGATTATTCCGGAGTCAACGGTTCCGGAAGCAATACGAACGGAGAACTGTCCAACCTGACTTCTTCCCAGGCGATCAAGGTCTGCGAAGGAGAAGGTTTTACGATCATTCTCAATGAGGACGGTACCTTAAGCAGTGCCGGTCTGATTTCAAAGTATGCGGATGAGATCGCTGACTGGAAGAATATCGTCGATGTAGCTGCAGGCAATGCCCATATCATTGCGGTGGATTCCAACGGACGAGTGAGATGTACCGGTGACAATACCGGCGGGGCCTGCGATCTGGCCGGTACCGGCAATATCAGAAAAGTCTATGCGACAGCCAATGGTTCGATCGTCATGGATGAAGACGGAGTCCTGCAGTACTGCGGAAACTTCATCGGTTCCAGTTCCATCAGGAATTATTACAATATCCTCGATCTTGATTCCAGCGAGAATATCCTGGCGATTCTGAACAACGATCACACGATCGATGTCTATACCAAGAATGCCCTGAATTATCTTGAAGCTGAATCTTGGGACGATATCAATGATGTGGCCTGCGGTGACAGTTTCGTTGCGGGATTGGACCGCTATGGCAAGGTCCATATCGAGATCGACAATGACAGCATCAAGAAAGAAGTCGAGATGTGGTCGAACATCATCGCGATCGATGCCGGTTCCGATTATCTGATCGGTTTCGACGGTGTCAGTATCTATGGCGTCGGAAACAACAGCTACAATCAGTTCAAGAAAGAAGAACTGGTCAAGCAGAAACTCGATATGGTTTCGGATGTGGAATACGGGATCGATGAGCGTTATATCTCTGTCCAGTTCAAGGGTGTCAGCAACGCGAGCGGTTATATCGTCAGTATCGATATCGGTATCGGCGTACAGCGAAGACTGGAAAAGGAAGAAGTCGTGAAATTCGAGACCGAAGGTATGACCGAAGGCAAGAACTATACGATCACGATCATATCGGTCGGTGAAGGCGATTATGTGGATTCCGATCCGTATAAGAAGAACTTTACTTATGAAAAACCGGAGGATACCTATACTTTCAAGGAAGGTGAGAATCCGAGTGAGAAGGAATTCCTGGAGAGACTCAGTGAGATCGGTGTCGATATGAACAGAGTCACAGGTCATGAAGGCGCTGAAGACGATATCTGTGCAGGCGATACCGTGACCGTCTCATCAAGCAGCCTGGATGGCAAGACGCTGAGCCGGAGCGAACTGCTCGCCAGCGATATAGAGTATACTTATTGCAGGATAATCGACAATGAAGAAGAGTAAGATCTGGAAGATCAAAGGTTTTGAAGGAAAGTTCAGCGATGAGGAGATCATCGCTCTTATCAGAAGGGGAGAACTGAAACCTGACTACTGTCTCAGCACCAGAGATATGAAGAAATGGGTCAGGCTTTCTGACAGTATCTATCAGTATTATCTCAAGGGGGATCAGGAATGAAACTATATAACAGCTATACACTGAAGACCGAAGAATTCGTACCGATCAGAGAGAACGAAGTCAGCATGTATGTCTGCGGACCGACCGTCTACAATCATGCGCATATCGGCAACGCCCGTCCGATCGTCGTCTTTGATACGCTCAGGAGGACTTTTGAAGCACTGGGCTATAAAGTGAAATTCGTTTCCAACTTTACTGATGTCGATGACAAGATCATCAACAAGGCTCTGGAAGAAGGCGTCAGCGAGAAGGAGATCGCTGAAAGATATATCAAGGCTTACAATGATGTGCGCAATTCGCTGAACATCGTACCGCTGGATGTGACTCCGCGAGTCACCGAGACGATGGACGAGATCATCGCCTTTATCGACAAGCTGGTCCAAAACGGCAATGCCTATGTCGTGGACGGTGATGTCTACTTCTCGGTCGAATCCGATCCGAAGTACGGTGAACTGTCACATCAGAAACTGGAAGATCTCAATGCGGGTGCCAGAGTCGAGACCAACGATCTCAAGAAGAATCCTCAGGATTTTGCGCTGTGGAAGAAGACAGAGAAAGGCATCAAGTGGGATTCGCCGTGGGGTGAAGGACGTCCGGGCTGGCATACCGAGTGTGTCGTCATGATCGGTAAGGAATTCAATTCTTCGATCATCGATATCCACGGCGGCGGCAAGGATCTGAAGTTCCCTCATCACGAGAACGAGATGGCACAGTCTGAATGTGCCAACCATCATCATCTGGCGAACTACTGGATCCACAACGGCATGCTGGAAACAAAGGGCGGAAAGATGTCTAAATCCCTGGGAAATACCCAGTGGGCAAAAGACGTGATCGCTGAACATGGTCCGAATCTGGTCAGATGGTTCCTGCTGAGCGGCAAATATCGTGATTCACTGATCTATGATGATGAGACTTTCAATGCGGCCAAGAGTGAGCTCAACAAGATCGAAACAGCTCTGAAACAGGTGGAAGTAAAGAGTCAGATCGCCGGTGTCGAACTTGGCGATGGAATCAATGAAGAGAAGTATAAGGAATTCCTGGATCAGATGGCCGACGATCTCAATACACCTAATGCCTATATGGTGATCTTCGATACCGTCAAACTGCTGAACCAGTCACTCAGGACCAAGGATATCGACTGGAAGGCCGTAGCTTCCAATTATAACGCGATCGAAAAGATGCTGGAGATACTCGGTGTCTTCATTGATAAAGTCGTACTCAGCGATGAGGAAAAGGATACCTATAATAAATGGAACGAAGCCAAAGCTGCCAAGGATTTTGAAACGGCAGATAAATACCGCAGTGTCCTGATGGAAAAAGGGATCCTGTAATGGATATAAAGGAATACTCAGGCAATTCCCTCAGTTTTATCGGTGATGCGGTCTTTACCCTGAGAGTCAGGGAGTATTTTATCACCGGTCACTATCAGTCATCGAAGTCACTGCAGCGTCTGTGCAATGGCTACAACTCAGCCAAAGGTCAGACGAAGGTCTTCCGCCGGCTTGAAGCGGAAGGCTTCTTTACGGATGAGGAACTTGATGCCTACAAGAGAGGAAGGAATCATATCTCGCATATCCCGAAGAACTGTGATCTGCAGACCTATGAATGTGCATCGGGGCTGGAAGCGATCTGCGGTTATCTTTATCTGAATGACAGAAAACGTCTTGAGGAATTCTTCGCCAAGGTCTTTGAAGGAGGGATACACAATGAGTAACTATGTCTATGGACGCAATTCTTTCTTTGAAGCTTTGAAGAACGATCGCATCATCTTTGCCTATGTACTGAATGATAAAGATATCAGAGATAAAGGTATCAGATACAAAGTAACCGACAGGAAGACCCTCGATCGTCTCAGCGGCAACGGGAATCATCAGGGTTATGTAGCTGAAATAAAAGAATACAAGCTCAGTGAAGTGAAGGATATGATCAGGGAGAAGAACGGTCTGATCGTAATGCTGGACGGACTGGAAGATGTCCACAACCTGGGAGCGATCATCAGGACAGCTGAATGCGCCGGAGTCGACGGGGTCATCTATAAGAGCCACAATTCAGTGAAGGTCAATGATACGGTCGCCAAGGTCGCCTGCGGAGCACTGGAATACATGAAGGTGGCTGAGGTCACCAATCTTGTGAATACGCTGAAGGAACTGAAGAAACACGGTTACTGGGTCGTCGGATCTGACGGCAGTGGTGAACAGCTGTATGATCAGATAAGCTATGATATGAATACGGTCTTGATCATCGGATCGGAAGGCAAGGGGATGTCAAGACTCGTGAAAGAGGAATGTGACTACATCGTGAAACTGCCGATGGCCGGCAAGGTCACCAGTCTCAATGCCTCAGTCGCAGCCGGTATCCTGATCTACAACATCGTCCGCATGCGCGACTGATTATCCACATTTGTGGAAAAAACATCAGTATAAAATGAGAGGATTCATTTAGAGAATCCCTCTTTTTTTGTTTCATAATTTGGATATGGAAGATATAGATAATCTGATACTGGAAGTAAAGGCAGGAGATAACGATGCCTATAAGACGCTGCTTGAGATACACCATCGCATGATCTACAAGATCATCTATTCACTCAATCTGGAATGCGGAGACTATGCGATCGCTCCTGATGATCTCTATCAGGAGGGATGCCTGGCTCTGTATGATGCGGTCTTTTCCTACAACAAAGACAAGAAAGTCCAATTTTCGACCTACGCCTACATGCGGATCAAGAACCGGATCATTGCCGCACTCAGAGACTATTTCAGAAGGAAACAGGACGAGTATTATTCGCTGGATCAGATGATACCGGTGACCAGGACCGTCTGTGTTGCCGACAATCCGCTCATCTATCATGAAGAAGAGACTTTCAGAGAGAGTCTGGATCTGTTTGTGAACAGACTGTCATATGAGGACAGGCAGATCATCAGGATGAAGGCTGAAGACAGTTCCTACAGACAGATCGCCGAGAAGCTCAACATCAGTGTCAAAAGAGTCGACAACCGTCTGCAGCTTTTGCGAAGAAAACTGAAAAGATATCTGGAAACTCAGCAGCTTTAGGATGAAAGTTCGTTGCCCAGAGAAGCGGCGATGATCATGATCGCTCCGATGATGCCGCTGAGGCCGATGCTTTCATGAAAGAAGAGGACACCGCATAAGAGGTTCATTACGGGTTCAAGATAACCCAGGATCGCCAGTGTCTGGGGATTCAGTTCATAGATAGCTGCGAAGTAGAAGATATAGGCTACACCGGTATGGACGAAACCAAGGATCAGGGTGAGAATTACAGATCTCAGATCAAATACCTGTGGAAAGCCTTTATTGAGTAAGACATATGGGAAGACGACAGCTGCTGAAGCCAGAAGCTGAATGAGTGTCTTTTCCAGCTGTTCGATATCCTGCAGTTTTCTGTTGCATAAGACCATGATGACAAAACCGGCTGCTGCCAGCAGACCGTAGATCGCGCAGGCCGGATCATTGCTTCCCGTATCGGAGAAGATGCCCAGCAGCAGAAGGATGCCCACAAAAGCCAGGATGATGCAGAAGATCTGGATCCTGCTGATCTTTTCCTTATATATAAGAGCGCTGATGATGACGACGATGATCGGAGCCGTGTAGTTGCATAATGATGTCACAGCGACGCCGTGACGGTAGCCCGCAAACAGGCAGACCCAGTTGAAACCCAAGGCTGCGCCGGATATCAGCAGCAGTTTCAGATTCTTTCGGATGGCTTCACGATCAGGTTTTCGCTGTCTGAAATAAAGGACCAGTGCGATGAACAGGGAACCGAAAAGACCGCGGCACAGGACGACGAATTCACTGCTGAAAGTGATGTAATGTAAGAAGAGTCCGATTGTGCCGTAAAGGCTCAAAGCGATGAGATATTTTACTGTAGCTTTGCGTTCCATTGAAAAAATTATATCGTATTGTCACAAAAGCGTTAAAAATATGCATTTTCCGGCCTCAGATGATTGACAGAGCTGTTTACTTGGTTGATAATATAAGAGGTTATCAAGAGATAACTTTTTATTTACCTCAGTTATGAAAGAAAAAAAGAAAGTTATTCTGACCTGTACGGTCTGTCTGTCCAGAAACTATACGACAGAAAAGAGCAAAAACAATACGAAGCGTATCGAATTAAGAAAATATTGTCCGAAGTGTAATACACATACACTTCATAAAGAGACAAAGTAGGAGGGAATTATGAAGTGGTTCAATCTCAGTGCGATCTTTAAAGAGATTTCCAAGATCCGTTGGCCGAAGAAGGAAGATCTGGCTGTCAATTCAGTTCAGGTCATCATCTTTACCGGAATCTTTGTGATCTTCTTTGCTTTGTGCCTGGTCGTTATTTCAGCTTTCCTTACAAATTTAGGAGTACTGTAAGATGACAGAGCAGGCCAACAAGAAAGAATGGTATGTGGTCAATACTTATGCCGGACACGAGAACCGTGTCAAAGACAATCTTGAAAAGAGACTGGAGACGATGGGTATCTCCGACAACCTGTTCAGGATCGTCGTGGCTGAAGAGACCCAGATCGAAGTAAAAAATGAAAAATCCAAGGAAGTCGTCAAGAACATCTTCCCTGGTTATCTGTTCGTGGAAATGATCATGACTGATGAAGCCTGGTATGTCGTCAGAAATACACCGGGCGTCACCGGATTCATCGGATCATCAGGCGGCGGTGCCAAGCCGTTCCCGGTCAAACAGGAAGAGATCGACAAGATCTTAAGAAGGATCGGTCAGTCCGACAAGAACGTCGAAGTCGACTTCGCTGTCGGTGATTCCGTCAAGATCCTTTCCGGTCCGTTCTCCGGTATGGAAGGCAAGGTCGAATCCATGAATGACCAGACACAGGTAGCTACAGTCCTGATCATCCTCTTCGGTCGTGAGACCCCGACGGATATCAGCTATGTCGACCTGGCAAAGGCAGAATTTTAAGAGGTGAATTATGAAAGTATTATTACTGATAGTTTCTGTATTACTGATCCTTATCTCCCTGCTGCAGGGCGGTAAGTCCGATGCGCTTTCCGCATTCACGGGAAATACCGATCTCGGTCTTTTCCAGAATGTCAAGGAACGCGGTCCGGAAAAAGTCATTTCCATCATGACGATGGTCCTGGGCATCCTGTTCTTCGCCCTGGTCATCATCATCAGGATCACTGAGTAATCTGATAAAAATAGCGGAATTGATATTTCGCTATTTTATACTGGTATTCTATGAAAGATATTGCGGTAAACAAAAAAGCTTATCACGACTATGCGATCGAAGAGACTTACGAAGCCGGGCTTTCACTGCTGGGTTCGGAGATCAAATCGATCCGTGCCGGTAAAGTATCACTTAAGGAAGCTTATGTGTCTTTTGTCCGTGGGGAAGCTTTCATCAAGGATATGCATATAGCTGTATACAAGGAAGCTACCTACAACAATCACGATGAGACCAGAGACCGCCGGCTGCTGTTACACAAAAGGGAGATCAATAAGCTTGCCAGCCGCTGCAAGATCCAGGGCTATACCTGTATCCCGCTGAGGCTTTATTTCAAAAACGGAAGAGTCAAGGTCGAGATCGCGCTGGCCAAGGGCAAGACGCTCTATGACAAACGGGAGACCGCCAAGCTAAAAGCGATGGAAAGAGCCGCAAAACAGGGCATAAGAAGATAGAAAAAGCAGTATAATATAGACGAAGAAAGATGGAGAATACGAATGGAAAAATTTATTGTTGAAATCAGTGCCCGTCATATTCACGTGACGAAGGAACAGGTCGCGATCCTGTTCGGTGAGGGTCATGAACTTACGGCCAAGAAGGCTCTTTCACAGCCTGGTCAGTTTGCCTGCGAAGAGAAACTGACGATCGTCGGGCCTAGAGGTGAACTCAAGGCTTCGATCCTGGGACCGGAGAGAAAAGAAGCTCAGGTCGAACTGTCACTGACAGATGCGAGAACTTTAGGTGTTGAAGCTCTGATCAGAGAATCAGGTGATATCGAAGGTACAAACGGCATCAAGCTGATCGGCCCGGCCGGTGAGATCGAACTCGAGAAAGGCGTCATCGCTGCCAAGAGACATATCCATATGACTCCTGCTGATGCACAGGCTTACGGCGTAAGCAACGGTGATATCGTCAATGTCAAAGTTGAAACTGAAGACAGATCCCTGGTCTTCGGTGATACTGTCGTCAGAGTAAGAGATGATTTTGCTTTGGCTATGCACATCGATACAGATGAGGGCAATGCTGCAGGTATCAAGGGCAGTGCTTTAGGAGAAATAGTGAAGTAATTCACTATTTTTTTAATTTATGATCTATACACTGGAAAACGAAAAAGCGATCCTGAAGGTCGATACGAAGAACTGTGAGATCGCCAGCTTCAGAAGAAAAGACAAGGACATCGAATACATGTGGAACGGTGATCCTGCCTACTGGTCAGGCAGGAATCCGACGCTGTTTCCCCATGTCTCATCACCTAACGGGAAGATCATCAGTTTCAAGGGAAAAGAATACAAGGTAAACAATCACGGTTTCTGCCGCAAGAGCGAATTCAATTTTGAGGAACAGGGCGATGATTATCTGCTGTTTTCACTGAAAGACAGCGAAGAGACGCTGAAAGAGTATCCGTATCATTTTGAGATGAAGGTCAGATACACGCTGGAAGAAAACAGAGTGACGATCGCCTATGAGATAAACAACCGGGAAGAGGGTCCTTTATACTTCGGTTTCGGCCAGCATCCTGCTTTCAACTGTCCGCTGGTCAGTGATAAACAGTTTTCTGATTACTGGATCGAGTTTGAGAAAGAGGATGTCGAAAACCGCAGGCTGGATCTTTCCTATGAACTGTTTGAAAAGTATCCGACCTTTGTGGTCAAAGATCCGAAAAGCAGGGTATTCACACTGACTGACGGCGAAAACAAGGTCGTCATGAGGACAGACGAGAAGTACAGGATCTTTGCAGTCTGGACACCGCATGCGCCGTTTGTCTGCCTCGAACCGTGGGTCAATACGATAAAAGAAGAGGACGAGATCCCGGTCTTTGAGGAGTGCGAAGGAAACGTGAAACTGGAAGAGGGCGGATCCTATGCGATCGCCTACAGTCTGGAAATAATCTGATGATTATTGAGATATAATTAAGGTAGAAAAGAGGATATAAAATGATCAGAATAATTAAAGTCAAAGACTATGAAGAAGCTTCAGACAAAGCGTTTGAAGTCATGAAGGAATTCATTGCCCCGGGCAAGGTCCTGGGTTTGGCTACCGGTTCTACTCCTTTAGGTCTGTATGCACGGATGGTGAAGGACCATAAAGAGAACGGAACTTCATACAAGGATATCCGTTCATTCAATCTTGATGAATATGTAGGTCTCGAGATCACTCATCCGGAGAGCTACTATGCATTCATGCACAGGAACCTCTTCGATCAGATCGATATCCCGGAAGAGAATACGCATGTACCTAGCGGTCTGGGTGATGATCTGGAAGGACAGGCCAAGAAATATGACGAGATGATCGATGCTTCACCGGTCGATATCCAGCTGTTAGGAATCGGTTCAGACGGACACATCGCCTTCAATGAACCGGGTACACCTTTTGATTCCGGAACGCATGTGACGGATCTGGCCGAATCAACGATCAGAGACAACTGTCGTTTCTTCGACAATGATATGTCCAAGGTCCCGACCCAGGCTGTTACTCAGGGTATTGGTACGATCATGAAGGCCAAGAACATCCTGCTCATCGCGACCGGTGCCAATAAGGCTCAGGCTGTCAAGGATATGATCAGCGGTCCGATCGACGTCAGCTGCCCGGCTTCGATCTTACAGAAGCATGACAATGTGACCGTGATCGTCGATGAAGCAGCTGCTTCACTGCTCTAGAGCATATCTCTTTCAAAATCGGTTTCTTCACGCGATAATAACAGCAGGAGGTATATCTAAATGAAGATAATCAAGAGTGCAGAATTTGATGCAACGATAGCCAACGGAACGACGCTGGTCGATTTCTTCGGCGACTGGTGCGGTCCTTGCAAGATGCTCGGTCCGGTCCTGGAAGAAGTATCAGCAAAGTATCCGGATATAGAATTCGTCAAGGTCAATATCGATGACAATATGGATCTGGCAGACCGTTTCGGTATCATGTCGATCCCGACCGTCTACATATTCAGAGACGGTGCTCTCATCGGCAAGACCGGCGGCTATCAGGATGCGACCGGTATCTGCAGATTCATTGACGATACCGTCAAAGCTTAGACTTTAAAGAGGGATCAGATCCCTCTTTTTTTATGTTGCAGATGTTTTAAACCGAATTATAAGTAAATCGCCGTAAAAATAACGTATAATAATCTTATTTGGAAGGGGGTAATTGACTGTGGAAAAACTGATTGAATTCAGAAATATCGTAAAAAATTTCGATGGTCAAATGGTACTGAAAGGGATCAATCTCGATATCTATGAGAATGAATTTGTGACTCTTTTAGGACCATCCGGTTGTGGTAAAACAACCTTACTTAGGATCCTTGGCGGATTCCTTGAGCAGGACGAAGGTTCTGTCATATTCAATGGAGAGGAAATCTCTCAGGTCCCCGCGTATAAACGCCCGATCAACACGGTGTTCCAGAAATACGCGCTTTTCCCGCATCTTAATGTCTATGAGAATGTCGCATTCGGTCTGAGGATCAAGAAGATGTCCAATGACCTGATCGAACCGAAGGTCAACAGAATGCTTGAACTGGTCGGTCTGGACGGCTATCAGAAGAAAGATGTAACCCTCATGTCCGGCGGACAGCAGCAGCGTGTGGCGATCGCCAGAGCGCTCGTCAATGAACCGGATGTGCTGTTGCTCGATGAACCGTTAAGTGCTCTTGATGCCAAACTGCGCAAGGAGATGCAGCAGGAACTCAAGCGCATCCAGCAGGAAGTCGGTATCACCTTCATCTTCGTAACGCACGATCAGGAAGAAGCACTGACGATGTCAGACAAGATCGTCGTCATGAAGGACGGCAATATCGAACAGATCGGTACACCGACTGAGATATATAATGAACCGGTCAACCGCTATGTAGCGAATTTCATCGGTCAGTCCAATATCATGGACGGCACCATGAAGAAAGATTATCTGGTCAATTTCGATGACAAGGATTTTGAATGTGTCGATCACGGTTTCAAACCTAATGAACCGGTCGATGTCGTCATCAGACCTGAAGATATCGATATCATAAAGAAGAAGAACAAGGGCAAGATGAACGGTCAGGTCATCTCCGTCCTGTTTAAAGGTGTGCACTACGAGGTCATCGTCGAGACCAAGCGCGGTGCTGCCAGAACGATCAAGCTCCATGTCATGGGCAATGAAGACGTCTACAATGAATCAGCAGGCGAGAAGATGTCGGCAGCTGATTTCACGATGGATATCGAAGACGTCGATACCGTCACGGATGAGGATCTGATCCTGCGTGCCAATGCCCAGGCCTGGAAGGCTGATGAGGACGAGGAAGAGATCTCCATCAGCAAAGTCGAACATAATATCAGAGCTGAGGCCGGCAAGTATCAGGTCACTTTCAGAACCTCTGCCGGTACCAGTGTTGCGATCAACGTCAACGTCGTAGAGCCGAAGGTCTTCGAAGACAAGGAAGAGAAGATCGGTATCCAGGCTTTCGATGTCTACAAGACGATCGATGAGATCACGGAATCCATGGCTATCTCCGTCGACCTGAAGAACTGGGCTGACGCGTATGCCTGGGATCTGGAAACGGAAAATGAGGTCGAGATCGACGATGTGCGTTTCGATTTCGATCCGATGGATATCACTGAAGGTGTATATGATGTCACATTCGTTACGGAAGGACGGACCTACAAGATCCATACAACGGAACTGCAGGAGGAAGGTGACTTCGTATCCCTCGATTTCGATCCTGATGACATCCATGTCATGGAAAAGAGTATCGGCTGATGAAAAGCTTCAGAAGACTGGTCTATCCGTACCTGGTCTGGGCGGCACTGCTGATCGTCCTTCCGATGCTGATCATCGTGTTCTATGCCTTTTCTGCTCAGGGTAATGACGTCATTCCGGTCAAGATCACGTTCGAGAATTTCGTGCGTTTCTTTTCCGATCCGATCTTTATCGAGGTCCTCGGACGCAGCCTTAAGCTGGCACTGATCACAACGATCATCTGTATCCTGATCGGCTATCCGGCTGCCTATTTCATCGCACAGATGAGACCGGATTCACAGTCCGTCATGGTACTGCTGGTAACTTTGCCGCAGCTGATCAATATGCTGGTAAGGACCTATGCCTGGAGAGGTATCCTGCTTAAGGCACCTTTCTCTCCGGAAGTGAAGGTCTATATCGGCATGGTCTACAACTTCCTGCCGTACATGATACTGCAGATCTATACATCTTTATCCAAGATGGATCCGTCACTCGTCCCGGCTGCTCATGACCTGGGCTGTGATGACAGGATGGCTTTTCTGAAGGTGATCCTGCCGCTGAGTATTCCGGGAGTCATTTCCGGTATCACACTTGTATTCCTGCCTGCTGTTTCGAGCTTCTTCATTCCGAAGCTGCTCGGCGGAGGCTCATACGTACTGGTCGGTAATCTGATCGAGAACTATTTCGTGACGACCGGTGACTGGAACTTCGGTTCAGCGATCTCGCTGATCATGGCTCTGGTCATCCTGATCTCGATGTATTTCACGAGAAAATTCGATTATGACAAGGAGGCTGTATGATGAAGAAGAATAATGCTTTCTCCAAGTTTTATCTGTTTTTGATCCTGGCCTTCTTCTATCTGCCGATCATCTATGTGGTCTTCTTTTCCTTCAACGCTTCGCGTTCACTGACCAACTTCACCGGTTTCTCTCTGAGATGGTATGAGAAGATGTTCAAGACGCGTTCGATGATGGAATCGATCTATTATTCAACGATCATTGCCGTAATTGCGACGATCGTCTCAACTATCGTCGGTACGATCGTAGCGATCGGCTTGAGCAAGTCCAGCAGACTGATCAAGCAGGTCGTGACTCAGGTCAACAACCTGCCGATGCTGAACCCGGATATCGTCACCGCGATCGGATTGATGCTGCTGTTTTCGACGATCAACGTTCCGACGGGTTTCGGTACACTGCTGCTGGCGCATATCATGTTCTGTATCCCGTATGTGATTCTTTCTATCAATCCGAAACTGCGTCAGCTTGATGACAACCTGGCGGAAGCGGCTCTGGATCTGGGCTGTACGCCGATCCAGGCTCTGTACAAGGTCATCATCCCACAGATCAAGGAAGGTATCATCTCGGGTGCGCTGGTAGCTTTCACGATGTCGTTCGATGATTTCGTCATCTCTTATTTCACGACCGGTCCGGGTATCAACAATATCTCGACCTATGTGTATGCGACGACGAAACGTATCAATCCGAGCGTCAATGCCCTGTCGACCCTGATCGTCATTGCGATCACGCTCATCATGATCGTGTCCAATGTGGTCCCGCTGCTCAGAGAAAGGAGAAGGAAAAATGAAGAAACTGCTTAGTGCACTGCTCAGTGTCCTGCTTCTGTCTTCTCTGACAGGCTGTCTTTCAAACAATTACGAGAACGGAGAACTGTACATCTATCTGCCGGGCGAATATCTTTCTGATGAGGTAGTGGAACAGTTTGAATATGAATACGGCGTCAAGGTCTATGTCACGACTTTTGATTCCAACGAATCCATGTATACGAAACTGCTGGGCGGAACGGTCTATGACCTGCTGATACCGAGCGACTACATGATCGAAAGACTGATCTCGGAAAAGATGATCCAGAAACTGGACAAGTCAAAGATCCCTAACATGTCGGCGATCGATGAAGCTGTCCTGAACATGGAATTCGATCCGAACAACGATTATTCTGTCCCTTATTTCTGGGGCAATGCCGGTATCTGCTATGACACGACACAGATCGATGCTGAAGATGTGGAGTCTGAGGGCTGGGAAGTCATGCGCAATACCAAATACCGCGGCATGATCTACATGTATGACTCGATCAGAGATGCCTTCATGATGGCAGAGAAGGCTCTGGGTTATTCGATGAATACCGATGATCCGGATGAGATCGAGAAGAGCTATGAATGGCTCGTGCAGATCGCCAAGACGATGGATCCGGCTTATGTCACTGATGAGATCATCGACGGTCTCTCCTATGGCGAAAAAGCGATGGGCTTCGTCTATTCCGGTGATGCTTCTTTGATCGTTGCCGAGAATGAGGATATGGCTTTCTGGGCTCCGGAAGAAGGTACGAACTACTTCGTCGATGCGATGGTCATCCACAAGGATGCGAAGAACGTCGAGAATGCGCACAAGTTCATCAACTACATCATCGACTATGATGCAGCTTTCGAGAATGCCGTCTTCGTCGGCTATACTTCATCCAATGCGGAAGTCGTGAGAGATATCACGATGGAAGGCGGAGACTATGAAGACAATGATGCCTATATACCGAGAGAGATGAACAAGAACGATGAAGTCTTCCACAGCAATGAGGAAGTACTCAAGGTCATCTCAGAACTCTGGGTAAAGGTCAAGAACACCAAATAATGAGACTGGTCATACAGAAAGTATCTGAGGCGAGCTGCACCGTCGAAGGAAAGATCACCGGACAGATCGAAAACGGCTATATGGTCCTGGTCGGGATCGGACTTGACGATAATGAAGAGATCGCCGAAAAGATGGCGCTCAAATTGAGCAAGCTGCGCATCTTCGATGATGAGCAGGGCAAGATCAATCTCTCCATCTATGATGTGAAGGGCAAGATCCTTTCGATCTCGCAGTTCACACTCTACGCCGATTGCCGCAAGGGCAACCGTCCGAGTTTCACGGATGCCCTGGGCGGTGAAAGAGCCCTGGAACTTTACAGGTATTTCAATGAATGTCTGAGGAAGCTTGATCTGGAAGTGGAGGAAGGGATCTTCGGTGCGGAAATGAAGATCGCTCTGGTCAATGAAGGACCGATCACGATCGTCCTGGACAGTGAGGAACTATGGTAGAAAACTATGCGTTAAATGATATCGTACAGATGAAGAAGGATCATCCCTGCCGGAAATCCCATTACTGGAAGATCGTCAGGATGGGTGTCGATATCAAGATCAAATGTGAAGGCTGCGGAGCCATCGTCATGATGGAGCGTCCGGAGTTTGAACGCAAATGCAAGAAGATCATCCAGAAGGCGGAAGCTGATGATTAAGGCGATCCTGTTTGATTTTGACGGGACTTTATCCAACCGTCAGGTCAATGCCTACGGTGTCTTCGATTATTATCTGCGTCCTTATTTTGCGTCTTTGTCCGATCTGGAATATGAAGCGGTATTACAGGATATGATCCTGTATGACTGCAACGGTACGATACCGGTGGAACTTCGACTGATCCCGTTCCGTGACAAGTACGATAAATATCTTCCTGAAGATTTTGAGGATAAGTTCATCCCGTATTACTTCGATCACATGTATGAGTTCTGTGTGCTGAAGAAGGAGACGATCGATGTCCTAGAGAAGCTTAAGGGCAAATACAAGATGGCTGTTCTGTCGAACGGTCATTCGATCTCGCAGCACAGCAAGATCAGAAAAGTCGAGATCGAGAAGTATTTTGATGAAGTCCTGGTATCGGGAGATATCGGGATCGATAAACCGGATAAGGCTATCTTCGAATACATGGCTGACAAGCTCGGCGTGAAGATCGATGAATGTCTGATGATCGGGGATGTCTTCTCGACAGATATCATCGGTGCCATCAATGCGGGCGTCGTACCCGTCTGGATGGTGACTGATCCGGAAAAACCGGCATATCATTATAAAGGATACAGGATCTCTGATCTCAATGAGATCTTCAGTGTACTTGAAGAACTGAACTCTTAGCGGTCGCAGAAGCGATCGCTTTTTATGATAGAATAACCGTGATGAATATCCTGATCACAAACGATGACGGTATCGACAGTATCGGTCTGCGTACCCTGGCCAGAAAGTTCTCGGAAATCGGAGATGTTTATGTCGTGGCTCCGGAAGGTGAGAGGAGCTCCAATTCCCATTGTCTGAATATCAAAGGAAAGATCCGCTATGAGGAAAGGATCATCCCTCAGGTAAAGAAGGCTTATGCGCTCTGGGGGACACCGGCTGATTGCGCTCATATGGGTATACGTGTGCTGGTTGAGGAAAAGATCGATCTGCTGGTATCGGGGATCAACAGAGGCAGGAACGTCTCGACCGATATCATCTATTCGGGAACGATCGGTGCAGCCCGTGAGGCTTTTATCGACGGAATCCCGGCCATGGCTCTCTCCCTGAATTCCTTTACCAGTGATGAATATGAGGCAGCTGCCGATTACGGACTCAGGATCGCCATGGCTTATCTTGAATCTGAAAACAGAAAGGATTACTTCCTCAACGTCAATGTACCGGCCATACCGGAAGAGCAGATCAAAGGCATCATGGTCTGTGATCGAGTCGGTGATGTTTTCTACAATGATGATTATTCACTTATCGAAGAAGAGGGTATCTCTTATATCCGGATCGAGAACAACAATATGGCCTTCGATATGAAAGACTATGATCTGTGCATCGATTACTGTGCTTTAGATGCCGGCTATGTATCCGTATCGCCGTTAAAGAACGATCACATCGATTTGGAACATGTGAAGGACGTGGAAGGACTTTTATGAGGAAGAAATATCTGTTTTTCGATATCGACGGGACTTTAGTCAACGGCGGTTACGGCTCGGAATTCATCCCCGCTTCGACGCTGCTGGCTTTACAGAAAGTCAGGGAAGCCGGTCACTTCACGGCGATCGCCACCGGCAGAGCTCACGTGATGGCCAAATCGTTCATGGAACCTTTAGGTATGGACAATATGGTCTCAGACGGCGGCTACGGACTGACGATCGGCGGAAAACTGCTGGGCATCACTCCTCTTGATAAAGAAAAGGTCTGTGAATTGATCGATGAATGCATCGAAAAAGACTTTCCCTGGGGACTGTCCATCGATAATGAAAGCTGCCGCTATACAGCCGATGAACGTTTCATGGAGGTGACAGCCGATTCCTATCTGAAGACGGTGATCAGGAAAGATCTCGATCCGCATAAGTGTGACAGGATCTACAAGGCCTATATCGCCTGTCTGCCCGGTGAGGAACAGAAACTGGAAAAGCTCAAGGAACTGCCGTGGTGTCGCTTCCATCGGGAATACATCTTTGTCGAGCCGGCCGATAAGGCTTATGGAATAAGAAAAGTCATGGATCACTTCAACGGGGATTACCGGGATGTGATCGTCTTCGGGGACAACGATAACGATCTGTCGATGTTTACGGACGATTTCTATAAAGTCGCCATGGGCAATGCGACCGAAAGGCTGAAGAAAGCAGCCGATTATGTGACGGCCGATATCAATGATGACGGCATCTACAAGGCCTGTGAATATCTGGGACTGTTTGAAAAAGTGAACGAAGCGGAAAAAATGTGAAAAAATGCATTTTTCCATTGAAATAAAGGGATCAAATAGGGTAAAATATTTAAGCATCGATATACCATAGACAGTAACGGCAATATGCTTAATAATGTTACCGAGGTTGATCAGAAGATGATTTTTAACCTGTGTCTGTGGGCACAGGTTTTATTTATGAGTATATGGGTGTTAGAAAGAGGAAATATGAATCAAGCTGTATTAAGTAGCAAACAGGCATTAGTTTCTGAGATCACTGACAAGATCAAGAACTCTCAGTCTACTGTTGTTTGCGAGTATCGCGGTCTAAGCGTAGCCGAAGTTACGGAACTCAGACGCAATCTCAGAGCTGAAGACGTTGAATTCAAAGTCTACAAGAACACCATGGTCGAAAGAGCATGTGACGAATCAGGCTTTGAAGATCTCAAGACTGTTTTAAACGGTCCGAATGCCTTCGCTTTCTCTAAGGATGCGACTGCTCCGGCCAGAGTGCTCGCCAAGTTCGCGAAGAAGCACAAAGCTCTGATACTGAAGAGCGGTATCGTTGAGGGCAAGGTCGTTGACGAAGCTACGATTGCTGAACTGTCTAAACTGCCTAACCGTGACGGTATGCTGTCGATGTTACTGAGCTGTCTGCAGTCACCTGTAAGCTCATTCGCAAGAGTCGTCAAGGCTGTTGCCGAGGCTAAGGAGTCTGCAGCACCTGCCGCAGCAGCCAAGGCTGAAGAGCCGGCTGCGCCAGAAGCAGCAACTGCCGAAGAGCCAAAGGCAGAAGAAGCCGCTGCATAATTTATTAAATTAGAAAAAGGAGAAAAAATTTATTATGGCAAAATTATCACATGATGATATCCTGGCTTATTTAGAGGAAGCCAGCATCTTAGAACTGAACGATTTAGTAAAAGCTATCGAAGAGAAATTCGGTGTCACCGCTGCTGCTCCGGTCGCTGTTGCAGCTGCACCTGCTGAAGAAGCAGCTCAGGGTCCTTCTTCTGTATCAGTTGTTCTTACCAACTTTGGTGAAGCAAAGACTGCTGTTATCAAGGTCGTCAAGACTATTACCGGTTTAGGCCTGGTTGAAGCTAAGGGTCTCGTTGACAAGTGCCCAAGCCCGATCAAGGAAAACATCAGCCCGGAAGAAGCTGAAGATATCAAGAAGCAGTTAATGGAAGCAGGAGCTACCGTCGAAATCAAATAATTAGGCAATGAACCATTATTATACGGATAATAGTGAGCTGAATTCCGAAAGAAAGGAGTTCACATATTATTTCGATAATGAGGTTTTCCGTTTCACTACCGATAACGGCGTTTTTTCCAAGAACAACGTCGATTACGGCAGTTATATCTTAGTTAAGACTATCTATCTGAAGGATCTGGGGAAAAGTCTCCTGGACTTAGGTTCAGGATACGGTCCGATCGGGATCATACTGAAGCGTTTTCATCCGGAAACGGACGTGGAGATGGCTGAAGTCAATCCGCGGGCAGTAGAACTTTCCATCCTGAATAATTCAGTAAATAAGACAGATATTAAAGTCCATCTGTGCGATGACATCACGACGCTTCCGCATCGTTTCGATACGATCGTGCTCAATCCGCCGATCAGGGCGGGAAAAGCTGTGATCTATGATCTGTATGCCAGAAGCAAGGAAATGCTCAATGAGCACGGTCATCTGTATATCGTGATCCGAAAGGCTCAGGGAGCAGGGTCATCCATCAGAGAACTTGAAACATTGTTCAGTGAGGTTGAGATCATCGGCCGGGATAGCGGATATCTCGTGATCGACAGTCATAACTGAACTGAAGCACATAATTATTTGAAAGGACGGCGCAAATGAAACAAACATACAAAATTGTGGATTCGGGTAAGCATTCTACTCGCCGTGACTATTCCAAGGTCAGTGGTAACCTTGAACTGCCTAATCTAGTAGAGGTACAGACCGATTCTTTCAAGTGGTTTACCAAAGAAGGGATAAAGGAAGTATTTGATGATATCTATCCGATCCAAAACTACAGCGGAAACATCCGCCTGAAGCTGCTGGATTTTGAATTCGGTGAGCCGAAGTATTCAGTAGCCGAGACCAAATACCGTGAAGAAGATTATCGCGCGCCGTTAAAAGCCAATATGGAGCTGGAAATCATCGATGAGGAGACAGGTGAAGTCATCACCAAAAAGGAGGAAGTGTTCTTAGGAGACTTCCCAATGATGACTCCGACCGGTACTTTTATCATCAATGGTGCTGAGAGGGTAATCGTCTCACAGATCGTCAGATCTCCGGGTGCTTATTTCGATACGGAAACTGACGACAAGACCGGAAAGGAAGCTTTCTCCGGAGAGCTCATCCCTTCGCGCGGTACGTGGTTGGAATTTTTAACTGATGATAAGAAGAACGCTTTAGGCCGCATCATGAACATGTCGGTCGACAGGAAGCGTAAGATCTTATCTACCATCCTTCTTAAATGTATAGGATTCTCACTTAATCTGGAAAAGGGTGAGGACGGTTTTGATATTGCGAAAGTCAAGACTTTCCTGAAGGCTCTCGGACTCAATGTCTATGAGGATCTGATCAATCAGAACGATGACCGTGAGTTCCTCAACATCTATGAAGCGATCTATACATCTTTCCTGGGCGCATATGAAGAGATCACCAATACTCTTCAGGCTGATAAGACCAAGACGACTGATGCCGCATTGCTGGAAATGCACAAGAACCAGAAACAGGACGAAGTTCCGACTGTTGAAGGTGCTGCAAACCTGATGAATGCGAAGTTCTTTGATCAGAAGAAATATGATCTTACTTCAGCCGGCCGTTACAAGCTCGGAAAGAAACTCAATGTCATCGACCGTATCGAACATCATGTCCTGGCTGAAGACTTATACAAGGCTGACGGCGGGATCCTTTTCAGAGCCGGTACGAGGATCGAAAAGGCTGAAAGAAATGTCTTACGTGAAGAGCTCATCAGAGGTTCTCATGTTGAAGCATTCCCGTTCAGACACATCTTCTCGCATCCTTCGATCGTCGAAGTATCGACTTCCGATAAGCTCGCGCTCAAGGGCAGGATCCTGGCCAATGATATCGATCTGGCAGACCGTACCTATTTCATCGGTACTGTCCTGACTCCGTCTGATATCAGCAAGATCGCCAAGGAGATCAAGACTGTCAGAGTCTACAGCGGCATCACTTCGAGAGAAGTCCCACTGACTTCCGAGAACTACAGTGCCGTCATGGACTACGGACAGAGGATGTTCGTGCTCGGACGTCTGACAGATTCCAAGGGTGAAGATATCAAAGTTGAAGACGAACAGGCTATGCCTTACTACCTGCCTGATCATGACAGCTACATGCTGATGTCAGACAAGGAAGAGGCGATCAAGAAGAGAGTCGATGCCGGTGAAAAGATCACAGCATGGCTCGTCGGAACCGCCTGCCAGGTCGTCAACATCGTTCATCCGGAAGATCCTGATAACATCATCAGACTGATCGGTATCGATCCGCTGAACAAGAAGAAATGTATCACGATGTCAGATATGCTGGCATTCTACAACTATATGTTCACGCTGCTCGACGGTGTCGGTACGACTGATGATATCGATATGCTGGGTAACAGAAGGATCAGAACGGTCGGTGAACTGATCCAGAATCAGTTCCGTATCGGTCTTTCGCGTATGGAAAAGGCCGTCAAGGAGAAGATGTCGATCACTGAGATCGAGAACGCTACTCCGAAGACTTTGACCAACAACCGTCCGCTGTCCGGTGCGATCAGAGAATTCTTCTCGTCTTCACAGCTTTCACAGTTCATGGATCAGCAGAATCCATTGGCTGAACTTACCAACAAACGTCGTATCTCTGCTTTAGGACCTGGTGGTCTTACCAGAGAAAGAGCCGGATTTGAAGTCCGTGACGTTCATAACTCACACTACGGAAGGATCTGTCCGATCGAGACCCCTGAAGGTCAGAACATCGGTCTGATCTCCTATCTGACTACCTATGCGAAGATCAACGAGTACGGATTCATCCAGACTCCTTACCGCAAGGTAGACAAAAAGGGCAATGTATCAGATGAGACTATCTATCTGTCTGCCGATGATGAGGCGGACTACATCATTGCCCAGGCCAACGAGGTCGTAAACGGCAAGCTGGTCAACGATCAGGTCGTTGCCCGTAAGGCCGGTGAAACGATCCTGGCTGACAAGAAAGATGTCGAACTGGCTGACGTCTCGCCTAAGCAGATCGTCTCCGTCGCTGCCGCCTGTATCCCGTTCCTCGAGAACGATGATGCTTCGCGTGCGCTGATGGGTGCGAACATGCAAAGACAGGCCGTTCCGCTTTTAAGACCTCATGCTCCATATGTCGGTACCGGTATCGAACCGAAGATCGCCAGAGATTCAGGTACAGGTCTGATCGCTCAGCACGATGGTACAGTCACCTATGTTGACGCCAACATGATCACTGTCACATCGAAGAACGGCGAGGAGCACAACTACAATCTGGAGAAGTTTGCCAGATCCAATGCCGGAACATGCATCAACCATCGTCCGATCGTCAAGGACGGCGATGCAGTAAAGGTCGGCGATATCATCGCTGACGGTCCGAGCATGGATGACGGAGAACTGGCTCTGGGTCAGAATGTCACGATCGCTTTCATGACATGGCATGGCTACAACTATGAGGATGCCATCATCATGTCTGAGAGGATGGTGAAGGATGATGTCTATACCTCTATTCATATCGATGAATATTCGATCGAAAAGAGAAAGACGAAACTTGGTGAAGAAGAGATCACCAGAGATATCCCTAACGTTCAGGAAGGCGCCTGCCGTAACCTGGATTCAAGAGGTATCGTCATGGTCGGTGCAGAAGTCAAGGAAGGCGATATCCTTGTCGGTAAAGTAACTCCGAAAGGACAGTCCGATGCATCACCAGAAGAAAAACTGTTATTGGCTATCTTCGGTGAGAAATCACACGAAGTAAGAGATAACTCATTGAGAGTTCCGCACGGCGGTGCCGGTATCGTTCAGTCCATCAGAGTCTTCAAGAGATCTGAGGGTTATGAACTGGGTCCAGGCGTCACCGAAGTGATCAAGGTATATGTCGTTCAGAAACGAAAGATCTCTGAAGGCGACAAGATGGCCGGAAGACACGGCAACAAGGGTGTCATTTCGAAGATCCTCCCGGTCGAGGATATGCCATTCATGCCTGACGGAACACCGGTCGATATCATGCTCAACCCGTTCGGCGTGCCATCACGTATGAACATCGGTCAGGTCCTGGAGATCCATCTGGGCATGGCTGCCAAGGCTCTGAGCGAGAAGGCCGGACACCCTGTCATGTTTGCGACTCCGGTCTTTGACGGAATCACAAACGAAGAACTGACTGATATCATGAAGGAAGCTCAGACATCAATGGACGGCAAGATCATCCTGCGCGATGGCAAGACCGGTGAACCATATGATGAGAGAATCTCCGTCGGTGTCATGTATATGATCAAGCTGGCGCACATGGTCGATGATAAGCTCCATGCCCGTGCTACAGGTCCTTATTCACTCGTTACTCAGCAGCCTCTGGGCGGTAAAGCACAGAACGGCGGTCAGAGATTCGGTGAAATGGAAGTCTGGGCTCTGGAAGCCTACGGTGCCGCTCATACGCTGGAAGAGATCCTGACGGTCAAGTCCGATGATATCAACGGTCGTACGAAGACTTATGATGCGATCATCAAGGGCAAGCGCATACCTGAACCGGGTATCCCTGAATCCTTCAACGTCCTGAAGAACGAACTTCAGGCGCTGGCTCTGGATGTCAGGATGCTGGACAGTGAAGGTAATGAAGTAAGCATTTCCCGCAGTGATGATGATGACCGCGAAGTATCCAGGGCACCGGAAGCTACCGTTGTCGAGGATTCGGCTGGTCTGAGCATCAGAGACACGATCGATGAAGAAGAAGCACCACCAGAAGCAATCATGGGTCTGGATGACGAGGAGGTATAGACATGGCAAAGAACAAATTTGAAGCTATCAAAGTCGGTTTAGCATCTCCTGATCGTATCCTTGAATGGTCACATGGCGAGGTAACCAAACCTGAGACCATCAACTACCGCAGCCAGAAACCGGAAAGAGACGGATTGTTCTGTGAAAGGATCTTCGGTCCGACCAAGGACTGGGAGTGTTACTGCGGCAAGTACAAGAAAGTACGTTACAAAGGTGTCGTATGTGACCGCTGCGGTGTCGAGATCACCAAATCATCCGTTCGTAGAGAACGTATGGGTCATATCGCCCTGGCAGCTCCGGTAGCACACATCTGGTATCTAAAGGGTATCCCTTCAAGAATGGGTCTGGTGCTCAATGTTTCACCTAAGATCCTGGAAGAAGTAGTATACTTCGTCACCTGGATCGTCACGGATCCGGGTTCAACGGATCTCGAATACAAGCAGCCGCTGTCAGAGCTCGAAGTAAGAAACTACGAAGCTCTGTACGGCAGAGATGCTTTCAAGGCTCAGACCGGTGCTGAAGCGATCAAGACATTACTTGAGCAGGTCGATGTTCTTAAGGAAAAGCAGGACATCATGAAAGAGCTTGATAAGATCCAGAAGGACAGAGAGAAGAAGTCTGACAAAGACAACCGCTCCGTTCTTTCGGACAAGAGCAAGAAGCTTATCAAGCGTCTGGAAACGATAAATGCTTTCGTAAGTTCCGACAACAAGCCGGAATGGATGGTACTGACGGTCTTACCGGTCATACCGCCTGATCTGAGACCTATGCTGCAGCTGGACGGCGGACGTTTCGCAACGTCTGACCTCAATGACCTCTACAGGAGAGTCATCACCCGTAACAACCGTCTCAAGAAGCTGCTGGAGATCGGTACGCCAAGTATCATCGTCCAGAACGAAAAGCGTATGTTACAGGAAGCTGTAGATGCCCTGATCGATAACGGCCGCAGAGGCAATCCGGTCAAGGGTTCGGCCAACAGGCCTCTGAAGTCACTGTCACACTCCTTAAAGGGTAAACAGGGACGTTTCAGACAGAATCTGCTGGGTAAGCGTGTCGACTTCTCCGGAAGATCGGTCATCGCTGTCGGTCCGGATCTCAAGATGTACCAGTGCGGTATTCCAAGAGAGATGGCCATCCAGTTATACAAACCGTTCGTGATCAATGAACTGGTCAATCAGAAGATCGCCCAGTCCAGCAAGTTTGCCGAGAAGATGATCGAAAGATTCGATCCGCAGATCTGGGATGTTCTGGAAGAGATCATGGATAATCATCCGGTCTTCCTGAACCGTGCCCCGACACTGCACCGTCTCGGTATCCAGGCTTTCAAGCCGAAACTGGTCGAAGGAAGAGCTATCAGACTGCATCCGCTCGTTTGTACGGCATTCAACGCCGACTTCGACGGTGACCAGATGGCTGTCCACCTCCCGCTTTCCGAAGAGGCAAGAGCCGAGGCGGAGATCCTGATGATGGCTTCCAACAATATCCTTGGTCCGAAAGACGGTAAACCGATCGTTACTCCTTCGCAGGACATGGTCCTCGGTAACTTCTATCTGAACATGGAAGAGACCGCTGAGGAATTCTATGAGAAGGCTGACATCATCGAGGCACTCGGTGACAAGGAAACTGCTGCGATGTGGAGGAGATTCGGTGACAATGAAGGCCATGTCTACAGGGACTTCAATGAAGCATTACTTGCCTATCAGAACAAGGATGTTCATCTGCACACCCGTGTCGCTGTACCGGCAAGAGCACTTAAGAAGACCGGTTTCACCGAGGAACAGAACGAAAAGTATCTGATCACGACTATCGGTAAACTGATCTTCAATGACAAGTTCCCGGCTGATTTCCCTTACATCAACGATGTCGAGGGCGATTCGCTGAAGAGGACTCCTGACCGCTGTTTCGTACCAATGGGAACAGACATCAGAAAGTTCATCAAGGAACAGAAGATCGCTCCGGAATTCACCAAGAAGAATCTGTCCAAAGTCATTGCGGAAGTCTTCGCAAGATACAAGACCGAGGGTTCTTCCGAGATCCTGGATGCGATCAAGGATCTGGGATTCGAATATTCGACTGTTGCGGGTATGACGATCTCGCTGGCCGATATCAACGTTGCTCCGCATAAGCAGAAATTCGTTGATGAAGCCAAGAGACAGGCGGATATCCTCCAGAATCTGCTCAAGAGAGGTCAGCTGACCCTGCCTGAATGGGAAAAGCACTTCTCAAAACTGTGGGCTGATACGACCAATGCGATCGGTGACGACGTCATGAACAACTTACCGCGTAAGTCTCCGATCAACATGTCATCCGTATCCGGTGCCCGTGGTAACAAATCCAACTTCACACAGCTGGCAGGCATGCGTGGTCTGATGGGCAGACCTACTCAGTCCAAATCCAAGAAGGAATACCAGCCGTCGATCATCGAGGTTCCAATTTACTCTTCATTCCGTGAAGGTCTGAACGTATCGGAATTCTTCATTTCGACGCACGGTGTCCGTAAGGGTCTTACTGATACAGCCCTGAAGACAGCAGAATCCGGCTATCTGACCAGAAGACTGGTCGATGTGGCTCAGGATGTCATGGTCATGGAAGAAGACTGCCATACCGACAGGGGCTACTATGTTGAAGATATTATCGATCAGAAGGATAATTCGACTATCGAAAAATTCTATGATCGTATCGTCGGCAGATATGCCAAGGAACAGCTGGCTGATCCGAAGACCGGTGAGATCATCGTTGATGAAGACGAATTCATCGATGAAACGATCGCCGACAGGATCATCGCCGCCGGTTACAAAGGCATGAACATCCGCAACTCCTTCACCTGCAAGTGCAAGGACGGTATCTGCCGCAAGTGTTATGGCCGTAACATGGCTACAGGCAAGCTCGTTGAATCCGGTGAAGCTATCGGTATCATGGCTGCCCAGTCCATCGGTGAACCGGGTACACAGCTGACAATGCGTACCTTCCACTCCGGTGGTGTCGCCAATGCCAACGACGATATCACTCAGGGTCTGCCGCGTGTCGAAGAACTGTTCGAAGCGCGCTGTCCTAAACATCCGGCTGTTCTGGCCAAGATCGCCGGTGAGATCACCAGGATGGAAGAAACGGAAGACCACGCCTGGGTAATCGAGATCTCCAACGATAAGGAGACCATTGTCCACAAGTGCGGTATCTCCCAGACTGTCCGTGCCTGGCTGAAAGTAGGCGAACAGGTAAGAGCCGGTGCCAAGCTGACCGAGGGCAACGTTGATCCGAAGGAACTGCTGGCCATCGCCGGTGTTCAGGCTGTTCAGAACTACATACTTAAGGAAGTCAAGAAGGTATACGCCGTTACCGGTATCGATATCTCCGATAAGCACGTTGAGGTTATCATCAAACAGATGCTTAAGAAGGTCATCATCGTCGATCCGGGTGATTCAGAACTCTGTGCAGGTCAGACGATCTCGCTCAAGCGACTCACTGACATGAACAACGATCTGCTGATGAACGGCAAGCGTCCGGCCAAGTTTGAGCCGCTGCTTCTGGGTATATCCAAGTCTTCAGTCGAAACTGATTCGTTCCTGTCAGCTGCTTCATTCCAGGAGACCACCAAGGTACTCACGGATGCGGCAGTCAACGGCAAGATCGATACGCTGTTCGGTATCAAGGAGAACGTCATCATCGGTAAGCTGATCCCGGCTGGAACCGGTTCGAAGTTCGAAAGAGAAACGACCAGACAGATCCACGAGAGAGCAGAAGAACTCGATGAGATCCGTGAGGAAAAACTTCTCGCGGCTCAGGAGGAATCACAGCTTCCTAGTGAGATGATCGGTGAAGGTGAAGATGAGGCCGATTTCCAGGATGAAACGGCTGTTGAAGAAGAGGATGTATCCGAGGATATGGCTGAAGAAGAAACAGTCTGATATGTCTGATGAAGGTGCGGAGAGATCCGCACCTTTTTCTTTTTTTGTGTATAATAGTGTCTATGCATATTCGTCGGAAGCTTATTACGATCTTTATCCTGATGATCCTGATCGCCATCTTAAGCGTCGTAGCCATCAGGATGAATGCCCTGCCCAGACTGGCCAGTTTTGCCTGTGAAAGCAAGAACAGCACCGAAGTCTATCTGGCTGTGGATGAATATTATTTTCTTCCTTCGGAACACTACGCTTCGGAGAACATCTTCGTTGCGGAAGTAAAAAACAGTATCATCTATGGCAAAAGCGCAGGTGTGACGAGCGTATCGGATGGCTGTGATACCTATACCGTCCATGTATCAGATCTTTATACTGTTGAGACCATAGATATGGATAAGCCTTATCTTCCGTGTAACAGATATACGAAAAAAGAGGCTGACAGTCTTGATGAAGCGCTGGCTTATCTGATCAATCAGGCCGGTTACGAAACAAGAGCCGGTGCACTGGAAGCAGCGCGTTTCATGACCCTGCGCTTCCCTTATAAACTGGAATACTTCTACGAATCCGGAAGGCTCACGGGTGACAACTACCATGTGGACGGTGAGGGACGTTACTATCATAAGGGTCTTTATCTTAGTGAAAGCAAATACGATGAGATAATGGTTTCCCTGGAAGGACCTGAGATCTGGGGCTGTGAGCTGTATGAAACGGATACGGGAAAGATGACGGCCAACGGTTTCGACTGTTCCGGTTTTATTTCCTGGGCATTGCTGAACGGCGGTTTCGACTGCGGTGATCTCGGTGCCGGACCGGTAGGCGGCGTAGAAGATCTCACGGATCTGGGACAGTTGGAATATGTGTGGAATGTGGACTTTGACAAGGTCAAAGCCGGTGATCTCGTCGGTTTTGACGGTCATATCGGCATGATCATCGGGATCGAAGGCGATCATCTGTATATCGCTGAAGCCTATTGGGTAAAGGATCTGCAGGTCAGGATCTTCGAGATAGAAGAGTTCGTGAACAGCTCACCGTGGATGTATGTGATCCTGATGGATGATTACTATCAAGAAGACGGTGATTATCAGGCTATGTGGTGAAAATATTTTCATAAGAAAATGTAAAAATTTGTATTGCATTTGTAAAAGTTTTAGGTTAGAATTTAGAAAAGGCTTGGAAAAGAAGAGTAGCTCATTCTAAGAGCGTAGAGAGTCCCTGAACGGTGAAAAGGGATGTCGGCGGGTGAGTGAACATGGTCTTGGAGCTGCTGGTCCGATATTAGGATCAGACGTGATGCATACGTTATAATGCTAGGATATGTTTGTATCTGAAGAAGGTGTAGCAATACACGAATTAAGGTGGTAACACGATAATGAAGTCGTCCTTAGGGGCGGCTTTTTTGTTTAAAAGCCCTGGATACAAATATCGATGTAATAAGAAGGGAGAAAAAAGATGAAAAAGATTATTACATTACTGCTTGTCTTACTGACATTATGTGCCTGCGGCGGTCAGAAGGAACCGGAAGGCGGCGAAACGGCTGAAGTGACCAAGATCACGGTTGCCTGTTCACCGACACCTCATGCGGAGATCCTGGCTGAAGCTAAACCGATCCTGGCAAACTTCGGTATCGAGCTGGAGATCGTTGAATTTGAAGATTACGTACAGCCGGTCGAAGTCGTCGAATCAGGTGAGATCGATGCGAACTACTTCGCTCACGTTCCATATCTGAATAACTACAATGCGGAAAAGGGCACGACGCAGACAGTTGTCGGCAAGATCCACTATGAACCGTTTGGAATCTATCCGGGCAAGAAGTCTTCTTTAGCTGATCTTGAAGACGGTGATGAGATCCTTGTTCCGAACGACGGCACAAACGAGACCAGAGCTTTACTGTTATTACAGGATAACGGCATCATCACATTACCTGACGGTGTAGGTGCTGATACAGTCGTTACAGTCAACGATATCGTTTCTTATAATGTAAATGTCAAGATCGTTGAAGTTGAAGCAGCACAGATCGCCAGATCAAAGGAAGATGCTGCACTGGTCATCTTAAACGGTAACTATGCCTTAGCAGCCGGTCTGAACGTATCCAAGGATGCGATCGCCTATGAAAAATCCGATTCTTCAGCTGCCCAGACTTATGTCAACGTCGTAGCTGTCAAGGCCGGAAATGAAAACAACGAAGCGATCAAGACCCTGGTATCTGTTCTCACTTCACAGACGATCCAGGACTTCATTCAGAAGACATATGAAGGAGCAGTCGTTCCTTTTGAAGAATAGGAGTTTATCTTAAATGTATCCGATGATCAGTGTTTCACATCTCAGCAAGACATTCGAAAGCAAATCAGGAACGGTCACAGCCTTATCTGATGTGTCTTTTGAAGTCGGAAAAGGGGAGATCTTCGGGATCATCGGACTCTCCGGTGCAGGCAAATCGACACTGGTAAGATGTCTGAACCTGCTGGAGAAACCGGATGAAGGAAAGATCATGATCGATAATGAGGACATGATGGAGCTTAACGATAAGGCTCTGCGTCTCAAACGAAGAAAGATCGGCATGATCTTCCAGTCCTTCAACCTGCTGATGCAGGATACGATCCTGGCCAATGTCTGTTTCCCGATGGAGATCGCAGGGGTGAGCAGAAGCGAAGCGAAGAAAAAGGCACTGGATTATCTGAAAGTCGTCGGACTGGAAGAGAAAGCCAGAGCTTATCCTTCCCAGCTTTCCGGCGGGCAGAAGCAGAGAGTTGCGATCGCCCGCGTCCTCGCCAGCAATCCGGAGATCCTGCTTTGCGATGAGGCGACCAGTGCTCTGGATCCGGAAACGACGAAATCCATCCTTGAACTGATCAAGGATATCAACAGGAAGTACAACATCACGGTCGTGGTGATCACGCACGAGATGGCTGTCATTCAGGAGATCTGCAACCGCTGTATCGTCCTGGAAGACGGAAAACTGGCTGAAGAGAATACCGTTGAGGAACTCTTCAGACATCCTAAGACCAGTGCGGCCAGAAGACTGATCTTCAATTCGACCAATCAGGTCAGATCGATGTCTTCAGGAAGAGTGCTCCGTATCGCTTTTGAAGAAGCCAATACGACTGAGCCGGTCATTGCGAACCTGATCCTGGAATTCAAGAAACCGGTCAATATCCTGGAATCGAACATCAGCCACATCAACGGGAAATCCCGCGGACAGATGATGGTCCAGCTGCCGGATGATGATAAGTTGGCCGACAAGATGATCGCTTATCTGAAGAAGAACACATCAGTCGATGTGGCGGAGGTGAGCGACTATGAGTAGAGCTGAGATCATGATGATCATAACCGGTATCGGTGAGACCTTGCTGATGGTATTCGTCTCCACGTTCTGCGGCTATGTCTTCGGTCTTCCGCTGGGCATCGCTCTGTACATGAGCGATCAGGACGGCATCAGACCCAACAGGACACTGTACAGGATCCTGGATGTCATCGTCAATATCGGCAGAAGTATCCCGTTCATCATCCTGCTGATCCTGATCATCCCGTTCACGAGGATGCTGGTAGGAAAATCATACGGTACGATCGCTACGATCGTTCCATTGACTGTCTCAGCCATCCCGTTCATCGGCAGGATGGTCGAATCAAGCCTCAAGGAAGTCGACAAGGGCGTCATCGAAGCTGCTCAGTCGATGGGTGCTTCAGATCTCCAGATCATCACAAAGGTCCTCTTAAAGGAAGCAAGACCTTCCCTGATCAACGGGGCAACGATCGCCCTGGGTACGATCGTCGGCTATTCGGCGATGGCCGGAACGGTAGGCGGCGGCGGTCTGGGCGATATCGCGATCAGATATGGTTACTACCGCTATCAGACCAATATCATGCTGGTGACGGTCGCGATCATCGTCATTCTGGTCCAGCTGTTCCAGTTTGCCGGCAACAGGCTGTCCAGGATCATGGATAAGCGGAAAAACCAGTAGATCATTATTATTTGCAGTATGAATGCGTTTACATCATACTGTTCAGTTGAATATGTCAGGCAATGGTGTTAAGATTAATTCGTCCATTAAGAGAGGTGGAGAGACAAGCTCAATGAAACCTCAGCAACCTGACATGAATAAGGTGCTAAAGCTTGAACGATGGGTATTATTGTTCGATATAGTAAGCCCGTCAGATGATGGGCTTTAATCGTTTATGGATAAAGGGGGAGAAAAAATGAATAAGAAGACTTTAGGTCAGAAACTGCTTGGTACCTGGAATACCAAGACTATCGTCGGTGTCGCTATCGGTGCTGCACTGTTTGGCGTCCTGATGAATTATGGTGGTATCAAGGTTACTACCAACACTTCACTCACATCAGCTTATGTTATTCCGGCTATCGTCGGTGCACTGTTTGGTCCGCTTCCAGCTGGTCTGGCAGCAGGTCTGGGCAACGTTGTAGCTGACCTCTTAGGCGGTTGGGGCTTCTGGTTCGACTGGTCTATCGGTAACTTCGTAGCCGGTTATTTCGCCGGTCTCGTAGGCCTGTTCGGTGCCGATGTTGAAAACGGTGTCTTCACTCCGAAACATGCGCTGATCTATGCGATCTTATGCGTCATCGGCTGTGCTGTTGGTTTCGGTGTCGTTACACCTTTCCTCACTTACATGTGGTATTCAAGCGAACTGACGATCACCTGGATCCAGGCTTGGGCTGCAATCGTATCTGATGCTACAGTCCTGATCGTTGTCGGTCTGCCATTGCTGTTCGCTCTTGCCAAGAGAAATGCCCGTGGCACTAATCTGAGCAAAGAAGACTAACGGTGTCAGCTGTAATTGAATTCAAAGATTTCAGCTTCCGTTACAAGACACAATCAGAATTCACATTACACGACATAAATCTGACTATTAACAAAGGTGAAAAGGTATTGATCCTCGGCCCAAGTGGTAGCGGAAAAACTACCCTTGGAAACTGTATTAACGGATTGATACCTTTTTCATTCAATGGTGAGATGAAGGGCTCGTGTAAAGTCTGCGGTCTTGAAACCAGAGATGCTTCAATCTTTAAGATCTCCGAACATGTCGGAACGGTCCAGCAGGACACCAACGCCCAGTTCGTCGGTCTGACAGTCGGTGAAGATATTGCCTTCTCACTGGAGAATGATATGACACCACGGGATATCATGCTTCAGAAAGTCGATGAATCCGCAACGATCGTCGGCATGGAGAAGTTCCTTTCGTCTGTACCTTACAATATCTCAGGCGGTCAGAAACAGAAAGTCGCTCTGGCCGGTATCTTACATAATGATGTCGAGATCCTGCTTTTCGATGAGCCTCTGGCCGCGCTCGATCCCGCCATGGGTATGAGTGCTGTCGATCTTATTGATAAGATCTACCGTGAAAAAGAAAAGACGGTCCTGATCATCGAACACCGTCTTGAAGATGTCCTCTACCGTCATGTCGACAGGATCATCCTGGTCAACGAAGGAAGGATCATCCTGGATACGACTCCGGATGAGCTTTTACGCAGCGATATCCTGAAGACCAACGGCATCAGAGAACCTCTCTATATCACAGCCCTCAAGAATGCAGGCATAACCTTTGATGAAAAGGATGTCTTAAGCAATATCGAAAAACTGGATGTCGAACGATATAAAGACAAGATCACAGCTGATTTCCATAAAGTAGATATCAGAGACAATATAGAAAAGAAAGAAAAATTCATCGAAGTAAAGAACGTATCTTTCAACTACGGTGAGATCGAGGCTTTAAAGAACATCTCTTTCGATATCTATAAAGGTGAAAAGATCGCTGTTGTCGGCAAGAACGGTGCCGGTAAGTCTACGCTGGCTCAGCTGCTCTGCGGAATCTTGAGACCGAAGAGTGGTGAGATCCTGATCAACGGCGATAATTATCTGAAGTATTCGATCAAGGAACTGTCAGCCTTTGTCGGCTATGTCATGCAGAACCCGAATCAGATGCTGGTAAAAGACATCATTAGAGATGAGATCGAAGTAGCTCTGCAGCTCAATGATTTCTCACCGGAAGATATCGAAGAAAGAGTCGAAAGTACTCTGAAGATGGCCGGTCTTTATCCGATGCGCAACTGGCCGGTATCTGTACTCAGTTATGGCCAGAAGAAGCGTGTAACGATCGCTGCCATCCTGGCACTCCGTCCGCAGGTCATCATCCTCGATGAACCGACAGCCGGTCAGGACTACCATCACTATACCGAGATCATGAACTTCATCACGGATCTCAATGAAAAATACGGTATCACGATCCTTTTCGTCACTCACGATATGTATCTTGCTATCGAGTATACTGATAGGGCCATCGTCTTTTCCGATGGTGAACTGATCGGTGATGATGCGGTCTATGCGATCCTTTCCAATGACGACATTATTGAAAAAGCCAGCCTGAAGAAGATTTCGCTGGTCACGGTCGCCAGAAAAGCCGGACTGGATCCAAAGGAATACATCCACTATTTCATCAAGAGAGAAAGGGAGGCAGCCTGATGGACGACAAGTTATTTATCACGCTGGTCCCCGGCAATACTTTCATCGATAAACTGACCGGCAAGACCAAAGTCAGGATCTTTCTGCTGCTGATCATCATTCTGACGGCGACCTGGGACATCAGAGTCATCTTCCCGATCTTCATCCTTTCGATCATCATGCTGGTATCGATCAAGCCTGATGTGAAGAAGAATATCGCGGTCATCATCTTCGTTCTGCTGATGAACATCTTCAATCTGTTTTTGACCTGGATCATCAAACCGGACTATGGTCTCGAGATGGTCGGCGCTTCAACGGTACTGTTTAGATTCTCTGATTTCTTTATCGTGACAGCCGAGACGATGTGGTATTTCCTGGTCAGACTGATGAAGTTCATGGCCTCATTCCTGGTGTCTCTGACTTTCATCCAGAGCATCACTCCGAGTGAGCTGGCTGCCGGCTTGCATTCGATCAAGATCCCGTACAAGATCTGTATGATCGTTTCTCTGGCTTTCCGCTATATCCCGGACATCACCAGAGATTTCACCAACATCAAGATCTCGATGCAGACAAGAGGTCTCGAACTCGATTCCCGCAAGTCATCGATCTTCACGAGACTCAAGCAGTATGTCCTGATCCTGATCCCGCTGATCATCACTTCTTTTGACCGGGTCGGCAATATCGCCAACGCGATGGATCTGAGAGGTTTCGGCAAAAGCAAAGACAAGACCTATTACTGTGAACACGAGGATACCAGAGGTGACAAATTGCTGGTGCCGTTCATCATCTTCCTGATCATCCTGTATATCGCACTGGTCGTTATCAAGGCTGTCTATAAAGCGCCATACGAGGTCTGGGCACCATGGATCAGCTAGATCTGACGAAGATCTTCAGCGAAGAACTGGATAAGATCATTGAACTGCTGAAGATCAGATCCGTCTATGACGAAAACAGTATAAGTGAAAAAATGCCTTATGGAGAAAATGTCTATAAGGCTTTTGTCTATATGAAAGAAAGAGCGCTCGCTGACGGTTTTTATGTCACAGATCACGAGTCAAAAGTACTGGCCATCTCCACCGGAAAGAAAGAAAGACGCATCGATATCGCTTCGCATCTGGATGTCGTTGCGGCTGAGGATGAAGATTTCAATATCCGCATCGCTGATGGAAAGATTTATGGCCGGGGCACAAGCGACATGAAAGTTCCGATGTATCTGACATATCTTTCTCTGTGCCTGCTGAAAGAGAAATATCCTGATATGAACAAAGAGATCAGGATCGTTCTGGGCACCGATGAAGAAAGAACGATGGAAGATATGAAGTACTACATTTCCAAAGAAGGCTATCCTGATTTTGCGTTTACACCTGACGGTTATTTTCCGCTGGGTATCGGAGAAAAAGGAGCGACCATGTGGAGACTCTCTGAGAATTATGAAGGCATCATCAGCTGTCTTGATGGCGGAACGCAATGCAATATCATCTCTCCCTGTGCCTTCTGCATCGTCAATGATAATGATGTGGAAAAAGTAAATGAGTACATCAGGAAACATGAAATTAACGCCAACGCCTCTTTGAAGGATGGCAAGGTGTATATCGAGACCAGAGGAACGGCAGCTCATGCGTCAAGACCTAAACTCGGTCACAATGCGACTGTCGATCTGGTGAAGATCATCGCTGATGTCTATAATGATGAGGCCTGTGCAAGACTTTATAAAGTCTTCGCTGATCCGTATGGCAGAGGTTTCGACAGTTTTGTCAGTGAAGAGCAGAGCGAATGTCTGAGTATCAACCTGGGTATCCTGAAGATCGCTGAAGGAAAGCTCTCAGCCATGATCGATGGCCGCTACCCGTTCGGTCTGAAAGCAGAAGATCTTACGGAAAAGCTTTCATCATCTTTGAATATGAAAGCTTCACTTGATTATAACGATGATCCAAATCTGTGTGCTGAAGATGATCCGTATGTGCAGATCCTGCTTCAGACATACCGTGAGAATACCGGTGATCTCAGTAAGCCGATCGTCTCGGGAGGTGTATCCTACGCCAAGGTCTTTGGACACTGTGTAAGCTATGGTCCTAATTTCCCGGGGAATGAAACTGTCGCTCATCAGAAAGGTGAATATATCAGGATCGATGACTGCCTGAAAATGTTTAAAATATATTATGAAGCGATCGAAAAACTGATCCTGAAGGAGGAATGAAAATGCCTAAACTGCTGGTCTTTCAGACGGATTTTACCTATGCAGAGGGAGCTGTAGCGGCGATGTATGGCGTCGTAAAGAGTGTCGATCGTGATCTGCAGATCATTGATGCGACTCATCAAATCCCGCAGTATGATATCTATTCGGCTTCCTACCGTCTTTATCAGTATGTGCCATTCTGGCCATCTGACACGGTATTTGTTTCGGTCGTCGATCCGGGGGTTGGTACTTCCAGGAAAGCCTGTGTCGCCAGATTAAAAAATGGTGCATTTGTCGTAACTCCGGACAACGGTACGCTGACGCACCTTGAGAAGTATTTCGGTATCGATGAGATCAGACAGATCGATGAAAAGGTGAATCGTCTTCACGGTCACGACAATGACGAAGTGGCCGTCTTCCACGGCCGTGATCTGTTCGGTTACTGTGCCGCGAGACTGGCTTCCGGAATAATAAGCTATGAGGAAGTCGGTCCAAGATATGACCTGAGTGAGATCAGAAGACTGGAACTGAAGCAGCCGGAAGTGAAGGAAGACAGGATCGAAGGAATCTTTGAGATCATGGATCCCAACTTCGGCAATCTCTGGACTAATATCCCGGTATCCCTGTTTCTTGAAAACGGTCTGAACTACGGTGATCAGATCGAGACCGTCATCTATCATCATGATGAGGAAGTATTCCGCAGGAAACTGTATTTCTATAAGACTTTCTCCTTAGCTGAAGATCACAGTGTCATGATCTATCATAATGAACTGAACAAGATCGCTCTGGCGGAGGTTGTAGGCAATCTGGCTTCCGATTATAATTTAGGGTATGGGCCGGATTATCGGGTCGTATTTGTGAGGTGAATAAGCTATGAACAGATTGATCGTATTTATGACTGACTTCGGTCTTGATGATGGCGCCATCAGTTCAATGGAAGGTGTCTCTTACTGTGTTTCAAAAGAGCTCAATGTCCGTCATCTCACCCACAATATCCCGCCTTACAACATCTTTGATGCTTCATACAGGCTGTATCAGGCAATCGGTTACTGGCCTGAGGAGACGACATTCGTCTGTGTCGTCGACCCCGGCGTCGGTTCAGAAAGAAAATCGATCGTTGCCCTTACTTCCAGCAATCAGTACATCGTCACACCTGACAACGGAACTCTGACGCATATCGATAAATATATCGGTATCGCAGAAGTCAGAGAGATCTCCGAAAAAACCAACCGTCTGAAGGATTCGGAACTGTCATATACCTTCCACGGCCGTGATGTCTATGCGTATACCGGCGCCAGACTGGCTTCGGATACTATCACCTTTGAGGAAGTCGGTCCGCTTTATGATAAAGACAAGCTCGTCATGATGAATCTCTTCGGCTGTAAAAAGATCGAGAACGGAGTCATGGGACTTGTGGATATCCTCGATGTGCGTTTCGGTTCATTATGGACTTCCATTCCTTATAAAGATTTCAAGGAATGCGGCTTTGAGATCGGTGATGACATCCTGGTCGAGATCTTCCATAATGACAAGAAAGTCTATTCCAATCGCATCAACTACGGCAAGTCATTTGCGGATGTCGGCATCATGGAACCTCTCATCTACATGAATTCCACTTACGACATGGCTGTCGCTCTGAATCAGGGATCTTTCTCTCAGGCTTACAATATCGGTACAGGCAGAGACTGGAAGATCACGATGACCAAGAAATAAAAATGAAGAAAAAAAGAGCAGTGTACAGGATCGGTCTATTGTCTCTGTGCCACATGGGCATCGACTTTCTCTGTGCCTTCGCTCTATACAGATCTTTTGCGGAAAGGCCTGAGGCCTTTCTTTTATATAACTTCTGTGCCTTTGCGCTGCAGATGCCCTTAGGCATCATCATCGACGTGCTTTCCGAAAGATATGAAGACAGATATCTCCCGGGTCTGATCTTTACTGTTGCAGGTATCGTCCTGACGGTGTGCGGATCGTTTATCTCTCATATCGTCCTGGGTCTCGGCAATGCACTCTTTCATGTCGGCGGTGGTGTCATAACGATCAGCGAGGATGATGACAATGATCTTGAAGGAAGAGGTCTCGGTACCTTTGTAGCTCCCGGAGCGATCGGACTCATCCTGGGCATCCTGCATCATGACACAGTCTATTTCACGATCATCAGTATTTCGGTTTCACTGATCTTGTTTATGATCGCGATCATTCTTTCTGTTCACAGAGAGAAATGTGCAGTTAATAATATGATTAATTCATCATTGGCTGATAAAGATCTTATAAGGATGATAGCTGCCTGTTTCATCGTCGTGATCATCCGTTCGCTCAACGGGATGGCTCTGTCCTTTCCCTGGAAAGTCACGGATCTGCTTACGATCATCTCTGTCCTTTGTCTGGCTTTCGGTAAGACGGCCGGAGGTTTTATCGCTGCGCGATTTGGGTCAAGAAGGACGATCATCCTGAGTCTGGTATTATCAGCTGTATCTTATGTCTATGCAGACAGGCTTATACCCGGACTTATGGCTCTGTTCTTCTTCAATATGACGATGCCCGTAACACTGTATCTGCTGGTAAGAAAGATGCCGGACAAACCCGGTTTCGCCTTCGGGATCTTGACCTTTGCGCTGTTCATCGGTTATCTGCCGGTCCATTACGGTCTGCTCAAAGGTCTTTCACCGTTTCCTTTCGGTACTTTAGCTTCACTGCTGTCACTGCTCATCCTGGCTTATGCGCTGATGATCTTTGAAAGGGGTGAAAGATGAACGAGCTGCCTTTATTTATCAGACCATTGCTGCTGACGATCATCATCGAAGCTGTAGCTGCATACCTGCTGGGTCTTCGAACGTGGAAGCTGATATCGCTGACCATTCTGGTAAACATCGTCACCAATCCCTTGCTGGTCCTTTTTTCGCTGTTTCTGATGTATCATTTAGGTATAGAGACAGGAAGACTGATCACATATCTGATCCTGGAACCACTGGTGATCATGACTGAATATCTGATCTACCGGAAATGTCTTCCACAGCGGAACTGTCTGATCCTGTCACTGACTCTGAATATCTTATCTTTGCTGGGAGGTCTTATATGTCAAAAAATAATCTGATGAAATCATTGCTGATCGCTGTCACATTACTGAACTGCTTCATTAACACCGTCTTCGCTGATGTCGCACCGGATCCCATCAGCAGAACCGTTTCATATCTGCCGATCGTTCTGATAATCGTGGTCGTTGTGATCGCTGTTTTACTTATCAAAAAGTTTTTTATAAAGTAATTGACATCAGATCGTTTCTGTTATTAAATAGAAACACATGGGGTCGAATTTGGTTTCGACTGGTCTAGTTTGATTTAAACTGCAGTGGAGTGATGACCTAATCATCAAACAAAAATAAACGCTAACACTGAATTAGCATTTGCCTAACCAATAAGTCGACGTAGACTTTAGGCGCTTCTGCCCGCCAGGTTCATAACGGACAGTCGTATACATGAACTAGGTGAAGCAAGTTTAGTTCTTCTCTTGCCATCCGAAAACCGAAAAGACGAATTCAGTATCCGGTAGTTTTAGCCAAGGGTATTGTCTTATTCAAAGTAAAACTAAACTGTAGACGTTTAAATGTGGGATTATTCCAGGACCGGGGTTCGAGTCCCCGCGGCTCCACCAGAAGTGTTAAAAAGCCTGTATTGTTCGATAAATACAGGCTTTTTTGATGTTTCTACTAAAAAAGTTCGAGTTGCATACAATAGGGGCTTTCTCGAACCCTAATCCTACTTTTGGACAAAGTTAGTAAAAGTTAAAAAGAGCCTAAAAATAGAGAATCTGCTTAAATGTTCTTTGAAAAAGAACCAGAAGCAGATTCTTTGGTTTATAGACATGATCAAACTTAATCAGCTGTAAGTCTGCAGAAAAGAGCGGTTGCATGCGCCCGTGCATCAGCGATCAACATAAAAGAACTGCGATGACATGATGCAGATACTGCAGCTGTGATAATGATACTTGCGAGGGAATGCGCACAGCCAGATTGTGCCGGTGAGACTCCGATGAATGTGATTTTGACTCACATATGTTCATGTATAAAACAATTCATATTGATACATATCCACTGCTGGATCGATATGTATTATCCAACAGTGGATTTCATTAACAAGATTTTGAAAATGGAGATGTAGTTTTATTAATGAAAGGAATTTTTAATCATGGGCAAAATCATAAGCTGCAATAATCAGAAGGGCGGATCGGGAAAGACCGCCACTTCTATAAACATAGCCAAAGGATTGGCTGATATTGGATACAGAGTACTACTTGTGGATCTCGATCTGCAGGGCAACACAAGTTCGAAGTTCAAGGAAGACTATGAGGAAATAGACGGAATCGTGGAAGCGATCCAGGGAAAGGTTCGGATAGAAGACGTCATCTATGACACGGATATCGAGAACCTTTTTATTATTCCATCCAAACTGGAATGGCTCGACTGTCTGGAGGAGATGGCCAGGGAAGACTATCTCACGGAAGCGGAAGGAAGATTGAATACTTCCGTGATGAAGATAAAGAATCTGCTTGAACCGATCAGAGATGATTTCGATGCCATCATCTTGGACAACAATCCAAGCTACAAGACGATACTGAAAAACTGCGTATATGCAGCGGATCTCATCATCGTTCCGGTCAATATCGACAGGAACGCGATCAAGGGAGTGGATTATACGATCCGCTATATATCGAAGGTAATCAATGAAGCGGAAGAGGATATCAGGCCAGACTTCATGATTCTCATCACCAAGACGACCAGGACAAAGGTCTCCAGGGAATGCGTAGAGCTGATCCGGAGATCTTTTCCTGACATCGTCTTCAGTACCACGATCGCCAACCAGATCGCTCCTGCCGAGAAGCAGACCTTCTATGACGATTATTTCATGATCGACAATCCCAACACGAAAGTTGGAAAAGACTACAGGTCTCTTGTTGAAGAGATCAGAAAGGAGATGGACTTATAATGCTTGAACTCAAACTCAACAATATCAACAGCATGGCCGACATCGACGATGCGAAAGCCAACAAGCTCGTCTTCATTCCGATCTCTCAGCTTGTACCAAACGGCATGAACTCACAAGAGCTGTCCGTAGATGATTCCCTGAAGGAATCGATAAAGGAGATCGGCCTGAATGTGCCTCTCGATGTCATACCGATCGAAGATGGAAAATATGAGATCACATCAGGAGAAAGAAGATACACGGCATTCCTCTCGCTGATTAAAGAGGATCCGGACTTCACCTTCCTATGGAAAGGAAACGGAAGGATCTCGCCTGTCACAAAGGGTATTCCCTGTACGGTAAACAGAAGAAATCTTTCGGATGAAGACAGGGATCTCGTACGCCTGATCGGCAACAAGGCAAGAGACTATGACCCTCTGGAACAGTACAATCTGTTTCTGACGGCCAATCAGATCTATGAATCCAAAAAAGACAAAGGGGAGATCGTCAGGGGAGATGGAAGAAAGGTCGAATGGCTTGCGGATTATCTGAGCGTTTCCAAAAGAACGATTCAGAAGATGCTGAGCGATTCGTGGATCGTGAATACGAAGAATCTGAAGGATGTGAAGAAAGCCGGAGGATATTATGCCTACGCAGAATCAAAAAGCCAAAAGAAGGATGAAAACAGGTCCTCTAATACCGGAGTTGAAAGCTTCAACAGAGAATACAGGTTCCTGGACAAGATCCAGTCTCATCATCAGAAACTCAGTTTTGAAAAGATGGGACTAAGGGAATATCAGATCCAGGATCTCAGAACAAATGCATTAGAAACAATAAAGACCATTATGGAAAGATACGGAATACAGAAAAAGGACATCAAGTAGTTCCGGATGTCCCGGAAAAGAAAGGATGAATGAAAATGGCAAAGTTAATTAAAGCTTACAAGGAGAATTTCACAATTGTTGATAATGAAATCTTCAAGGATCAGAGACTATCCTACAAGGAGCTTGGATTGCTGTGCCAGATGCTCAGCCTTCCAAACAACTGGAACTTCAGCGTAGCTGGACTTGCTGTGATTCATAAAGATGGGACAGACAGCATTAAAGCCGGTATCAAAAAACTGGAGGAGTACGGATATTTGACAAGAAAACAGGCAAGAGATGATAGAGGAGTTTTCTCTGGTCATAACTATCTGATATATCAGAACCCTAAAGAGAATCCTGACTACGAATCATCGGGGGATAGTATGACTGAAAAAGAGCCGTTGGTGGAAAATCCGCTAACGGATAATCCGCCAGCGGATAACCCGTCGACGGGAAACCCGTCATCGGCAAACCCGCCAACGGGTAAACCGACAGCGGGAAAACAGGCCCAATATAGTACTAAAGAATCAAGTACACAGGAATCAAGTACTAATCAATCCATTACAGAACTATTAAGTATGTATGAATCAGATTCCGAAGCGGATACAAACAAGTATTCCGAGGAAGAGATCATGGGATGGGACGACGACGAATTCTACAGGCATCTGACCAAGAGCGAGAACGACGCTTTTTTGAGACTGTTTGAAGCATCCATAAGTGGAGAGATCCGTTCCAGCAAATCTAGCCTTATCGAATACTTCAAGAAGATGAAGGCCAGAGGCTGGAGGGATTATTCTAACCGCAGGATCAAAAACATCGAAGGCTATGTTCGCTCAAACTTCGATCTCTATACAGAGAATCAGAAATACAGAAGAAACAGAAGAGAGGACATAATTCCGGTATATGACACTTCGAAGAATCCGTCATTCAACGAGGAAGAATTCAATCGAAGAATGGAAGAGAGGAAAAAGGAGGGTGACGAAGAATGATCAGATACA
>JAFRKA010000012.1 GCA_017432005.1 Erysipelotrichaceae bacterium
GGTCGGTACCTTATGTGACAGAGAATTCGGTCTTGATGGTGAAGAAGAGTTCATCTTCTATGCGATGCCGGTTGGAACAGTTTCCGTTAATGATAAAGACAAGGAAAAAGATTTCTACCGATTTGTTGAAGAAGAAGGGCTATAAAAAAGCGCAGGTTCTTGACCTACGCTTCTTCAGCTGATTCTTCTGCAGGAGTTTCTTCGACCTCGTCTGAAGTATCTTCTTCAGGCTCATGGAGCTTTTCTTCGAGCGTCTTTTTTGCAACATACACCAGAGCTGCAGCTGCACATACACTGGTGATACCGATAAATAAACCTAATCTGAAGTTTCTTTTTCTTCTCATTTTTTCGAATTCATGAAATTTTTCCAGCATGTTTGTTCTCCTGTAATCAATTATCTCATATTATTGGTTTATCTGCTTTCAGCTTTTCTGAACATCAGGATGATCCAGATGTACATTATCGTCTTAGGAAGCATGAACATACCCATGAGCGGTACCTTGTGTGCAAGCAAGACAACGATCAGATAGAAAGCAAACGAAAGCAGGACCGCGAGATAAAGATATCTGAAGATCTCGTCTTCCTTGGCATCTTTATACCAGAGATACACTGTAAGGATACCGATCAGGGTAAAAGGAATATTACGGTATATTCCCCAGCTCACCGGTGCCTCAGCGGATGTCCAGGCGTTCTGCGGGAAGAAACACAAAGCGATCCTTATCACAGACAGGATCCAGATCAGATAAGTATAGGACTGTTTCTGATCATCGTGATATCTGTTTATTCTGATCTGTTCAAGCAGGACATAGAAGACTGTCATGGTCAAAGAAGTGATTAACTTTCCGATCCCTAAAGCTGCTGTATAATCACCGGCAAGCCAGTAATTCAGGACTCTTGGGATGAGATGGAAAGCATCGCCACAGCCTAGCAGCAAGGTCGCGATACCCATCAGCCTGATATCTTTACGTCCTTCAGCTTTCCTAATTAATACAATACCGCTGATGATCGCGAAGACCAGATAACAGACATCAAAGATGCTTTCAGGTAAGGCAGGCATCAGTTTCATAGTTCAGCCTGTATCTTTCTGGCAAATTCTTGAGCATCTTTCAGATCCTGTTCATCAGGTTTGCCCTTGTGGATCCCTTTGAATTCACCCTTGCAGTGGAATTCTCTTTCATCCATCGGGATACCGACTTTATCAGCTTCAGCTTTGACTTTCTTGTAGGTTGAGTTCAGCATGGCCGCCGAACCGAAATTGACGATCTTTCCTACTTTATCTTTATCTAATGAGCGGACAAAGTCACGGACTTCCGGATCGATCGTAAAGGCATAATATGAATTGCCCAGGAAAAGGATATCAACTTTTTCATCGACCGGATGAGAAAGATCCAGTGCTTCAACTCCCAAAGCTTCGCCGATCGCTTCAGCCAGTCTTCTGGTATTTCCGGTCTTGGTGTAGTATCTTACAGCGATCTTCATTTTAAGGCTTCCTCTACGGCAGCTCTTACTTCATCCATATCGACAGTCGGTTCAAATCTGGCGATGACCTTGCCTTCACGGTCGATCAGGAACTTGGTGAAATTCCATCCGATATATACTTTGTCACCAAAAGCCTTGTTGTTGAGATCAGAGAATTTGTTCAAGGCTGCATTCTTCAGACCTTTGCCAAAGCCGGTAAAAGGTTTTTCACTTGCCAGATAGACAAACAGCGGATCAGCATTATCACCATTGACATCGATCTTGGCAAACTGCGGGAATTCCGTACCGAATTTCAGCGTGCAGAATTCATGGATCTCATCATCTGAACCCGGAGCCTGATTCGCAAACTGGTTGCACGGGAAGTCCAGGATCTCAAGGCCCTGATCCTTCAGTTCCTTATACATCTTTTCCAATGGCTCATAATGCGGAGTGAAACCACATCCGGTCGCAGTATTAACGATAAGCAGTACTTTACCTTTATAATCGGAAAGTGCTACATCATTTCCCTGTCTGTCTTTAACGGTAAAATCATATACGGTCTTCATTTCTGTTCCTCCTGATTTTTATTATTTCTGTATCCCTGATTTTCTAAAAGTTCATATAACAAGTCATAAAGTGCTTTGGCTTTCGGGAGTGACAGATCGATACAGGCAGCTGCCTGCTTCGGAATCTGTTTGGCCTTTTCCTGCAAGGCTTTTCCCTTTTCTGTGAGTCTGATCTTCACGATACGCTCATCATCTTTACAACGGCCTCTTTCGATATATCCGGCCTGTTCGATCTTCTTGAGCAACGGCGAGAGCGTTCCGATATCCAGCATCAGTCTTTCGCCGATCTCTCCGATCGGAATATCATCTTTTTCCCAGAGCACCAGAAAGACGAGATACTGGGTATAAGTCAGCCCCAGAGGTTTGAGCAGAGGCGTATAGAGCCCATTCACATTCCTGGCTGCCGCATATAACGGGAAGCACAGCTGATTTTCCAGTTTCATCATTTCCGCATCTTCTTTTTTCATGACTTCTCCTTATGATACATGTGATACAAATATATTGTATCAAATATATTATAGATGTCAAACCTCTTACTGCATTTCAGGCATCATGTACACAGCATAAGATAAAATGTTTATATTAAGGTTTTATGCATATTATGTGATATTATTTACACAGTTATACATATCAAATCATAAAACATAACGAAAGGCAGTATTTATATATGAAAAAGATAATTGTTTTGTTAAGTATATTGATCATACTGACCGGCTGTTCCGGATCCAAACAGGAAGCAGAACCGAAAACAGATGAGCCTGCAACTACAGATGTGGATGCTCTGAGTGCTGATGATCTCTATCATCTGGGATTGGAAGCACTGAAAACCAAAGAATATGATAAAGCGCTTGATTACCTGTTAAAGAGTGTCGAAGCCGGCGGTACCCTGGCTTATTACGACCTTGGCCTGATGTATTATAACGGAGAAGGCGTTGAAGTAGATGGAGCCAAAGCTCTGGAGTATTTTGAAAAGGGTGCTGAAAGCGGAGATGGAGATGCTATGGAAATAGCCGGATGGTGCTATGAAAAGGGTATCGGAACAGAAGTCGATGTCACAAAAGCTCTTGAATACTACCAGAAAGGCGCTGATATTGGCCATGCCTCCTGCATGTCACGGGTCGGCTGGTTCTATGATAAAGGCATCGGTGTCGAAATAGATGAAGTCAAGGCAGCAGAATGCTATCTTAAAGCTGCTGAAGCCGGCGATGTCTGGTCTATGAGTACCATAGGTTACTGCTATTTATACGGGGCAGGTGTAGAAGAAGATGATGAAAAAGCCTACCAGTGGTTTGTCAAAGCGGCAGATAACGATAACGCATGGGGCTGTTACTACCTTGCCGCAATGTACACTGAAGGTCTCTATGTAGATGTATCGGCCGAAAAGGCTAAAGAATATCTGGAGAAAGCCGTCAGCATAAATGATGAAGATGTCATCAATGCCATCAAGGAAGAAATCGCCAGTGGCTATTTCCCTGCTGAAGTCGTTCCTGATTCACTGAAAAACTGATAGGATCATCAATTACAATTCATTCCACAGATCTGATATTGAAAAGTATCAGATCTTTTTATAGAACAATAAAATATGAAGATTTAAAAAATATTACAGGCAGGAAAATAAAAAAGTATTAGAATAATTAAGTACGTAAGGAGAAAGAAATGAAAGAGAATCTTAAAAAGTATACACTCTGTCTTATTCTGATGTTTATCATCGCCATCATCATCGGCGTCTTTATGGTCATGTATCCTGATATCTCACTGGCCACCCTTGGTGTCACAGTAGCTATGTTCATGATCTTCAACGGCCTGGTGCTTATTTTCCTTGACATTAAAGCGTGGAGCTACAACCTTCCTTTTGAAGGTATGTTACAGGGTATCCTGCGTGTAGTCCTCGGTGTCCTGCTGTTCAGAAATCCTGATGCTATGGCTGTAGAGATCGGTATCGTTCTGGGAGTATGGATCATCCTCTCCGGATTCGGCGGAATCAAACTGGCATATCATCTCCGTTACACTGATGCCCCATGGGTACTGATGATAATCGTGAATGTTCTGAATATCCTCATCGGAGCAGCCGTTCTGTATTCGCCGGTGCTTTCTTCCATGGCTCTGACGACTTCTGTCGGTATGGTCCTGATCATCTCTTCTGTTCTGAATATCATCTATGTATTCATGATCAAAAGAAATCTGAAAGAACTGGAAGAAGCTGTTCTGAATCAGCTGAATCAGCCTCAACAGCCTGTTGAAAACGATCAGTAATCACAACAGATCATAAGATCAAAAAAGCATCAGTCTTATTCAGGCTGATGCTTTTTCTATAGTTTCCTGTTATGTATTAAAACTGATAGACACCGAACTTTCGTTCTTCTTCTTTTATCTTCATCCTGATCTTTTCTGCGACCATTCTGTTAAGCGGTGAGTGATCAGGATCGTCTTCGTTTTCTTCAACGATCTTATCCGCAAAGATATAACCTATAGGCGACAGATGCGCATAATACTTATTTATATCCTTCTCTGTTTTATCAGCTTCGTTTATTTCCGAGTCTATCTGTGATTCACTGCCGTCATCATACGGATCGTAATGCACATAGCCTGTCACTTCGTTGCCTTTTACCAGTTTGAAACATAAACAGCCATTCTCTCTGTCGAGATCACGTACATCGATCTGATCCAGAGAAGTAAAACCGTACTGATACTGAGGAACAGGTCCGACCAGTGAATAATCATCGCTATACTCACCGTTATCCTCCATGAACCTTTTAATGTTGGAAAGATCTTCTTCGCTTGGGCTGTAATCATATTCGCTGATACTGACATCAATGTTTCCGACATGGTCAGGATCCAGTTCATATCTTTCGATCTTTTCATCAAAAGTGATATCCAGTTTCTTTACCTGTTCAAAGAAGTTCTCTTCCTCAAAAGGGGAACCCGATAACGGATAATAGTCATTTTCTCCGATCAGATACAGTCCGTAATTACTCGCATTGAGTATACAGAATCTTCCTGTTCTGAAAATTTCACAACATTTGCTGTCACTGACCGGATAATCATAATAATCCCATTTCTGATCAGGGTCTTCATTTACTTCCGTTCTGATCAGACATATCGGCAATTCATCAAGACTCAGAAGAAAATACGGTTCACTGTCCTGCTTTTCAGCTTTTGTGTCATCAGTCTGCACATATCTGTCGATCTTTGAGCTCAGGAAAAACTTTCCTTCACCATTGTAGTCTTCAAGATGATCAAAGATCTGATCATCATATCTTGAACTTCTTCTGCCTTGCTTAAAAAGTTCCATGATCTCGTTGGCCTTGTCACAGGCAATGATCCTGACAAAGGAAAGATCAGTCTGATCTTTTTTATTCATTAATTCTGTCATTTATCTGCCTCCACTTATTATTGTCTCAAAAAAACGCAGCTGCACAAAGCGTAACTGCGTTATTCAGTTCAGTTATAAAAGATGACTATTAAGCTTCTCTTCCTTCTTCGTAGGCTACTTTAACTGTATTGGCTGCAACGACGAGCAGAACAGCGAAAACCAGTTCAACCATCAGCGAAATGACGTTAGAGGTATTGAAACCCTGTTTAGCAGCATTGATCAGGTTGTTGGCAACAGAATAAACTGCTGAAACGATAGCCAGGATGAATGTCGTTTTGGCGTACTTGCCGTTCTTGGAAGACAGGATAGCAAGAATGCCGGTAACAACATCGATAAGGCCGAGCACGATAAGAGCGATGCCGCTGAAAGTCAATGTGCCGGCGTCAGTATTTACGCTGTTTGCGATCTCAGGATCACCTTTTGCACCATACAGAATCAAAGCACCTAAACCAACGACGACAAGAGCACCGATAACTGTCAGTATACCGACGATCTTCATTATTTTTTGAGCAGTAGATAATTTCATTTTATTTTTCCCCTTCGTTATATAAAACATTATAGTCTTTTCTGAAGGATAAGACAAAAGGTATGAACTTTCAAACGAGCTTACTGATAAAGCATCTGTGACTTCACAGATTGTATAATGATTATACAAATCGAAAAAGGAAACACGATATGATCAGCCGTTCGATCGTCTATGTCTTGCTTACCTGCATGTTCATGATGATCGGGATCGTCCTGATCGATACGGTCGTTCCGTTCATCATCCTGAACGTCGTCTTCTTCGGCTTCAATGCCGTCTACCGGCCACTGCTGCAGTCGATGCTCAACGGTTTCTCCCGCAAGAGCGATGCACCGGTCGTCGGTGTCTATAATTCGATCTCGAGCATCGGGACCATCGTCGGTTCCCTGGTCTCGGGTTTCGTCTATGAAGTATCTCCCAAGGGATCCTTCGTCTATGCGGCCATCGCCTTCGGACTGGCCATCCTGTGTGCTGTCCTTCAGCAGAAAGACAGTGAAGTGTCAGATAACTGATCGGAAAGGAATCAATTATGATCGTCAGTGAAAGAAGAAAGAAATGTTTTGCCGAATTTGAAAAGACCGGACTCGACGGCATCCTGTTTGCCGGAGGTGCCAATTTCCAGTATCTGGCTGAATGCACATCCTACTTTTGGCAGCGCTACTGCTTCAATCTGGATGCACCGGTCGCCGGTTCCCATATCATACCGGAAGTCATGATCTACATGAACAAAGAAGGAAAGACGACGATCCTGACTATTCCTTCCAAGAAAGATCATTTCGATACGACAAAGAATGACGTCGTCGTCAGTTTCATGGATCAGTTCGAAGATGAGCTCAGACATATCGTCGACGGCAAAAAGATCGGTATCGGCAGAGACTGTGATGACTGGTTCGTCCGTACGCTCAAGGAAGTCGATCCTGAGATCGAAACCGTCAGTGCGGAAACGATCTTCGATGATATCAGAAGGATCAAGGACAAAGAAGAGATCGACAGGCTGCGCAAGCTTGGCAAGTTTACTGATGATGCAGTCATGTATGTGGTGAAACACATGTATGAAGGCATGACGATGTTTGAATGCGAAAGAGGCATCATCGACTATGGTCTCACCCACGGCATGCAGGATCTGTCCTTTGCGCCGACCTGCGGTTTCAAGACCAGAAATACGGAGAATGCGAAAAATATCGAACCGTTCGAACCGGAAAGAAAACTGGTTCCGGGAACGATGGTCGCCTTCGATATCGGCTATATGGATCAGGGCTACTGTTCCGACTGGGGACGTACTGTCTATTACGGCAAGGCTCCACAACTGGTCAAGAAAGGCTATGAAGCCTTACAGGCATCTGAGTGCTACATGGTCTCTCAGATCAAGCCCGGTGTAACAAGGTTCGGTGATCTCTATGATCTGATCTGTGACAAAGCGGAAGAGCTTGGTTACTACGACTATCTGCGTTTCAAGAGAGATGAACCGGGCGGAAACGGTCACCACATCGGCTCGGAAGTCCATGAAGTCCCGTTCCTGATCCCGGGTACAGAACTGGTCTTACAGCCGGGTATGGTGTTCTGCAGTGAACCGAAGATGTTCTTCCCGAATGAAGGATACATGAGAGTAGAAGATATGATCCTGGTAACGGAAGACGGTGCTGAGTTCCTGACCAATTTCCCAAGAGACCTCTTTGAGATCTAGACACAATAAAAGCCTTCGGATACTTCCGGAGGCTTTTTTTCTGTCAAGATATTTCTTATTTCTTTACCCAAACGTCAAAGTAGTTCATCACGCCTGAATAACCGCCGTGTTCGGCTGTCTGGAAAAGCAGCTTCGTCTTTCCCGGATAGCCGGTGATCTCTTCATCACCGATCAGGAAGATGATCTCTTCCGTCTCGCCGTCATCATATTCGATGGTCATGTAATCATCAGTATATCTTCCGTTGTTGGGGGTATCCAGACGTTCGATCCTGATCGAATAGGTGAAGCCCAGATCCTTATCGAGACCTGCATAATGTCCTGTTCCGTCGGCGTTGAAGGACAGCTGTTCAGGATCGATATTCGGACAGTACCATTCCCCACTCAGCTCTTCCGTAAGCTGAGCGATCATCTGTTCGTCAGTCAGCTCGGTCCCTTCTGTCGGTTCCTCGACTGTTTCTGTCGTTTCATCCTGACCGTTGTCGTTAACCGGCTCTTCGGTCTTGTTTTCTTCTTTCTTGCCGCATGCGCCAAGACATACGATCATCAGACAGATCATAAGTAATTCATTTATTTTCTTCATTTTCATCTCCTATATCCTTATATACAATTAATCTTTTTTAAGTTCTTCTCTGGTTTTGATCAGACAGTCGATCACGCGATCGATGTCTTCTTTGCTGTGGTTGGCACAGACCTGAGTACGGATCCTGGCCTTGCCTTTAGGAACGACCGGATAAGAGAAGGCGACGACATAGATCCCTTTCTCTCTCATCTTCTTCGCAAACTCTCCGGCCAGTTTCTCGTCATACAGCATGATCGGAACGATCGGATGTGTTCCGTCAATGATATCAAAGTTGTTTTCTTTCAGCTTGTTGCGGTAATAGGTCGTGATCTCCATGAGATGTTTTCTCAGGTCGTTGCTTTCCGCAAGCATGTCCAGCAGCTCGATACTGGCACCGGCGATCGCAGGAGCCAGCGTATTGGAGAACAGATATGGTCTGCTTCTTTGACGAAGCAGGGCGATGATCTCTTTCCTGCCTGAAGTATAGCCGCCTGAAGCACCGCCCAGGGCTTTGCCCAGTGTGCCGGTGATCACATCGACTCTTCCCTGGACACCGCAATACTCGACTGATCCGCCACCATTCTCACCGATGAAGCCGGCCGCATGGGAATCATCGACCATGACCAGTGCACCGAATTCATCAGCCAGATCACAGATCCCTTTCAGGTTGCAGATGATGCCGTCCATCGAGAAGACACCGTCTGTAGCGATCATCTTGATCCTGGCACCATTCTGATCAGCTTCGATCAGCTTTTCCCGCAGATCGTTCATATCGTTGTTTTTGTATCTGTATCTCTTGGCCTTGCACAATCTCACACCGTCGATGATGGAGGCATGATTGAGTTCATCAGAGATGACCGCATCCTCTTCACCTAACAGCGTTTCAAACAGACCGCCGTTGGCATCGAAACAGGATGAATACAGGATCGTATCTTCGGTCTTGAGGAAGGCTGTGATCTTTTTCTCCAGTGTCTTGTGGATATCCTGGGTACCGCAGATGAATCTGACGGAAGCCAGACCGTAGCCCTTCTCATCATAAGTCCTTTTCGCTGCTTCGATCAGTCTCTTGTTGTTTCCCAGTCCGAGATAGTTGTTGGCACACATGTTGAGCAGTTTCTCACCGTTGGCCATCTCGATATAGGCACCCTGCGGTGAGACGAAGGCTGCTTCATCCTTGTACAGGCCGGCATCCTTTATCTCCTCGACTGTCTGTGCATAATACTTTAAAGTTTCGTTTCTGTTCATAGTTTTTCCACCTTGTCTATATTCGTCCAGTCAAGGATGACCTTGCCGGAACTGCCTGATAGCATCGCATCGAAACCTTTCTGATAATCCGTGATATCGTAGCGGTGAGTGATGATCTTTGAGATATCCAGTCCCGCTTCGATCATGGTCGTCATCTTGTACCAGGTATCCCAGACTTTCCTGCCATAGATACCTTTCAGATTGAGACCGGAGAAGATCACCTTCTCCATATCCACTTCCGTCGTATCCGGAAGCAGACCCAGTAAAGCGATATTGCCGCCGTTTTTCATATTGTGGATCATCTGATTCAGAGCAACAGGAGCTCCCGACATCTCGAGACCGACATCGAATCCTTCACTCATTCCGATCTCTTTCATGACCTCTTCCAGTTTTTCATCTTTCAGATTGACGGTCCTGGTCGCACCGAGCTGCCTGGCCAGATTCAGGCGGTAATCATTGAAATCAGTGACGACCACATGTCTGGCTCCGGAGAATTTGACGATCGCCGCTGCCATACAGCCGATCGGTCCGGCGCCGGTGATCAGTACGTCTTCACCCAGTACGTCATAAGTCAGAGCCGTATGGGTGGCGTTGCCATACGGATCGAAGATCGCATACATCTCTTCCGGAATGTTTTTCCTGGTCTTCCAGACATTGACGTAAGGAATGACAAGATACTCCGCGAAGGCCCCGTTGCGGTTGACGCCTACGCCCTTGGCGTTGCGGCAGTTCTCCTTGTGTCCTTCCAGACAGTTGCGGCATTTTCCGCAGGTGATATGTCCTTCACCGGACACGATGTCGCCGACATTGAATCCGCGCGCACCTTGTCCCGTCTCTACAACTTCTCCGACATACTCATGACCGATCGTCAGACCCGGAACGATCGTCTTCTGCGCCCATTTGTTCCACTGATAGATATGCACATCAGTGCCGCAGATGGCGGTCTTATAGATCTTGATCTTGACGTCGTTATAGCCTACTTCCGGTATCGGGACTCTTTTCGCCCAGATACCGACCTCCGGTCTTTCCTTGACCAGAGCCCACATTGTATTGTTTTCGCTCATAGACTTCCCTCTTGTATCTTCATTATAAACCATCGTAGAGTCTCTTTTTCTCTGATCATTTAAGAAAAAGTCTTCTTTATTGCCCTGACACGACAGGTGTTCGTATAATATATTAAAAAACATAACGTGCATGTTATGGGAGGTAAGGAAATGGCAAACAGAAGAAACAGAAGAGACATTAATGATGAACTTCTTGAAGAAGTAAATGGCGGCGGCTTCCGTCAGCAGGCTGATATAATGGCTGAAAAAGTCGATCTGATGGCTCAGAAAATAGACCGTCTGAGTCAGAAGACTGAGATGCTGGAACAGAAGCTCGACATGTTCCAGAAAGCCGATCTGCTGGATCAGAAGACAGATCTGCTCTACGAGAAGAGCAATCTTCTGAATAAGAAGACCGAGATGCTGCAGCGGAAGACCAATCAGCTCACCAAAAAAGGCAGAATCAAGGTATAAACGATCCTTCAAAAAAACTGAAGGCTGAGCAAAAATCAGCCTTTTTTATGCTTTTCAGGTCTAATCTAAAGAAAGTGAGTTTTTTTCAAAGTTTGTGAGATTGAGGAAATCGCTTACATTATTTAGACTGAAATCACGAAACAAACACAAAAAGGAGAAAATTCATGAAAAAGTTACTTACTATTTTAGCTGTTCTGTGTCTCGTTTTCTCTCTTGCCGGCTGTTCAAACAACGGCGGTGAGCAGGGCAACGATGGCGGCGGCGATCAGCCTGCTGAAGAAAAGGCCAAGATCGGTGTCGTCGTGCCTGACCTGAACAATGCTTTCTGTACTGCAATGGATGCAGGTGTTACCAGAGCTGCTACCGAAAAGGGTTATGAAGTATTTGAATATGTTACCCAGATGAACCCGGAAAACGATGTTGCTTCAGTCGAACTTCTCGCCAGCAACAATGTCAAGGCTTATTACGGTCTACACATGGTCACTGAATCTGTCGGTGAACTGCTGAAGAACACTTATCCTGAGATCGGCTGCTTCTCACAGGTCCAGTTTGACGGTGCTGCTGCTGTCCTCAATGATGACTTCGCTATCGTCGGTGATCAGTTCATTGAATCACTTGATGCTTTCTTAAAAGAAAACAACATTGAAACTGCTGAGATCTGCGGTATCTGGATCGGCAACTGCCAGATCGAAGGTACTTCCGAGAATGCTCAGCAGAAGGCTGTTCTGGCTAAAGTTGAAGAATACTGCAAGGCAAATCCTGGTATCTCTTATGTTCAGTCTGAATACCCATCCGATTCCGAAGCTGTTGCCAATACTGTTGAAACACTGATGCTGGCTCATCCGGATGCAAAGATCTTCTTCTGTCACAACAACGACTATGCTATCTCTGCTGCCAACGTCATCAGCGCAGCTACTGCTGATACCAGCGAATACTTCATCTTCTCTTCAGAGGGCGATGATGAGTCTCTGCGTCAGATCACTGATCCTGCCAACCCATACCGTGCTGCTTCTGTTGCTGACACTGAAGAGACCGGCTATCTGATCGGTTTACAGTGTGTCAACTGGATCGAGAACGGCAAGATGGAGACTATCTCTCCTGCACGTAAGCTCGTTGACTGGAGAAATTCATAAGCTTATAACGGAAGGAACTCAACAAAATGACCGAAAACACAGTATTGCGTTTTGACGGCATTTGCAAGAGATTCCCTGGCGTTCGTGCATTAGATCACGTATCATTTACACTCAACAAGGGCGAAGTTTTGGCCCTTGTTGGTGAAAATGGGGCTGGTAAGTCCACGCTGGTCAAATGTCTGACGGGCGCTCTGGTTCCCGATGAAGGAACGATCGAAGTCCTCGGTAACACCTATACCAGGATCGATCCTCTGGAGATAAACAAGCTCGGCATCGCGGCAATCTATCAGGAATTCAACCTGGTCCCGGATCTGCCGGTCTGTGAGAACGTCTTCATGGGCAAGAACACGATCATCGGTGCCGGCAGTATCGTCACCAGAGACATCCCGGAAAACGTCATCGCTGTCGGTAACCCATGTAAAGTAATGAGAGAAGTCTCTGAACGTGACAAAGAATACTTCTACAAGAATGAAAAAGTTAGTGACTGTTTCCTGTAATTCACATTTAATAAAACAGCTCATATATACATAAAGCAGCAGGATGACCTGCTGCTTTATGTAGGTATGTAAGCAAATGAATAATGGGATAATGTTATTTCAGCAGAATGCAGGCCAGGACGATGACAGTCTCATCGCTGCGGTTGGCGATACCGTGACTGTGACCGTCTTCGCATAATGTCGCATCACCTTCATGGAGCTGTATCTCTTTGTCATCATCATAATAGATCGGATCCCCTTTGATGATATAGAAATACTCCTGTTCATCCTCATGCGGATGGACACCGACACTGCAGCCCGGTTCCAGCCTCATAGTTCCGAGCAGTCTCGATCTGCCCATCAGCTCTTCTTTTTCAAATAGATTCGTGATCACTGCCTGGCCGTCGCCGCCACGCATATGTTCTCTAACTTCGATCCGGCATTCTGAATTTCTTCTTATCATGTTTTTACCTCTTATTTATTATAGCTCATCTCTTTATTCTGTCTTCAATTTACTCAGATAGTAACAGTATCCTATTGCGATCACGATCGATGAAATGACATATATCTTATCCGTAAGCGGACTGTCACAGCCGAATACAGAGAAAACATCGATCATCGCATGTGAGATGATCACCGGGATAAGACTGCCGCCTTTGTAATAAACAAAGGTATAGATAAAACCTATCGCTACGGCAAAAAGCATCTGTACGATCGTTTCGATCCCGCTGTGACCGGTCAGGATATTGACGATATGTCCCATTCCGAAGGTCAAAGCTGAAATAATTATGGCTCTGGCTGTACTTCCTTCTTTCAATAGAGCTTTAAAGAGAAAACCGCGGAACAGCACCTCTTCCACAAAACCGATCAGAATAAAAGATATGACTGAATATAAGATCCCTGACCCTTTGTTTTCCACATGGATTCCATCCCAGATATTGCCTGTCGATACGATCCACATCGGAATGAAATACAGCATCTTCTTTGCGTTGTCCGGCCAGTGATTCAATCCATAGCGATCCATGAGATCATTCTTCTTAAGAAACAGAAACAGTATTATGGATATCAGTATCAGACCGATGGCCATGTAGGGACTGTCATCTCCCATATTACGCAAAGTGCCGCATACCACCACATAGACGACAATACTCAATATCGCAAACAGCAGTTCATTCTTTTTATACAGTTTCATCATCTTTCCATCATCTCCCTGACCGTTGTCACAAGTGTTTTCTTTATTTCTTTTTCGTTGTATTTCATGGCGTTATTGGCGATCAGACTTGCATAGCCATGGACCATCACGAACAGAGTTTCAAAACATTTAAGTGCTTTCTTATCCGGAATATTAAGTTCTTCAGCCGTCTTACTGATCAGCCTTTTTGTATCCGGGGCTTTAAGCAGTTCACCGAGACTGGATCCGTCAAAGTGTCCGGACTGAAACAGGAAACGAAAGAGATCCTTCTCTTCATCGGCAAAGCTGATATATCTTAATCCGATCTTGAGAAGATCGTTGTCTTTGAAGATAAATTCCGTATGAAAATCATCTGCTTTCCGGTAAGTCAGATCTTTTAATTCATTAAGATTGGGAAACTGATACATGATCGGCTGTGTCGAACAGCCAAGTCTTCCGGCCAGATTCCTGGCGGTCAGTGACTCAAAACCTTCTTCTCTTATCAGCTGAAAGGCTGCATCGATCATATCCTGCCTTGTGGTAGTAGGTTTCTTTGACATAATTCTTCCCTTTACTATAACACTTGTTATTATATTTCCTGATCTTTCTGCAGTCAAAAAAGGATCATATCTCATCTCTTCAGCTATAATTAAGACATGATAGAAAGCAGTAAAGTCAATGTCATCTACGGCAAGGATGCCGTTTTAAACAGCAGTACCCTCATACGTTCGCTCGCCGATAAGTTCCTGATCGTCTGCGGCAAAAGCAGCGCCAGACTCTGCGGTGCACTTGACGATGTGATAGAAGCTCTCGGTGACAAAGAATATGTCATCTATGACCGCATCAGGGAGAATCCGGAAGTAAGTTCGCTTCTGGAAGCTTCTAAGCTTCTTGACGATGTGGGCTGCGTGATCGGTATCGGCGGAGGGTCGCCACTCGATGCGGCCAAAGTCATCGCCTGTCTGAAATACAACAGAGCCGAAACAGAAGAAGAACTCTATAGTCAGAAATGGGAGAATGAAAGACTGCCGCTGATCCTTATCGGCACGACTGCCGGTACGGGTAGCGAGGTCACCAAGGTCGCTGTCTTAAGCAGGGCCAACGGCCGCAAAAGCAGTATCCATCATGACCGCTTCTATGCGGACTATGCGCTGTGTGATCCGAAATATACATATTCTCTTCCTCATCAGATCGCTGTCTCCACGGCCGTGGATGCCCTGACACACTGCAACGAGGGCTACTTCTCCAACAAAGCGACTGACAAATCACGTGAATACTCGCTTAAAGGAATCAGACTCCTTCTTGAAGGCTTAAGATCGATGGATGATCTTGATGAAGAAAAAAGAGACACCCTGTACAGAGGTTCACTTTATGGCGGACTGACGATCGATATCACCGGTACGACCTTTGCGCACAATGTCGGATACTATCTGACCGAAAACTTCCATATCCCGCACGGTTTCGCCTGTGCGATCTTCCAGGAAGACCTCTTTGATTTTGAGATACAGAACAATAAAGAATACAGCGAAAGATTCTTTGATCAGATCGGTGTCAGCAAAGATGAATATACGAAACTCATCAATTCCCTGATCCCTGATTACGGGATCTCTCTTGATGAGGAAACACTTCAAAGCATCCTTCCCCGCTGGCAAGACAACGGCAGTGTCAAAAACACTTACGGCAAAATGACCGTTGACGATATCGAGAAGATCCTGCGAAAGAAATTCATGACGGAATGATATGATCTATTGTGATGCGCACTGTCATCTCGGTTCAAGGCAATTCGATGAAGATCGTGAACAGCTCCTTGAAACGATGATGGAGAAAGATGTCCAAAAAGCCATCATCATCTGCTGCAGCAGACATGATCTTGAACACGGGATCAGACTCAGAGAAAGATATCCTGATCTCAAACTGGCTATGGCCATCCATCCGCAGGATCTGGAAGACGATCATGAGGGTGAAAGATTAAAAAGATTCGAAAAACTGATCGAAGAAGCAAGACCGGACATGATCGGTGAGACAGGTCTGGATTATTATTCTCATCCCCATACCAGGGAATATCAGAAACAGTTTTTCATCAGGCAGCTGGAGCTGGCCAAAGAAAAAGATCTGCCGGTCGACATTCACAGTCGCAAGGCTTCAAATGACACACTGCAGATCCTTAAACAGCATCATGTGAAAGGCATCATCCACAGTTACAGCGGATCGATCGAGATGGCCAGACTGTATATGAAAGAAGGTTATTATATCTCCTTCGGTGCCAGTATCCTTTTCAAGGATGTGAAAAGACCGATCGAAGTTATCAGACAGATGCCTTTAGACAGACTGCTTATTGAAACAGATGCACCATATCAGAGTCCGATCAGAGACAGAAGACACGAACCTCAGGATGTGATCAGGATCTATGAAGCGATCGCAGCTATAAAACAGTTCCCGATCGAAGAGCTTTGTAAAGCTGTGGAAGATAACTTTGATCAGGTGTTCAGATAAGAGTGTTATGCAACTGATATTTAATAAACTATCTAAAAGGGTTGTTACATTTGCGTAACAACCCTTTTTGAATGATCGATCTGTAATATTGATTCTTAACAGTCAGTTATGACCTTTCTTTTAGTGGTCTTGCTTTTCTCAAGCGTCTTTTCATATATCTCATCAACGATGTCAGGAAGCTTATCATAGATCACGGTCGTGCCTTCGACAGTGATGCCTCCAGGTGTTGCGACTCGATCGACGACCTCATTGAATGTCAGGCCTTTCTGGTTGATCAGGGTGCTGCTGGCATCCAGTGAATTTAAGACCATTTTGATGATCTGATCCTTGCCCATGGTCGAGAACTTCTCGGCCTGCTTGCAGAACACATCAAAGATCGCCGCGATGAAGCCAGGCATGGAACTGACGAGATCAGAAGCGATGGCCAGTTCGCTCTCAGGAAGCTCATAGACATTTCCTATCGATGATAAAATGGAACGCAATGTCTCCTTGTCTTTGTCAGTGACCAGATCGTTGTAGCTGACGAGGGTCTCTGAACGGTTGATCTCGGCCGTTAAGCTCGGTATGACTTTGGCTGTCCGGTGATGGAGGAAGTATCCGATCATTTCAAAAGAAATGGCTTCATTGAGCGATACGACCAGTGTATCATCCTTGAGATCATCAAGGATGTCCCGGTATACTTCCATGATCTGATAAGGACCGGTACAGATGAACAGGACGTCCGCATTGGCTGCACACTCGCTGTTGTTTTCACAGACGGAATAAGTATCACGCAGACCTTCAAGTTTCTCCTTGCTGCGGTTGGAGATGAAGATGTTTTTAGGTGCCGTCACTCCGGCATCCGCAAACTTCTGTACCAGTAAACTTCCTATGCTTCCGTATCCGATGATTCCGATATTCATATAATCGTTCCTCCAATGTCTAGTCATTACATATTATCTCAAAACTCTTACAATTAATTATATATTCATTTATCTTTTGTCTGTAAAAGACAGACTGTTAAAATAGTGACATAAGGGGGATTTGATCATGCTTAGAAGATATATCCTTTTTCTGAAAAAACACCCGCTGATCACAGCTACGCTGGCGATCGTCTATGCGGTCTTATGCATCAAGACGATGAATGCCGACACTTACCTTCAGGGTTTCGTCCTGCGCTCCATGCTTTGCGGAGCGATGGCTTTCTTCCTGTATCAGATCTCCGGAGACAAGACACTGGCTTCCAGCTATAACTCGACCTGGTATGTCGTCAAAGTCGCTCTGGGATACTGGATCCTCGCCCTGCTGCTGGGACTGATCAGTCTGGCCACTACTTCCGACAGCGGTGCACCATTATGGGATAACATACCTTATCAGATGTTCACGATGTTTCTGATGTTCATCTTTGTCGGTCTGTTTGAAGAGATGGCTTTCCGCGCTGTCATAAACGATGCGATCATCTATAAGTTCAGAAATAAAAAATATGTCTTCGTCTTAAGTGCACTGGTCTCATCCCTGGTCTTCGGTGCTGTACACGTCATCGGTGCTGAACTGAATACTAATATTGCCATCGGTCAGGCCATCGGCAAGACGATTCAGACCGGTGTCTTCGGACTGACACTGCTCTTCCTCTACTGGAAGACGAGGAACATCTGGGCCTGCGGTGTCGTTCACGGCATTTATGATTTCCTTCTGTCGATCGGTTACGGTATCTATAATGTGCCTGATGACTCCCGAACAAGCTATGTCATAGCAGGCGAAGCCGGCAAAGGTCTCATCATCGCCTATGCTTTCTTTACGGTGATCGAACTGGTCATCTTCCTGCTCGTCTATCTGAAGATCGGCAAGAAGATCGACTATCAGAAGATCAGAGAGGATTGGTGATATCTGACATCAGTACATACTGATGCGGATTTATGAGACAATTGATATATATTCATAACAGGTAAATGATCATGAAAAAACCTACATTCATCGTTTTACTGATATTTCTGATCTTGAGTCCGTTCATGACTTATAAAATCAGCGCTGATGAAGACGGAAGTGAAGATGAGACGATCAACATCATCGATAACTTCTATGTCTCCACTTCCAAGAAGAACAATACTTTTGTCGTACCTTTCAACCGCAGCTGGTTCAAAAAAGATGCCCGCATCTACGATCACAATCTGGCAAAGGCTTCCATCGGTCTGGCAACAGCTGCTTTCCGTCCCAATGCAGCCGTCGATACGGGTGAAAGACCTCCGGAATACAATCTGCGTTTCTTCCTTTACCAGGCCGGTTTTGAAGACGTACGCAGCGATGACTATGACAAAGATCCCAGCATGTATACCGTTTCGACCGCCATGGGTCATCAGAAGATCGGTGAAGGCGCTGATGCCTTTGAACTGATCGCGGTCGGTATCTGCGGACAGGGTTATCTCGATGAATGGGAATCCAATTTCAATATCGGGACAGGAAACAATCCGACCGGTTTTGACAGTGCTTCACAGCTCGTCTATGACCGTGTCTTCGGCTATATCTCTGCCAACCATCTGAGCGGAAAACTGAAGATCTGGCTTTCCGGTTCCTCAAGAGCCGGTGCCGTCTGCAATATCACGGCTGCCAAGCTTTCTGATTCCGATACCTTCTCGCAAGAGAGCGTCTTTGCGTATACCTTCGGTACACCTAACACCGTAAGGGAAGATCCGGGCGATTATGAAAATATCTTCAACATCTGCGGCAAGATGGATCCGGTCGCTGCTGTACCGTTCTCTGACTGGGGCTATTCCCGTTACGGCATAACTCTCTATACACCGACTTTTGAGACTGATTCCGATTTCATGGAGAAACGTCAGAAAGCCGATGTGGTCTATAAAGAAATAACCGGCATCACCTACTGGAACAACTATGAGATGAATGCCCAGATCAGGACCATCATGGACTGCCTCATGAGGATCTGTCCGAGCGTTGAAGTATATGAGGCAAGTCTGCAGGACAACATCATCGCCCTGTGGGAGAAACACGATCTGATCTCTGTTGCCCAGAGGTTCATGGAGATGGCCAACGACCCGATCCTCATCAATGAGGCGAACCGTAAGGATGCGAACATCCTGCTGAATCAGTTCAGCAATCTCATTCTGGAATATGTCGGATCACAGAACTCTTTCCGCCGCTACAACAAGGATGCTTCAGTGGCATCGAACATCATGCAGACACACACCTGTGAACTGTACATGTCCTGGATCTATTCGGTCGATGAAGGCGAAGATCTTTACAGTGCGGCCATGGACTACAAACAGCTGTATCTCAGCGGCGATGTCGAAGTGAAGCTTTACCGTGATGAGATCCTGATCGAGACGCTTTCCGTCCGTGATGACTACAGCAACAAGAACCACCAGTATCTGACGCTGCAGCGCGGTGAAGTCCAGGTCCTGATACCTCGCGACAGGAATTACCGCGTCGAGATCACTTCCCTCGCTGATCAGCAGATCAGTGCTCTGGAAGTCGAATATACGATCGGTCATCAGACACCAAGTGAAGAGATGACCATGTATTTCAGTCTCAGAGAAGGAGAGACACTCAACGTTGACTTCGAGCCGAATGAAGCCACCAGCTTCTCCCTTTCTTCCATATACAGTGAAGCAGCTGCCTTTGAATCCAGTGATTATCTGGGAGAAAAGAATATCATCGACTATATCTACAAAGACTACTACGGCATCACCTGGAGAGAGATGGCCCTGACGGTCATCATCCTTTCCATCATCGCCGTCTCTTTTGCGATCTTCCTGGTCACGCTGCTTTCCATGTATATAAGATTCCGCTACAACCGCATGCGCGGCTACATACCATCCACCGTGCATTTCCGGCCGCTGCCGATCGTGTGCTTCTTCCTGGTCCAGCAGCTCTTCCTGATCAAGGAATTCTATCTGGGTATTTATGACGGCAATCTGGCCAAGGTCGCCAAGATCAAGTTCCTGATCGGTTTCCTGGTCATGATCGTGGCCTATTGCGGCTATCGGCGCAAGAAGAGCTTCTTCCATCTGCTGATCATACCGGCGGTCTTCCTGCTGACGCTGGCGGATGTCTTCATGACCTCATCGGTCATCGGCGGTTCATTACTCTACATCGGTGCCTATATCCTGCTGATCTATGATTATGTGAAGAAAGATCCGCCGCGAAAGTCTCAGTTCATCGGCTGGATCATCATGTCGCTGATCGGTTCCATCGTGATCGTCAATGTCCGTGCTGGATCGATCGCCGAGAAGATCACCGGTATCTTCTATATCATCACGGCCAGTGCTCTGGTATGTTCATCATATGGTCTGTCATCCAGGACTTTCAGAGGCTCATGCACACTGCTGCTGTCCGGTGTCCTGCTGATGGTCAATACCGTCAGAGGAGCCAACTTCATCACGCATATCATCGCTTCGGGTATCTACTATATCGGTGTCATGATGATCGCCAGCTCGGGCAACAGTTTCTCAAGACCGAAGACCATTCCGGAGACGATGTCCGAGACCACCTGGTGAGCGTTGATATTGTTCTGATATAAAACGTTATGTTATTATTTTACGGGGGTTTAATATGTTATTTTCCAAAATACCCGCTTATCTGATAGACAGCGAAAATGTCGGTTCCACCTGGACCAATCTGCTCCAGAACGACGAGAAATTCGAGCTGTATATCTGTGTGACCGAGAATGCGAAAAGTCTCAACTTCTCCCTTCTCAAGGAACTCACTGAAGAGAACCGTCGCAAGATAAACATCATCGAATGTGAACCCGGCAAAAACTCCCTTGATTTCTATCTCTCTTCCTATCTGGGTTACCTGATCGGCAAAGGAAAACATTCATCCTATATCGTCGTGTCGCAGGACACCGGCTACGATCACGTCATTGAATACTGGAAGAAAGAAGGCTATGATGTTTCGCGCATCAACACGAAACCGGAAACGAAACGCAGAAGCGTCAGAAAGAAAACGACGGATAGGAAGGTCAACAAAGCCAACACTTCTGCCATCAACTCCGAAACCAGGATCATCACCAAGAAGAATCCGGAACCGGTCAAGAAGAAGAATGATAGACCGCTTCCTGTTTCCGGGTCTGAGAAAAAAGATCAGGACCTGCTGAAACAGCTTCTGAAGGATTATCCGGAAAATGAGATCGAAGGGATCAGAAAGGTCCTTGACAGTGTAGACGAAGATAAACGCGAAGACAAGAATCTCATCTACAACGAACTGGTCCGCCGATATAAAAAGAAAAAAGGGCTGGCGATCTACACACTGCTCAAGAAGGATCTCAAAAACTATTACCGTCTGTCAGAAAAAGGAAAAGCTGTTACGAAATAACGGCTTTTTATTATAATTTTCTTAAGGAGTTATAAACATGAAAAAAGTACTTACGATATTACTGATCCTTGGCAGTCTTCTGCTTGTTTCCTGCAGCAGCAAAAATAACGCAATCACCAGAGGCTCAGGCGATCCGTCCAAAGCCATCATCGGCACCTGGGATTCCAAAGACTATCCGGGACTGGGTTTCACCTATGTCTTTAAAGAAGACGGAACAGGGACTTATGTGGGCGAGAAGATCTACTGGAAGATCGACGGTGATCAGATCTCGATCAGGACTGAAGATACCGAACCGTTCATCACGGACTACGAGATCAAAGGCAATGAACTCAACATCGTCGACGGCATAGGAAACGATACGATCTATATCCGAAAATAATGTTAATATCTGTAAACAAATGATATATAATAATAACGCAGAAGCTGTCGGATTCGGCTTTCTTCGAAGAAGACACGACTGCACCGACTTGTGTCTTGGATGAATTCTCCAACGACCTCCATCTTCGGTTTGAATCACTTAATTAGGTCACGGCTGACGAGTCGTGAACGAATTATCTGTTCAGAAAAACAGGTACGCGACCCTTGTGGCCATGTACCTTTTTTCTTTTAATCAAGTATCTTCTTCGGCACCCAGTTGAGATAATCGCCGGAGACCAGCGAATACTTTATGCCTCTGTATCTTCCCTGGATGGAATCATGGAAACGCCTTTCACCGTGACAGTGGGCGTATATTACCTGCGATACATCATACTGTTCAGCCAGTTTCGTGAAGACGCTGTCGGATTCAATTACACTTGTCGGAGGATAATGCAGGAATATGACGATCTTCCTGAATCCGTCTTTCCTGGCGCTTTCCAGCGATCTCGATATGCGCAGTCTCTCTCTTTCCACCAGCTTCTTAGCCTGCTGCTCCGCTTCCTCATCCCAGCCGATGATCTGTCCTTTCTGATTGAGATAATAAGGACCTTCGAAGGTATGACCTTTGGTGGCGACCAGAGCGTAGTCTTTGTAGGTCAGATATCCGTCCTGCAGGAAAGTAAGGTCAGGTTGAAACTGTTCGTTCAGCTGCCTTGTCTTCCTGGCATCCCAGAACATGTCGTGATTGCCTCTGGTCAGGATCTTTCTTCCCGGAAGGCTTCTGATGTAGGCGAAATCTTCTTCACACTCGCTCAGATTCTTTCCCCAGCTGTGATCACCGACCAGCACGAGCGTATCTTTGTCGCTGATCATCCTCTCACAGTTTTCTTTGAATCTTCGTTCATGATCCTTCCACAGCGGATCAGAAAGCTGTGCTTTGGCTTTAAGCACAGACTGATAGTGAAGATGCAGATCACCGATCGCATACAGACTCATACCGTCATTATAATTCATCAAAACAGCATCGTCATCCGGAAACTGTGATATCCTAAAGATAATCACACAAAGGGAGATAATCTTTTATGAATCTGATGGATCTTCGTTCCGTCTATGTCGCGAACGGTACAGGCATATTCATTCTGATCATTCTTTTATTCGTGTCTCATGCCAAGATCCTGCGTGACCGGGAAGAAGACCGTCTTTATTCCATCATGTGCTACGGTGTCATCATCGGCTGCTTCTGTGAAGCTTTCTCCTACACCATCGACGGACATGTCTTTGCGGGATCCAGGATCCTCAACTATATCGCCAATACCTACCTATATTCCTTTAACCTGCTATTGCCGCTGGTCGTGATCTTCTATGTCGATCTCGGTCTGTATGAGAAACGCAGCCGCCTGTGGCAGAAATATAAAACACAGATCATCGTCGGGATCGCGATGGTCTCGCTCAACATCGTGAACTTCTTTGTTCCGATCATCTACTACATCGATGAAAACAACGTCTACTCAAGATGTCCTTTAAGTTATCTGTTCTATGTCGCGATCATCTATTATTTCGTCACGGCCTGGCTGCTGGAGAGAAAGTACGAAAAAGAGAACGGTACCCGCTCATTCTTCAATATCAATACTTTCCTGATCCCGATCCTGTCTGGTGTCGGACTGCAGTTCATGTTTTACGGACTGTCACTGGCCTGGCTGTCTTCAGCGATCGGTCTGACAGGTCTCTACATGATGCAGCAGAACGAGATGGCCTACATCGATCCGCTGGTCGGGACCTATAACCGCCAATACCTCAATCACGTCCTGTCTTCCTGGACCAGAAGAGGCAGCGAATTCACGGGCATCATGTTCGATATCGACCGCTTCAAACAGATCAATGACACTTACGGTCATTCCGAAGGCGACAGAGCTCTGAAGACTGTCACCGACATCCTGAAGAATTCCCGTACAGACAACGAATGGGTCTTCCGCTTTGCCGGCGATGAATTCATCGTCCTTAAGCAGACTGCTGAAGAAGACGGAATGAAGTATTATCTCGATGAGGTCAGAAAAAGACTGGATGACTATAACAGCAGAACCGATTCCTATAAACTTTCATTATCATACGGGATCAGTTATTTCCATGATACTGATCTCGATGCCTTCATGAAGGAAATGGATTCGCGGATGTATGAGATGAAGAAGATCCATCACGAAACGAAGGATCAGTAAAAATATCAGAATCTGTCAAGAGGGGCTTACGATCGATGTAAGCTTTTATTTACACTTATTTTTCATTTTATTAATGTAAGCGCTTAAATAATTCAAAAAACAGGTGTATAATGAAAACGCTTGCAAGGCAAGTATAATTCTATAGAAAGGGAATAAATCATGAAAAAACTTTTCACGTTAATGTTAGCCCTCGTGCTCACATTAGCACTCGTTGGCTGTTCTGGCGGCGATAACACTCCGGCAGCAGAACAGTCAGATGTTCAGAAAGTCATTGCTGAAGCACAGACGATGACTCTGGAAGAACTGGCCAAGAAGGCTATTGAAGAATCAAGTGGCAAGACCGTTTACGGTTTAGGCAACTCTTCACGTGGTAAGAGCGCTCTGCCATTATTCATCGAATACCTTCAGACTATTGATCCTAGCTACACGCTGGAATTCGAATGGCAGCAGCCGAAGAACAACAAGATCTTCGACCAGCTCACTGCTGACGGTCTGAAAGACACCGGTACATTCTTCATGACGCTGATCCAGGATGGCAACCAGATCGAATCCAAGATGGTCCAGACCGGCATCCTCGACACCTTCATCCCTAAAGAGTGGGCTGAAGCAAACGGCACTACTCCTGAAGAGTACACTGGATATCTGCCATTACAGACACTGAACAAGATCTTCGAATACAACTGTGTAAATCCTGACAAGAACTATACTAACTGCTGGGATTTCGTAGCTGAAGGCGAACATGGTCTGTTCATGGGTCTTGAGTCTGAGCCGGTAGGAAAGAACTTCCTGATGATGCTCACAAACGACACTTACTCTGCTTATCTGAAAGAAGCTTATGACAAGCTCGATGCAACAAAGCAGGCATACTTCAAGGCTACTGTTGATGAGATGGCTAAGGATGCTGAAGAATTAGGTTTAGGCGAAAACGGCAAATATGCTCTGGCCTGGATCAAACTGTGGGTCAACAGCTTCAATGAGCAGACAGACGATGGTCCTATCTGCAAGACATTAGTCGATGCTTCTGCAGTAGACAAATTCGGTCTCCTGGTTTACTCAAAGGTTCGTTCCGTTGAAGAAACTGACACTGTATCTGTAAACAACCTGAAGGTTGCTGCATACCAGCCTGGTTACGAAGGTATCGGCGGTTACGGTTACTGCCACTATCTGTTCGTTACAGACAACTCTCCATATCCTTGGACTGCATGTGCATTCATCGCTTACATGACTGAAACTGTTGACGGTTTCTCTGCATGGGGCAAGGATATCGGTGGTTACTCATCAAATCCGGAAGTTGCTAAGGGTACAGAAGAGAAGTATCATCACTCAACCGGTGAATCTTCAAATGTTGCTACTGACACAACTAAGGACAGAGGCTTAGATTGGTGGGTAAACGATGGCAAACTCGTTATCGAGGATCCTGTTTACTGCTCATCTGTAGCATTCACTGTCGGTTCATGGATCGAAACTCTCGATCACTACAAACCGGAATAAGCAGATCTGCTTATAACTCAAATCAAAACTGGGATAGTGCCTTTCCAGCCATCGTCTGAAAAGGCACTTTCTCTCTAGAGAGGTAATTTATGTCAAAATCAACGAAAGTAAAAATCAACAGCATAAAGACTTATCTCAGCAAACCGCAGAATATCATCCTGATCCTGACCGGTATTCTGGTCACCTTCACGACGATCGCTCCGATCGTTGCGATCATCAGGGATACCTTCCAGATCCACCCGGGTACGATCGACCAGTATCTTACCGGTAAAGCGAGCGGCTATTCGTTTGCGAACTACACCGATCTCTTTACAAGTAAACTTGCAAAGACCAATCTGTGGACACCGCTGCTCAATACCACGATCCTGGCTATCGGTTCATGTACATTTGCGATCCTGTTTGGCGGAATCTTCGCCTATCTGATCACCAGGACCAATATGGTATTCAAGAAATACCTGAGTTCGATCTTTATCTTCCCTTACATCATGCCGCAGTGGACATTGGCTGTCGTCTGGCAGAACCTGTTCAACTCCAACCAGGTCACCGGAACTTCCAACGGTCTGATAGCTACGCTGTTCCATATCAATATGCCGGCCTGGTGGTGTGTCGGGCTCTTCCCATGTATCGTTGTCTTAGGTATGCACTATGCACCGTTCGCCTACATCCTGATCGGCGGTATCTTCAAGAACATGGATGCCAACCTGGAAGAGGCGGCAACCATCCTTGATACACCACGCTGGAAGATCTTCTCCAGGATCACGATCCCGATGGTCAAACCGGCCATCCTGTCCACGATCCTGCTGGTCGCAGGTTCGACGATCGGTTCTTATCCGGTCCCGCATTATCTGGGCTTATCGACACTGGCGACCAAGTATGTCTCCATGAACGTCAAATATACCGGTGAAGCTTCGATCATTGCGATCATCATGATGCTCTTCGGTGTAGCGATCATGTATCTGAATCAGCGTTCGCTGCATTCACGTAAATCCTATACGACTGTTACCGGTAAATCCGGACAGATCACTAAAGTCAATCTGGGTGCCGGACGTTATGTCATCGCGATCGTCTTCGTGATCATCACGTTCTTCACTTCGATCTTCCCGATCATCTCCTTTGCGTTTGAGACCTTCTTACCGAATCCGGGCGACTATTCGTTCCTGTATTCCGGCAATACCGATAACCTCACGACCAAATGGTGGATCACTTCGGAAAACATCACTGAGAACGGCATGTACGGTCAGATGGGTATCCTTTACAACAAGACCATCTGGACAGCCTTCCGCGGTACGATCCTGGTCGCCATCATCTGCTGTCTGACAGCCGGTACGATCGGAACCCTGATCGGTTATGCCGTATCCAAGAACAGACGCGGCAAGCTCGCAAGCTATGTCAACTCCATGGCTTTCCTGCCTTATCTGATGCCTTCAGTTGCCGTAGGCGCTGCCTACTTCATCCTGTTCTCATCAGGCAAGATCAACCTGTTCAATACCTACCTGGCCTTAGTCATCGTCGGTACCGTAAAATACATTCCGTTTGCTTCAAGAAGCTCGCTCAACTCGATGCTTCAGCTGTCAAACGAGATCGAAGAGTCAGCGATCATCCAGGATATCCCTTGGATCAAACGTATGACCAGGATCATCATTCCGATCCAGAAGTCATCGATCGTCTCAGGATTCCTGCTCCCGTTCATGACCTGTCTGAGAGAACTCTCACTGTTCATGCTGCTGTGTGTGCAGGGCTTCATCCTGTCCACGACACTGGACTACTTCGATGAGATGGGTCTGTACGCGTTCTCAAGCGGTATCAACCTGATCCTGATCGTTACGATCCTGATCTCTAACTTTGCGGTAAACAAGATCACAGGCGCCAGCCTTGATGAAGGTATAGGAGGATAAACAAATGCCAAAAATCACATTAGAGCATATCACAAAACGTTATGATAAATTCTACGCTGTTGATGATCTGAATCTGGTCATTGAAGATAATGCCTTCGTTACCCTGCTGGGTCCGTCAGGCTGCGGTAAGACCACGACCTTAAGAATGATCGCCGGTCTTGAAACTCCGACTACCGGCAAGATCACGATCGGTGACCGTGTCGTCTTTGATTCTGATGAAGGTATCAACATTCCTGCCAACAAGCGTAAAGTGGGCTTTCTGTTCCAGAACTACGCTCTGTGGCCTAATATGACCGTTTATGAGAACATCTCCTTCGGTCTGACCAATGTCAAGGAAGAACTGCCGGTCATCATGCATGAAGCCAAGGCAGCTTCCAAGATGCTCAAGGCCTTAAACAGACCTAACGATATCGTCAAAACGATCAATGAGTGCTATGACAAGATGGGCAAGCTGGATGAAAACAAGGCCATGATCAAACTGATCGATGCCTATGAGATCTCCCAGTATTCAGCCAAGAAACTTCTCGGTTACAAACTGCATACTTCCAACAATGTCGATGCTGATGCCAAGAGATATGCTGAAGAACTCCAGAAAGAGATTGACAAGGCAAAATCTGATGCAGCAGCAAAAGGCTATACCCTTGATGATGAATTCGTCTGCACGAAAGGCAATCAGCCGGTCAAGGAAGTCAGAAAACTGACGAAAGAAGAGATCGACCTGGCAGTCAGAAGAGTATCCAGGATCGTCAAGATCGGCATGTTCATGGACAGATATCCGGCTGAGCTCTCAGGCGGTCAGCAGCAGCGTGTCGCTATCGCGAGGACTCTGGCACCGGAGCCATCCGTCCTGTTCATGGATGAACCGTTATCCAACCTCGATGCTAAACTGAGACTGGAAATGAGATCCGAGCTGCAGAGACTGCATCTGGAAACAGGTTCAACATTCGTCTATGTTACCCATGACCAGATGGAAGCTATGACCCTGGCTACCAAGATCTGTCTGATCGACAACGGTCTCTTACAGCAGTACGATGCACCGCTCGATGTCTACAACATGCCTAACAACCTCTTCGTTGCCGACTTCGTCGGTAACCCGGCCATCAACTTCATTGAAGCTAAAGGCAAGCAGGTCAAAGGCAACTTCGAACTCACGATCTTCGATGACAAGAAAGTCACCTTCGTTCCGAATGAGAAACTCGATCTTGTGGAATGGCACAAGCAGCTTGATGATCTGAAGAAACAGGAAGCTGATCTTTTGGCTGAAAAAGCCAGCAAGAAGGGCTATGTTGAAAAGACCAACAAGGAAACGACCTTCAAGTATCACGTTGCCAAAGTCGATGAATTTGAAGACTATGACGATGAGGTCCAGCTGACTGACGAAGATCTCGTCATCGGTGTCAGACCGGAATTCATCGATATCACTGACAAAGGTGCTCTCACCGGTGAAGTATATTCATCAATGCCTACCGGCATGGAGACCACGATCCGTGTCAACATCAACAACTATCTGCTGACAGGTGTCATGTTCGGTGGTGTCGTCTACAAACTGGGTGACAAAGTCAACGTCGGTTTCAAAGGAAACAACGCGATCCTGTTCGACCGTAAATCAGGCAAGATCATCTGCCTCGGTTCGATCAAAGTCGACTGATCTTTAAAGCTCATAACCAACAAAAAACCCTCCAAACCAGTTTCAGGTAAGGAGGGTTTTATTGTGTTTCTATTTCTGGATCAGCACCGTATATCTTCTGTTCTCGTTAAGTTCGATCGGGAATGATCCGACATTCAGATATACCTTTTCAAGTCTCGGACATTCGTCCAAAGCTTCCAGTGACTTTATCTTGTCGGAATTCAGGCGGAGGACCTTCAGTGAAGGAAGATACTTCAGCAGCTTGAGACAGTCTTCGCTGCAGTATTGCAGATCAGCTTCTTCGATATTGCTCTGTGTAAGATCATAGTACTGCAGAGGTTTGTCATAATCCTCCAGACCGAGCGCCATACGCATATACCAATCATCAGCGCCCTCTATGAATTCTATATCTCTGAAAAGATCTTCTTCAGACAATTGTTCCAGGATGGCCTGGGCAATAATGTCGTTGTTTACCTCAAGGCCGATCTTTTCTTCTTTGACTGTGATATCCTGTACATCAGTATTCCTTCCAGGCAGATATTCATCGAAATATCCCTTCTCGATCCCGTACATGGACGATCCCAGAGCGATTATCAGCACGATCGCCAGGCCAAGCAGAAGATTCCAGATCGAGAACCTCCTTCTGTTATTTAAAGCCAGATCATATCCTGTACCGTCACCTATCAGCTCCGGATTCAGAGCTTTGAACAGTTCCTCTTCACTTCTGATGACCGGGGCATCCTTCAGCAGCGGATGAATGTTTCCATCAAGTGAACACTGAATGATCTGCTTATTGTTGTTCAACGCATTCACGACTTCGTTATCACAGTTCTTGGAAGCCAGGGAATTGGCTGAGACGCAGATCAGAGCGATTGAACACTGTTTCAGATGAACTTCGATATTGTGCGGCCATTCACTTCCCGGAGCGATACCCTCGTCATACCAGACGCGGTATTTCTCCTCAAACATCTTTCTGATGGTCGGATAAACGATCCCTGAATCCTTATGAGAATAACTGACGAAGATATACTTGCCTTTTCCTTCGTATGCCGGTACTCTGTTCGTCATCTTGTCACCACCACTTCTATTCCTGCAGAATACAGTGTATCTGCGATCCTGATCATATCCTGAGAGATCATGACAGTCTTAATCGTATCCGACATGATGATCGGATTGACGTTCTTCAGACGTGGGTTGCCGCTGAGATCGACTGTTTCAGTCTGCACTTCTTCGATACCTTTGATTGAATCGATATCCATGTCCTTGAAATTGATCTCATCGATCTTCTTTCCTTTGAGATAGACAAGATCATCCTGACTGAAAGAAGTAAAATCGAGATATTCCACATCATCTATCTTTCCCAGCTGATATTCAGCTGAATTGAAATATCTTATCCTTTCGGAAATAAACATGATGCTTCCAAGCAACAGTAAGCCGGCCAGAGCGATCAGGGCAACAGCCAATACTTTTTTCTGTTTATCATCAGATGAGAGTATCTGCCCTTCACCGATACATGACTCATATTTCTTCTGAATATACTCAACAAGTTCATCACTGTTTCTGAAGAAGGTGATATTGCTGAGCTGCATATCCAATCCGTGTGAGAGCTCACCTTCATCTTTTCTTATGCATACGACATCTTTCTTTAAAGACAGGGCATAGTTGATGGAGTTTCTCAGATCCAGTGAATCAGCGGCTTTCTTCGACAGAACAAAGATGCACAGACTGCTGTTAAGGATCGCTGAAGCGATATCTTCCTGGCTGTGAGATCTCTTGGTGGAAGAAAGATCATAAAAGACTCTGATCTTTCTGTCGATCAGCTTCTGCGTTATTTCGTTCAGAAGTCTTTCATCTTCCTTACAGCCTCTGATGAAGACGAAATCTTTCGGTCCCTGATATGCCTGATATTTGATGCTCATTGTAATATTTCGATCTCGATTCCTTTTTGTGCAAACTCATCAGTGATCAGATAGGCATTGAAGTCTGATATCGTAAGCTTGGTGATATTGCTTTCAAGTAGCGGTGAAAGGTCTGTGATGTACGGACAGTAGAACAGATCAAGATATGTAACATTAGGGAATATCTCAGCAAAACCATCCAGTGAATACAGATTGTAACATCCTAAAAGATGAAGTTCCCCTGACAGATCAAGACTCTTCAGTTCATCGATCCTGCTCAGATCGCCCAGGCGGTCACCTCTGTTATCCCCAGTGTAATAAAACATGCCATTGACCTTCATCTTATCAAGATGCGGCTTCAGATCATTGATGCTTGTGTGTAAATAAATATTGCTGTAGTTTATTGGATCTTCCAGGAATGAATAATCAGGAAGCCTGCCCAGAGCTAACATAGAGAGATGGAAATTTTCGGTCTGAGGCAGATGAGCGATCTCGCTGATACCGGAATCGGTCAGATTCAGATAATTGATGTTGGAGTTTTCGATACCGGAAATATCACTCAGATATTTGCACTTGTATAATTCAACATGCTTAAGCGAATCGATCTCATAAAGAGGACTGATATCAGAGACCAGCGTCTCGATAAGCAGGATGCTTTCCAAACTTGTACAGCCTTCGATACCTTCGATCGATTCAATAGGGTTGTTGCATAAACTCAATTCCTTAAGATTCTTCAATTCAAATATCGGTGAGATGTCACTGATGTTTTCGCCGGCGATCGTCAGCCGGGAAAGATTCGGCATCTTCTTCAGAATTGAAATGTCATCGATCGTACCAAGCTCGGTTTCTCCGGTCTCACCCGCTATCAGATCTTCGTCACCAACCAATTGGACGTGGTAATTCAGCAATCTGGAATTAAGATCATCAGTACTGCAATATACCATTTCTATTTCTTCAGTATTTGTGAATACTTTGTTTCCTACGATATGTAAAGAAGTAATCTTCTTGAGATCTTCATCGCTCAGACCCGCCAGACCGAACTGCTCCAGAACTGAATCGTCTTGCTTGACCGGTGCGATCAGTAAAGGATAGATGACTGTCGTATAAAGGATCAGAGCTGCAACGATCGGTACGATGACCATCGTCAGAGAACGGTTACGCTGGAATCTTTTCTGTTCCGGAGTGATCTTCATGTCGTGGAAGATCACAGCCTTCAGGATCCGGTCATGAAGTTCTTCTTTGTTTTCATACTGATACGCAAAGATCGCCTGCTGAGGATCCAGCTGCATGGATAAGACTGCATCCAGTTTCACTTCTTCCTTATATACGCAGAGGATGTTTTTGTTGTTGTATACAGCCGTATCGATGATCTTTCTGAAATCACTGTCGGACTGCAGCTTATTGTCGATGAAAAGAAGGACGCCATAGGCAGCTTCGATATATTTCTTTTCTTTGTTGTTGAAACCTTTGCTTAAGCAGACAGCGATATTGTTGCTTTCGAGAACAGATAAAATGTCGTCTGACATTTTATCTTCGTTGCAGACGACATAGATGTATGGTTTATTGTTGCCGTGATAGCTGTTCATCTAACAGTATTTTATAACATATTTCCGAACAATTGTTCCTTAAATGAAGCCTAACGGAATAAAGACGATGAGCGATAACGCCACTAACGACCATACCGTGATCAGGAACGTTTTCTGTTTCTTCGGTTCCAGATCTGGAACGAAATTGCTGGCAAGGAAGAATGGGATATAAGTAGTAACAAACACCGGCAAGACACCCCACCACTTATAGACCCAGATGAAAGAATGGTTGGATGTGCCGGCCAAAAACGATTCGACCAAGGCAAACAGCAGGGCCATGCTTAAAGCTCCCAGCATCTTGTTCTTGAAAGTCCTTTGCTCCGGAAGCATCTTGAAAGAGATCATGCCGGCCAGCGAGAACATCATCGACAGTTCCCAGCACACGCCTATCAACAATATAAACGTTGTCGATGCATTGCTGACAGTCCATAACGGATATCCGAAGAAATGAGCGATGAGCGCATTACCTATTTCATAGAGCCAATGTACACCATATAAAGCCAGAGCAGCGATTATGACCTTATAGTTCTTTTTGTTGATCTCGCTCCAGTATACATAGAAAACGACGCAGAGAATAAAGATGAATGTCCAATTGAAATTATCTGTGCTTCTGACGATCACCGCATCCACCAGATCTTTGGCAGTCTGTGATCCGTCACCCCAAAATACAAACATTATTGCCTCCTGATGATATGTATCTTTATCTTTAAACTGATTTTAACATGTGCTCGGTTTTCTGAAAATGATTATTATATGTAATCGAGACTCTTTAGAAAACCAGAAAACAAATCTTCATTTATTAGAGAACAGGATCCTTTTATCATAATTGATTTCTTGTATCGTAAACCTTATCGTAAACTAAAAAGATGCCTGTTTTTATCAAACAGACATCATTTAAACTATTAATTATCGCTAAATAGCCAATTTCCTACATTACTGAGGATTGATCTGCATGATGCTATTTAGTTGTTCCTGTGTTAGCGGTGGATCGCATTCGATTTTTAACCTTGGGTGCCCTCCGTTGGAATTAAACTCAAAAGTATTAGTATCGTTTGCTGCTGAAAGCGTGAAAGTGGTATTGCCAAGCTGGCTGCCGTTTCCATGACCGTTGCCTTGTGTAGCTTCTGCTGTGAATGTAATTGTCAAATCGGACATACCTTCAGGAAGAGTGAATACGATTTTATTCCCTCCTTTCTTAAGTCCATTACCAGTAATACTGAAGCTGCCTGAGGTTCCAGTATTGCCACCTGGTTCATCTCCACCTGTTCCACCGCCTGAACCTCCTCCAGAAGGAGAAATTCCACCCCAGATGACAGTAGTTCCATCGTCAGGATCATATGTAATAGTACAGCTGCCTCCTGCTTTTGGTTCACCTACCCATTCACTGGATGGAACGTTACCTATACTTATATTGGTTACGTCTGTTGTCCAGCCGTCGATCTTCTGGGCAATTGGAGAAATTGTCGCCGAAAAAGAACCGTCAGCCTGTTTTATTGATTCTCCATTATATTTCATATCGCCATCATCAGAGATCGCAGCGATCATGACTTCCGCATACATCGATCTGACATTCGCAAAATCTGTTGCTTCCCGGCTCTTCTCCAGCTGGCTGGAAAAGATCGGTATCGATATTGCTACAAGTACGGCTATTATTGCTACGACGATAAGCAGTTCTGCCAGTGTGAATCCGTTCTGGTTTTCTTCATCTTATTCTCCTCCTTCTGTTGCCAGAGGAAATAAATGAATATGCTGCATTTATTTGATGTATCAACTATAACAGATTCAGTGATTTTTATACATTGTTTTGCTCTGTCTTCCTTGTATGTGATTTCAGTTTTTTCTACAATTAATTTAGGCATATTAATAGACAATATATAAACTGGGAGGATTTTTGTGATGGAAACAAGACCTTATGTTCCCTGGGAGCTGATGGGCAATTTTATGATCGATGTCTTCAAAGCGTACGGTGTACCAGAAGAAGACGCCAAGATCTGTGCTGATGTACTTCTGGAATCTGACAGAAGAGGAATCGAATCACACGGATGCAACAGATTCAAACCGATCTATATCGACAGGATCGTCAAAGGTACGCTGTTACCGAAGACCGATCTGGAGATCGTCAAAGAGACACCGACAACGGTAGTCATGGACGCTCATGACGGTATGGGCATGGTCGCAGCTCATGCGATGATGAAGAAACTGATCGAAAAGGCCAAGGCCAACGGTATGGCTGGTGGAGCCATCAGGAACTCTACCCACTATGGTATCGCCGGTTACTGGAGCGATATGGCTGCCAAAGAAGGATTGATCGGTGTGACCGGAACAAACGCCAGACCTTCGATCGCTCCGACTTTCGGTGTGGAAAACATGCTGGGAACCAACCCTCTGACTTTCTCTTTACCGACTGATGAGGAATTCCCGTTCACGCTGGACTGTGCCACTTCGATTGTTCAAAGAGGCAAGATCGAATTCTATGCCCGTTCCGGCAAGGATACACCTGCCGGCATGGTCGTCACACATGACGGAAAGACAATCAGCGATTCCAACGCGATCTTAAAGATGCTTAATGAAGGAACAGCTGCTTTAGCTCCGTTAGGCGGAGGACCGGGCGATGAGATGTGCGGCTATAAGGGCTACGGTTATGCGACCGTCGTTGAGATCCTGTCTTCTGCTTTAGCCGGCGGTGAATTCATGAAATCGCTCAGCGGCATCTCTCCTGAAGGAAAACCGCAGATGTATCATCTTGGCCATTTCTTCTTCGTCGTCGATCCGGAAGCATTCATGGGTCTTGAAACATTCAGAAAGACAGCCGGTGAGATCTGCAGACAATTAAGGAATTCCGCCAAAGCTCCGGGCTATGAGAGGATCTATACAGCCGGTGAAAAGGAATATCTGGTCTGGCAGGAAAGAAAAGATAAAGGCGTTCCGGTAAATGAAGCAGTCCAGAAGGAACTGATCACGATGCGTGATTCACTGAATCTGCCTTATAAATTCCCGTTTGAGGAGGCTTAAATATGGATGTAATGAAAGAATCGCTGGCTCTTCATGAACAGTGGAAGGGCAAGATCGAAGTCGTCTCCAGAGTTCCCGTAAATTCCAAGGAAGATCTGACGATGGCTTATACACCGGGCGTAGCTCAGCCGTGTCTGGAGATCCAGAAGGATATCGACAAGAGCTATGAACTCACCCGCAGACATAATCTCTGTGCTGTCATCACTGACGGTACGGCTGTACTGGGACTGGGCGATATCGGTCCGGAAGCAGGCATGCCGGTAATGGAAGGAAAATGTGTCCTGTTCAAATCATTCGGTGATGTGGATGCTTTCCCGATCTGCATAAAATCAAAAGACGTCGATGAGATCGTTAATACGGTCTATATGATCTCCGGATCCTTCGGCGGTATCAATCTTGAAGATATCTCTTCACCGAGATGTTTCGAGATCGAAAGAAAACTGAAAGAAAAATGTGATATCCCTATCTTCCATGATGACCAGCACGGTACGGCCATCATCACGCTGGCCGGACTGACCAATGCGCTGAAGGTCGTAGGCAAGAAGAAGGAAGATGTGAAGATCGTCACTTCGGGAGCCGGTGCTGCTGCTATTTCGATCGTCAAGCTCTTATTGTCAGCCGGATTTAAAAATATCATCATGACTGACCGCAAGGGTGCGATCTATGAAGGTCGAGAAGGACTCAACTGGATCAAGGAAGAGATGGCAAAAGTCACCAATCTGGAAAAGAAAGCCGGATCACTTAAAGATGTGATCGTCGGTGCAGATATCTTCATCGGTGTCTCCGCACCTAATACCTTGAACGGTGAGATGGTCAAGACAATGAACGGCGACCCGATCGTCTTTGCCTGTGCCAATCCGATGCCGGAGATCTCTCCTGAAGAAGCCAAGGCCGCCGGTGCCAGAGTCGTCGCAACAGGACGCAGTGATTATCCTAACCAGGTAAACAATGTCCTGGCCTTCCCGGGCGTCTTCCGCGGAACCTTCGACTGCAGGGCCAGTGACATCAATGAAGAGATGAAGATGGCTGCCGCTGCGGCTCTGTCCTCACTGGTAAGTGATGAGGAACTGAATGAGGAATATATCCTGCCTAGGGCTTTCGATCCAAGAGTCGGAAAGACCGTAGCCAAGGCTGTCGCTGAGGCAGCCCGCAAGAGCGGTGTAGCCAGGATCTGAAGATAAGACCGGACTTACAGACTGATACAATCCCACTAAAGTAGACACGTGAAATACTTAAATCTCACCAATACCTATGAAAGGTGGGATTTTTTATGGGAAGAAAAGCGAAGTATTCCTCTGAACAGAAAGTTAAAGCCTGTGAGGATTATCTTTCAGGAAGAAGATCGGCCATTTTGTTGGAAGGGCCAGGACCGGAGCTGCCTTCGTGACCATTGCCGGTGTCGAAGATACCTATGATTCACCACCGCTGCCGGACTTCCTGGACATCTCCCACTTCCCGACTTTTGATATGCACGATCCACGCTGTCAGAACTATATGACGGAGATGGTCGAAGCCATGCATGCGGTGGGAACGATCGTCTCGGGTTCACTGTTTTCAGCCAACCGTGTCTTCCGTTATGAGAACGAGAAAGGTGAAGTCGAAGCCGTCAGTGCTGCTTCACCGACTGCTGATACCAGTACCATCTTCAATGGCAACATCTCTGATGACATACCGGCCGAGAATCTGTACAAGATCATCAAGAGCTACGGTCAGCGAACAGCGCTGTACCGCAAACTGGGCTTTGATGCCGTGACTGTCCACATGAGCTATCGGACTCAGTTCCCGAGCCAGCTGCTCTCACCTCTGACCAATTTCCGGACCGATGAGTTCGGCGGTTCCTTTGAAAACAGAGCCAGATTCCCGTTATTGATGTTAGAAGAAATAAGAAAAGCCGGTGGTGATGATCTGATCATCGAGATCCAGTTTTCCGGTGAAGAGCCTGAAGGAGGCTACACCTTTGAAGAAGGTATCGAATTCCTGAAACTGGCTCAGAAATATGTCGATATCGTGGTCCGTTCAGCTGAAGGCGATCCTAACCATCCGATCCCCTTTGAGTTAAATCCGACACCTTTCCTGGAGATGGCAGCTAAAGTAAAAGTCCAAGGATTGGATTTCCTTGTCAGCAATGTCGGCGGATACTTCGATCCTGATATCGCCGATCAGGCGATCAGGGAAGGCAAGGTCGATCTCGTGGCGATGGCCAGAGCCTGGATCTCCAATCCGGACTATGGCGACATCATCGCTGAAGGCAGGAAAGAAGATCTCGTTCCGTGTTTAAGATGCAACAAGTGTCACGGAAGAGGTAAAAGAGATATCTTCACGACGACCTGTTCAGTCAATCCGCTCTTCGGTTTTGAAGAAGTAAGTCCGTATCTGGGCAAAGAAGCCGAGAAAAAGAAAAAGGTAGCTGTCATCGGCGGCGGTCCGGGAGGCATGCGTACGGCGATCTATCTTGCTGACCGCGGTCATGAAGTGACGATCTATGAAGCAGAAAACGAACTGGGCGGTGCGATCAGACATGCGGACTATGTACCGTTCAAATGGACGCTCAAGGAATACAAAGACTACCTGATCAGACAGGTCGAAAAAAGAAAGATCAAGGTGTATCTGAATACCAGAGCCACTCCTGAAACACTAGGAGATGAATATGATACAGTAGTCGCTGCCATCGGTGCGTCGCCTGTCATACCGAAGATCCCTGGAGCTGATCTTGACCATGTCACGGTCGCGACTGATGCACTGATGCACAGTGATAAGATCGGAAAGAACGTCGTGATCATCGGCGGCGGTGAAGTCGGCGTCGAGACCGGCATGTTTCTGGCACAGAAGGGCCGAAACGTCACGGTCATCGAGATGCGTGATGAACTGGCAGCTGACAGTACGGCTACACATTACCGCTCGATGTTTGAAGAAGCCTGGAAAGCCATCGACAATTTCCATTACGTGCTCAATGCTTCTGCCAAGCAGATCTCAAAAGATCACGTTACCTATACAGATAAAGACGGCAACGATCACGATCTGCCGGCTGATTCCGTCATCCTGTCTGTCGGCATGCGCTCAAAGAGCGAGGAGGCACTCTCCTTCTACGGCAAGGGCAGAGAGTTCTGGATGGTCGGTGACTGCAAGAAACCGGGCACAATCCAGACGACCAACCGCAGCGCCTACGGTGCGGCCGTAAACATCTAGATCATCAGCTTAAGCAGTCTCAGGGCTGCTTAAGCTTTTTGTTTGGACAAAGTTTAAGATATAATTAATACATAAAAATGATGACAAGACATCATAGTGGACAGGTCAATCGGAATAAGGCAGTGATCATCTTCCTGCTGTTTTTTGTTTTGTGTTCATCGTTCATAAAGATCGATCGGGTGACAGCTGATGACGATGAAGCCAAGATCGTCCGTGTCGGCTGGTATGAATCAGCTTTCAACCGCACTGATGAACTGGGGCGCCGGACCGGTTTTGCCTATGAGTACCAGCAGAAGATCGCCGCCTATACCGGCTGGAAATACGAGTATGTGAAAGGCAGCTGGTCTGATCTGATGGAAATGCTGAAAGCCGGCGAGATCGACCTGATGAGTGATGTCTCCTATACCGAAGAAAGAGCCAAGGTGATGCTTTACTCATCTCTGCCGATGGGATCGGAAGCCTACTATCTTTTCGTCAATGAAGATGAGGAAATGATCACGGCCGACGATGTCCGTTCCGTCAACGGCAAGAAGCTCGGTGTGAATAAGAACAGTATCCAGGAAACATATCTGCGCAACTGGGCCAAAGAAAACAATGTATCTCCTCTCATAGTTGAACTCACCACTTCGGAAGGTGAATCGATGGAGATGTTATATAACGGTGAGATCGATGCCTATGTCGGTACCGATTCCTATGACATCAAGAAGAATCGTATCCCGGTCTTCAAGATCGGTTCTTCCGATTTCTTCTTTGCGATAAACAAAGACCGTCCGGATCTGCTTGAAGATATCAATTACGCCATGACCAAGATCCTGGATGAAGACCGCTACTACAACCAGTGGCTCTTTGAGAAGTATGGTCACTATCAGGGTTCCAATGCCTATCTGACGACTTCCGAGAAGAACTGGGTCGCCGGACACGGAACCGTCAGGATCGGCTACCGCAAAGATTCGCTTCCCTTCTGCGGTGAAGACGAATCCGGAGTCGTGACCGGAGCACTGGCCAACTATATCCAGCTGGCGATCGACTGTATCAGAAATGCCGATATCAGTTTTGTCGCCATAGCCTATGATGATTTTGATGAAGCCTATGAAGCTTTGATGAATAAAGAGATCGACTGCATATTCCCGGTCTATATGGAAATGAGTGAAGCGGAAGATCTGGATGTTTCTGTCACCAATGCCGTGATGGAGACCGAGATGAATCTGCTCACCAACAGAGAAAACTATTACGATATCCTGAATCACGAAGAAGCTGAAGTCTTTGTGGAAAAAGGCAATGAGAACTACGCCCGTTTCCTGAAAGACGTCTATCCGGGCTGGAATGTCACCTACTTTGAAGAAAAGAACATGGATGACTGCCTCAAAGATGTCAATGAAGGAACATCTGACGGTATCCTGATCAGTAACTATCATGTGACCGAATATGACAATATCGCCCGCAAATATCGTCTGTCTTCACTCAGTACCAAGGAGATGATGGGTCTCTCCTTCATCGTCAGGAAGAGCGACGACGCGCTGTATTCGATCCTGAACAAGACGATCAATCAGATCCCGCAGAAAGACATCGAAAGTTCCCTGTCCAGCTATATGGAGATCGAAAGAAAGATATCCTTCATGGACTATCTGGAAGACAACTGGTTCAGCGTGATGACTTTCATCATCATCGTCTTCTCAGTGATGCTGTTCCTGCTGATCGGCAGACTTTCCGCTGAAGAGAAGATCAACGAGAGCAGAGAACTGATCTCCGCTACCGAGTATGATCCTTTGACGAAGCTCTACAACAAGAACTTCTTCTTTGAGTATGCCAACCGTATGTATCAGAGCGATCCTAAGAAACCAATGGATGCGATCGTCATGAATATCGAAAAATTCCATACCGTCAACGCCATGAATGGCATGAAGTTCGGTGATATGGTTCTGGAAGAACTGGGCAATGAGATCAGAAAGTTCCTTGAAGATACCAGGGGTATCGCCGGACGTTCTGATGCCGACCGCTTCTACATGTATTGTGAACATCAGGACGACTATCAGAAGATCTTCGATTTCTTCCAGCGTCGTCTCAATGATTTCTCACAGAACATCAGTATCCGCCTGAGGATGGGTGTGATGCCATACCAGGAAGGTCTTGAACCTTTACAGCTGATCGATCAGGCCAGGACTGCCTGCAACATGGCCAGAGGCGACTACAAGACCCGTCTCAAGATCTTTGATGAGAAGATACGTGAACGGGAGATCATGGAACAGCGCCTGTTGAACGATTTCCGTCCGGCCATCGAGAATGAAGAATTTGAAGTCTACTATCAGCCGAAATATGATATCCAGTGTGATCCGCCGGTACTACGCAGTGCTGAAGCTCTGATCCGCTGGAACCATCCGGCATTCGGAATGATCGCTCCGGACAATTTCATTCCACTCTTTGAAAGAAACGGACAAATCTCCACGGTCGACAATTACGTCTGGAGAAAAGTCACCGAGCAGATCGCCGCATGGCGTGATGAATACGGTATAACACTTCCGGTATCCGTAAATCTCTCCAGGATCGATGTCTTCGATCCGATGCTGGAACTGGTCCTCAGTGAGATGCTGGAAAACAGCCGTCTGGAACGTAAATATCTGAAACTGGAAGTAACGGAATCAGCCTATACCGAAGATGCCGAACAGGTCATCTTCCTGGTCAACAAGCTGCACAAAGACGGCTATGAGATCGAGATGGACGACTTCGGTACCGGATATTCTTCTTTGAACATGCTGACATCGATGCCGGTGGATGTGCTCAAGATGGACAGATCGTTCATCATCAATATCGAACACGATAAGAAAGACATTCAGGTCGTGGAACTGATCCTGGGCATTGCCCGCAGTCTGAACGTTCCGGTCGTCGCCGAAGGTGTCGAGACCGAAGCACAGCTGAAGATCCTCAAGGATCTCGGATGCAATATCGTTCAGGGTTACTACTTCTCCAAGCCTTTACCGGCCAAAGAGTTTGAAGAAAAGATCCTGCAGAAGCATATTAAAAGCCTTTAACTGAATAAACTTCAATTAAAGGCTTTTTTGATAGTGTTTATTTTTCAGCTTCCATCTTCGCCTTGGCTTTGTACATATCCTTATCAGCCCGATTGAAGACCGTTATGACTTCATCACCCTTCCTGTATTCACTCATACCGCAGGCTGCCGAATATCTGTGCCATGGTTCAACACTTTCATCTTTGGAACTCTCAGCGAATCTTTCATTGAGCTCTATGAACAGCTCTTCTCTGTTCTTATAATCCTCTCCCTGAATGACGACAGTGAATTCATCTCCGCCGACTCTGTAGACCGGAGAATGTTTGAAAGTTTCACAGATAGTTCTGCAGGCTCCGATGATATATTCATTCCCCTGTTCGTGACCATAGAGGTCATTGATCTGTTTCAGTTTGTTTATATCCAGCATCAGGATCGCGAATTCGGCAGTGCCATCCTGAATATCTTTCTCAAGTTCCAGCTGTTTCTCGTCGTAGGCCGACTTGTTTTTGACCTTGGTCAGGCTGTCCTGATAGGCGATCGTGCTTATCTGATTCACGTGGTCCTTAAGCGTGTTGGTCTCTCCTTCCGCTGTCAGGATCGCAACAACGTAATCTTTCATATCCTGAGAAAGCTTGGACACGGCTTCCGATAAAGCTTTGACTTCGTTATTTCTCTTCAGGACAGGCGGTGTATAGATCAGTTCATCCGGATTCCTGATACCGGCTGACTTTTCCGCGAATTCCTCGACACTGCGTTCCACCTGTTTCAGAGAACCGGTAACATTTTTTCTCATCCAGTTCATCAGTAACGCGATCAGGACGATACCACCGATCACAACGACCGTAATGTTGATCTTGATGTTCCGATAGATAGTGGTATTGATCTCATCGATCGAAACATCGACACACAGCAAAGCATAATGATTGCCTTTGGAATCGATGAGCGGTCTGGCCAGAGTATAATCGATGCCCCATTCAGACGGATTGTTGAAGTAAACGTCTTTATCACCATCCTGCAGTTGTTTCAGATAGCGTGCTGTTTCCGTATCATACCAGCTTTCCTCGCCCTGCCCCAGATACATGACCATATCCGGTTCGTACTGTTTCTCATAGGTAGAGTTGGCTGCGCAGATCTCTCTGACTTTGATCGGATCTTCCGGATCCAGTACCTGCATTATATACAGATAATGAACATCTGAATAGTAGTCGATCAGATCATCAAAGAAAGCCTGGAATTCCTTATATTTCTCCGATTCTACGTACGTCCTTGAACACTCAGACATGTCATCGATATCGATATGGCTTTCCACGTAATCGATGATACTTACCATCTGTTTCTGATAACGGTCATACATCGATTTGGTATAGATCTTGTATGTCGCATAGGAAATGACAGCACACATGAAAATGATGAAAATGATCGAGATCAGAAAGATGCTCCAGCTGAGCGGTCTAAATCTGTTGACCCGGGTTTCTTTTTCTCTGGCTTCCATATTTATATTTTAAAATAAGAAAAAATGCTCATAAAGACTTTGATAACAAAAAAACATCTTTATGATGTTTTCCTGTATCAGCTCATTCTTCTTCTGTATCTGCCGCTTTCCTCACTGACTGATTCCATGCATTCAAGATATGTTTCCGCTTCCTCTTCAAGAAACTTTCCCAGCATGACTTCAGCTTCTTCCTCGCTGTAGCCGGCCGTCTTCAGGATCGCCGTCAGCCGTTCACGTTCGCTCTGTCTGATCATCTTCGCATCTTCCTTTCCGATCCACTCTCATCATAGTTCTTTGTCCTGCTTTTTGCAATGCAATTTACCGTGCAAAAGAAAATGCTGATTATCTGTATTCAAAGCAATACAATCAAATCAGGAAATATTCATATGGGTTTTAAATTTCAACCGGATAAAAAGAGAGAAACTCTGAACAAGACAATCCGTTTTCCGAAGGAACTTGTTGAAAGGATCGAGAAACAGGTGGCAGACAGCGACTCTTATTTTTCTTCCTTTGTGATTCAGGCCTGTGAATATGCCATAAGAGATGTCGAAGCAGAATATCAGGCCGACAAAAAGGAAGAAACAGACTGAGCAGTATTCTGCTTTTTTTTGTTTAATGGATGAGAAAGAGCACTTTTAAGTGCTCTGTTTAATATATGTTCTATCCCTGGCCATAGTAAGCACCGGGACCATGTTTCCTCAGGTAGTGCCTGTCCAGCAGTTCCTGCTGCATTTCCGGTACGTCAGGATCGATGATGATACTCTTGAGAGCCATCTCCGCCAGAGTCTCGAGAATGAGTGAATTATGCACGGCATCGCTTGGATCCTTGCCCCAGGTGAAAGGACCGTGGGAACGCACCAGCACGGCTGGCATCTGATCAGGATCGATCTTCCGCTTCTGCAATTCTTCGACGATGACCTTGCCAGTATTTAGTTCGTATTCTCTGCCGATCTCTTCCGGTGTCATATATCTGGTACAGGGGATATTGCCATAGAAATAATCACCATGAGTCGTACCTAAAGCCGGGATGTCTCTTCCTGCCTGCGCCCAGGCTACCGCGTTGATCGAATGGGTGTGGACGATACCGCCGATGTTCGGGAAATTGCGATAAAGCTCAAGGTGAGTCATCAGGTCAGAAGACGGTTTATAATGACCTTCCACCACATTGCCTTCCATATCCGTAACGACCATATCATCGACTTTTATCGTGTCATATTCGACACCGCTCGGTTTGATTATGACCAGGCCCTTTTCTCTGTCGATCCCGGAAACATTTCCCCAGGTGAAGACGACGAGTCCGTATTCCGGCAACAGCAGATTGGCCTCAAAGACTTCTTTTTTCAATTGTTCCAGCATATCATTCTCCAATATATCCGTGTCACATGATCGAGTTGTTTTCGGCCAGGATACTGTCGATCTCCCGGCGGAATTCCGGGAAATTCTTCGGGAAGTTCTGTGAACCCTGAGCTCTGATGATCCTTCGGTCATTGACGATCGCTGAAAGAGTAAACATCTCCCCGTCCAGGACGCCGCGGGGCTGATTGCCTGAGAAACCATCCCAGCGCATGAGTCCGCATACATTGAGTATTTCGATCATCATTTCGTTGTCGCACAGGACTCTTCTTTCCAGAGTTCGTCTGTCATTACCAAAACTAACGGAATATTCCGATACTTCAGCAACACTCCCTTTGGAGATGATCTCATACTCCCGCTGCATCCTCATACCAAAGATGCGATAGTTTATTTCATCATATGAAGTGATCTTTTCTGGTTTGAACAACATTGTTTTAATCCTCTGATATCAGTATACCTTATAATTAAATCAGGAATGGAGAACAATAATATGGCAGAAAAGAAAAGACCCCTGATCATCGACTGTGATCCGGGCATCGACGATGCGGAATGTATCCTGATGCTCCAGGGATGCGGACAGTTCGATATCCTGGGCATCACCCCGGTACATGGAAATGTCTCTCTGGACAAGACTTCAGCCAATGCCCTGTATCTCAATGAGAAATACGGCATCAATGCCAAGGTCGTAAAAGGTGCTGACAAAGCGATCATCGTCAGACACCCCCGGGCAGAATACGCCCATGGCGATACCGGACTGGCCGGACTTAAAGTCAAAACGGAAGACCTGACTTTTTCTGAAGGATATGCCTGGGATTTCATCTGGGAAAAAGCTAAAGAATACGAAGGTGAACTGGAAATCGCTGCCGTCGGACCTTTGACCAATATCGCTTTGGCAGTCCTCAAACATCCTGAAATAACAAAGATGGTGAAGAGACTGGTAATAATGGGCGGATCGACTACCTTCGGCAATGTCACGGAATATGCGGAATTCAATATCCATCAGGACCCTCATGCGGCTAAGATCGTCTTTGAAGCCGGTTTCGATCTGACGATGGTCGGTCTCGACTGCTGTGTAAATACCTATCTGGATGAGAAAGACAAGAAAGATGTCGTGGAAGCTGCCCAGGGCACATCTGTCTGTGATGTGATCGAAGACTTTGACCGCTTTGAAGACGAAAGCATCGACAACTGGCCGATCACGGAAGACAAGAAAGCCTACTACCGCTCTCACAAGGTGATGTGCGATGCCGTTGCGGCGGCCGTATGCATCGACCCTGGTATCGCTGTTTTGAGCGATAAACATGTGATCGTCGATGTCGACGGAAAGATGACGATCGGTCAGACCGTCGTCGACTGGTTCGGATTCTCGGGAGCACCGAATCTGCATCTGGCGATGAGCGTCGACCGTGAACGTTTCGTAAACATGTATCTTGAATGTATCAGATCATATAAGGAGGGCGAATAAGATGGCTAAAACACCTGTATGGATGGATGTGGATACCGGTCTCGATGATGCGATGGCCTTGCTTCTTCTGTCGGCCTGTGAAGATATCGAACTCTTAGGCATTTCAACGGTCTTTGGCAATCAGTCCGTGGAAAGAACGGCTGTCAATACCCTGAAGATCTGCGAACTCATGGGCATCGATGTCTCAGTCGCAGCCGGTGCTTCCAAAGGCATCCTGGAAGAACAGATCGATTACTCCAAGCCGCTGGCTCTGGATGTCCATGGTCAGGACGGACTGGGCAATATCGGCAACACTCTGCCTGAACCGAATAAGAAACTTTCAGATCTCTGTGCCGTCGATCTGATGGCCGAAAAGATCAGAAACTGTCCCGACAAAGTCACGATCGTTGCGACAGCACCGCTAACCAATATCGCGACCTTCATCCTGACCTATCCTGATCTGACCGACAGGATCGAAAAGATCCTCTTCATGGGCGGAGCCGTCTTTGGCGGCAACATCAAACCGTCCGTGGAAGCCAACATGGGTCATGATCCTGAAGCAGCATATATCGTCATCAGCAGTGACATCCCGAAAGTCATGTTCGGTCTGGATGCGACGATGATGTGTCCGATGAATGATCAGGAACGTTTCGCGATGAGAGACAACGGCGGCAAGGTCGGAGCCTTCCTGTGTGATGCGCTGCAGCACTATTCCAAGCTCTATCAGGATCTGGCCGGTCTGCCGGGTGCGGTCTTGCACGATTCACTGCCGATGGCTTATCTGATCGATCCGAGCGTTGTCGAGATCAAAGAGTTCCCGGTCGAAGTCGAACTGTCCAACGGCATCACCAAAGGCTGTACCGTTACTGACACCTGGTATCGCAGCGGTAAAGAAAACAACCTCAAGGTAGCGATGTCCGCTGACAGAGAAAAACTGATAAAGATGCATCTTGATGCAGTAAAAAGATATGCTTAAAAGAGATCCGGTCGATTCCGGATCTCTTCTTTATTATTCAGTTTTCATCAGACTCTTCTGATACCTCTTGTCTTTGTACAGTTTCTCATCTGCCCTGGCCAGGCACTTCTGGAAGCTGTCATTTTCTTTCTGTAGTTCCTCATAGCCGCAGCCGATCGAGACGGTATAAGCTGTTTCTTTGGCTTTGCATTCAGCAGCGATCTCTTTCCTGACTTCTTCGACATACGGTTCAAGCTGGAGATCGTTCACCGGATGAATGATGATGATGAATTCATCACCGCCATAGCGGCCGATGAACAGCGGCACATTGTTTCTGCTGGCCATCTTCTTCAGTGAGTCGGCAACAATGATCAATGCCTTATCGCCTTCCGCATGACCGTAGGTATCGTTGATAGCCTTAAAATCATTGATGTCGATCATGACGACGAAAGTCTTGCGGTCTTCCTGATACATGTTGCTTCGCTGTGAAACGTAACGCATAAGCTGTCCGCGGTTATTTAGGCCGGTCAAAGGGTCGACCGAGATCTGTCTTCTCATCATCTGGATGAAAAACAGCAGCATCAGGATGACGCAGGAGAAACAGTAGATCGGTATATACTGGTATATCAGCATCTGTGCCATTCCTCCGGCAACGACCAACAGCGGGAATCCGGCGACGAACAGGTGACGGCGCTTTTCAATGGGGTTCTCTTCGGTCTTGGCCTTGCGTAACGCATAGATGATGACTGCGACGATGTATATGTAGGATACAGTGACCAGATAGATATTATACAGTCCGGTAGTATTCAGATCTTTGTCCAGCAGTTTCTCCGGAGCGATCACATAAGTGATCACCATCATGATCGTAGAGACGATGAACGGAAACAGGACGGCGAACTTATTGATCGGCCGGTTACGGTGCGGCGCCTCTTCAAGTGCCATTACATAAGACAGCCACGAATAGGTGATCAGGACATTGAACAGATAGATCAGGAAATCGATCGTTCCTGCCACTAAACGATTGTTTGGAAGACGGCCGGCCATGAAGAAGGCCCAGAGACTGTCCGTCAGGAAATACATGATAAAAGCGATCAGGACATTATCAAACTTGATCTGCTTCTCCTGTCTGTCCACATCGACAAGGTCAGTCAAAAGCATGATCCCGAAAATGATAACAGAGAAGATATTTCCTTCTACATATCCGATAAGCTGATAATCATTCATATGATTTTCCTTATTATCTATATTACACCTGAAACAGATCATATTTAAATATCCGGTTGTACTATCAGGTATAATTAAATCAATGAAACATGCACTAATAATGGAAGGCGGAGCCATGAGAGGTCTCTTCACCTGCGGAGTGATCGATGTCTTTATGGAGAACGACATCACTTTTGAAGGCGGAGCCGGCATTTCCGCCGGAGCAGTTTTCGGCTGCAACTTCAAGTCAAAACAGCACGAGCGTCCCTTAAGATACAATACGACCTACTGCAAAGATCCCCGCTACTGTTCGATCCGCTCACTGATCAAGACCGGTGATCTCTACGGTGCCGATTTCTGTTACCGCGAGATCATGTTCAACCTCGATCCGTTCGATTCTGAAGCCTTCAGAAACAATCCGATGGAATTCTATGTCGGTGCGACCGATATCGAAACCGGCGAATGTGTCTATCACCGCTGTGATCACGGTACGATGGAAGACAATCTGTGGATGAGAGCTTCGGCTTCAATGCCGCTGGTCTCGAGACCTGTCGAGATCGACGGACACTACTATCTCGACGGCGGTATCGTCGATTCGATCCCTTACGACTTCATGGTGAAACAGGGCTATGAGAAGAATGTCGTCATCCTGACCCAGCCCGAAGGTTTCGTCAAACCCAAAAACAAGCTAATCCCGCTGTTCAGGATCTTCAATTCAAAATATCCCAAGATCGCGGAAGCGATGAAGCTGAGACATATCCGCTACAACGGACAAGTCAACAGGATCGAAAAAGACGCAAAGGAAGGCAAGGCGTTCATCATCAGACCTCCGGAATCACTGAATATCGGCAGGACGGAGAAAGATGCGAATGAACTCAAGAGGGTATATCAGATCGGCAGAGAGACAGCTCTGAAGCAGCTGGATGAGATAAAAGCATTTCTTAAAGAAGGAGATTAAAAGATGAAAAAACTATGCATATTACTGTTCGTGATGATGTGTATCATCAGCGGCTGTTCAGCCAAGGAAGAACCTGTACCGGAACCGGAACCGGTCGTGGAACCGGATAAACCGGAAGAGAACGTTCCGGAGATAAAACCGTTTATAGAAGAATATGGCTTTGAGATCCTTCCAGCTGATAAAGATTATTCCAACCCGGCTTATGTCTACATCACGGATCTGGACATCAACATCATCGAACCGGAAGGCTTCACGGTGGAAGATTCAATGCAGACTTCACGTTTCTATGATTACAGCGTGACCAAAGAAGATGATCATTACCTCTATACTTTTCTCTGTGATGAGGCTGTACCGATCACAATAACAGCTGCTGAGACTGACTATGACTGGTATTATATCTATTCATCGGTCTCATCGGTCGTGTTTGACGCCAACACCGGCATCTGTTATAAGGCCAATACCGTCAGTCTGGACGATTCCACGGTCTTCGTTGATTATTCAACCATGGGTCCGGAAGATGATGATTTCTCCTACACGGACATCACCTGGAACGGTGAAACATATCATATCGGTGTCTGTGAAGAATTCGTTTTCAACTGGAATCCTTTGCCTGTCGAGGAGACTGAAGACGGTCATGTGATCTATAACGATACCGGCAGAACGACGATCCGTTACAGTATCAAGACCGACAAAGAATATGACGGCATGATGGTCGCTGTCCTCAAAAGCGGTACCAATAAAGAAAGAAGCAACAAGTACACAGCCTACTTCAACCGTTATCAGGAACTGCTTAAAGAAGCGGATGAGACAGGCACCAAAAGTGAAGAGCTGCTGAAATATGAAGAAAGATCCAACAGAGCCTTAAGTCTGTTTGAATCATCTTATGATGAAGATCTTGTTTATACCAAAGATGACTACTATGTATTCAGAGTCAGCGATATCCCGAAGGCAGCAGAATAACGAAACAGTGAAGACGTCCGGTAACCGGACGTTTTCTTTTATAATAGAAACTAGAGGTCCCTCATGAACGAAACAAAAACCGTCTATATCTCTTTTCCTTTGAATGAGCAGCAGAAGAAACGTTTTGAATCCATTTCAGAACGCTATCACATCGTCTATGAAAATGATCCTGATGCGGATATCGTCCTTGGATATCCTTCAGTGACAAAACTGAAAAATTATAGACATCTGAAGTGGCTGCAATCCCAGTCCGTCGGCGTCGACAGATTCATCGCCAAAGGGGTGCTCAATGAAGATACCATCCTGACCAATGCGGTGGATATCCACACCAAAGAAGTCGCGGAGCACCTGCTGGCCACCTTACTGATGATGATCAAGAACCTGCATATCTACCGTGACTATCAGCACCGGCACCTCTGGAAGGATGCCGGCAAGACCAAAGAGTTAGGAAAGCTCAGAGTGACGATCCTGGGTCTGGGTCATATCGGAAGACATCTGGCCAGACTGCTTAAAACCTTAGGAGTATATGTGATCGGTGTGAAACGCGATATCAGTGAAATACTTGACTGTGTCGATGAACTGTATTCCAATACCGAGATGGAGAAAGCCATCAGCGATTCTGATGCGGTCATCTCCATCCTGCCGGGCAATAAAGAGAATGAAGGACTGTTCACTGTTGATACCTTCCGCAAGATGCGCAAAGACTGCATCTTCATCAATGCGGGCAGAGGAAACCTGTACAGTGAAGAGACACTGAAGATGGTCCTCAACGAGAAGATCATCGCGGCAGTCGCTGCCGATGTCTTTGAGAAAGAACCGCTGGATGAAAACAGTGAATTATGGGATCAGAAAGATCTCTTCATCACCCCGCATGCGGCCGGAGGCTACCACCTGGACAGTGCTTTTGAAGACCTGCTGGATCTGTGTGAAGACAATCTCAGACGCTATGCCAACGGTGAACCGCTGAGGAACATCGTATCTGAAAGAGAATAAAGGAGAAATATTCATGTTAATTAAGAATGCCCTGATCGAAAACTGTGAGACACCGAAAGATATACGAATTGAGGGCGGTGTCTTCAAAGAGATCGGTGAACTCAAGGAAAGACCTGATGAGGAAGTCCTCGATCTGAAAAACAGACTGGTACTGCCTCCTTTCGTTGAATCACACGTCCATCTCGATACCTGTCTGACGGCCGGTGATCCGGTCTGGAACATGTCCGGTACGCTGTTTGAAGGCATCGAATGCTGGAGCAAGCGCAAGGAGAAACTGAGCCGTGAAGACATCCGTGAACGCGTGAACAAGGTCGTACGCATGTATGCGGCCAACGGCGTCCAGTTCATCAGGACGCATGTCGACACCACTGATCCGAGCCTGATGGCGATGAAAGCCATGATCGAACTGCGTGAAGAACTCAAAGACTTCATGGAGATCCAGATCGTCGCTTTCCCGCAGGAAGGTATCCTTTCCTATCCTAACGGCAAACAGCTGATGATCGATGCCGTGAAGATGGGTGCTGATGCGGTAGGTGCCATCCCGCACTTTGAATTCACCAGGGAGTACTCCGTCGAATCACTCAACTTTGCCCTGAAACTGGCAGCTGATGAAAACAAGCTCGTCGATGTCCATTGCGATGAGATCGATGATGAAGCGTCCCGGGGACTCGAGACCGTGGCCACCAGAGCGCTGGAGTTTGGTCTCTATGACAAAGTCACGGCTTCCCATACGACAGCCATGCATTCCTACAACAACGCCTATGTCCTGCGTCTGATGCGTCTGCTCAAAATGAGCAGGATCAATTTCGTGGCCAATCCGTTAGTCAATACCCATCTGCAGGGGCGTATCGATACCTATCCGAAAAGAAGAGGTATCACCAGAGTCAAGGAACTGCTCGATGAAGGCATCAATGTCTCTTTCGGTCATGACGACATCTTCGATCCATGGTATCCGATGGGCAACGGCTCTTTGCGTGATGTCGTGTTCCTGGGTCTGCATGTCAGCCAGATGATGGGCTATGAACAGATCATGGATTCTTATAAACTGATCTCTCACAACGGAGCCAAGACCCTCCATGTTTCCGACCGCTACGGTATTGAGATCAATAAACCGGCCAGCTTCATCGTCCTGGATGCGAAGAACTACTATGAAGCTCTGGTTAAAGACGCCAAAGTCCTGTACTCATACCGCAACGGCAGAAAGATCGCCGAGAATACCCCTGCTGCAGAAAAGGTGCTGTTCTGAAGCGTTTCAAATTATAATTATTGTAGGTAAACGGATAGATGTTCCTGAAGAAGAGAAACATAAGCATGCTGTCACAGATCACCATCCTTTTTGTGGTAGGTGTTTTTGCTGTCGGTGCTCTTTCTTCCTTCACGATGTATATCCGTACCCTCAACGAAGTAAACAGACAGATCACGACTGCCTCCAACGCTACGGCTGTCGATCTGGAGAGCTATATCAAACAGTTTCCGTTTCATGAGTAGCTGCTCAATTACTGGTATGAACACTATGATGAGCTCGATATCGAATATGATGCCCCTTATGACGGCAATACATTGACTTCAAAGAAATATCAGGCTCTGAATGATAAATATCCGGAATTCTTGCCGGTCTATGCGAGTGAAGAAGATGTCAGAAAACTGGCTCCGGAAGATCAGAAGCTCTTTGCCGAAGTCGTCTACTCCTGGCTGATCAACCGCATCGACAATATGGATACGGCCTATGATCTTGATTATCTGTTCTGTGTACTCACTGATGAACCGTATGATGAACAGTTCATCCTCTTCATTGCAGCCGGTGACGGTGCCAGAAGAGGCAATGAGCCCGGTGATATCTATCCCATCGGCAAGATCCTCAAGGCTTCTGCTGAACAGCAGGAAGCGATCAGAAAAGCCGCTGAGGGTGAGCCACAGTCCGTTTTGAACAAAGACGGTCGATACATCGATTATTTCTATCCGCTGTCAGTAACAAACAACCATCTGCTGCTGATCGGTGTCACTCATGATGTGAAAGTCATAAAAGAGACGGTCTTCCATCAGACATTGTCGCAAAGCTGGCTCTCGGTCCTGTATCTGATCGATCTCATGATCGTGTGTCTTGTGATGATCTATTATGCGGTCTTACGTCCGCTAAAGAAGATCCAGGAGAACATCCGTCTTTACAAAGATACCAAGAACAGTGAAGCGATCATTGAAAACCTCTCAGAGATCAGATCCCACAACGAACTGGGTCTGCTTTCAAACGATGTATCTGATCTGGCTAAAGAGATCGATGATTATCTCCATCAGATCGAGAAGATCACTTCCGAAAGAGAGCGCATCGATACGGAGCTCAAGCTGGCCAGCCACATCCAGAACGCCATGTTGCCGAACAAATTCCCGGCTTATCCCGAGAGCGAAGAATTCGATATCTTTGCTTCAATGGATCCGGCCAGGGAGATCGGCGGTGACTTCTATGATCTCTTCATGACGGACAAGGATCATCTGTGCATCCTGATCGCCGATGTCTCCGGCAAAGGTGTACCGGCAGCCCTGTTCATGATGGCTTCCAAGATTACGTTCTCCCACAATATCGGGATGAAGAAAACACCGGCCCAGATCCTGACGGCTGCCAATGCGGGACATGAATATCCGATCCTGAAAGATGCCAAAGGAAACTATGAACTGTTTAAAGATAAACATGGTATCGTTCTGGGCAGCATACCTGATACGGTCTATACCGAATACGAGATAAAGATGGAGAAAGGTTCGGTCCTTTTCCTGTATACTGACGGATTACCGGAAGCCAAGGATCCGGATGGTCAGATGTTCGGACTCGACAGAGTGATCAAAGAACTCAACGCTCAGGAAAGCAGCGAACCGGAAGACATCCTTCATAATATGAAAGACGCTGTCAGAGCATACGAAAAAGGAACAGAACCGTTCGATGATCTGACGATGATGTGTCTCAGATACAACGGACCTGCACAATAAAATGAAAGTCATCAGAAACATCAACAACAACATCGCCCACTGTACCGACTCCAAAGGCCGCGAGGTCATTGCTTTCGGCAAGGGCATCGGTTTCTATAAGGCGGGTGAAGAGATCCCTCTAAGCAAGATCAACCGTACTTTTTACAATATCAAAGATACGGATTACGGGATCCTTAGAGACATTCCTACCATCATCATCAACACCGCCATCTACATCATCGATTATGTCTCTGATGAGCTTTCGATCGATTTTCCTTCTTCCTCGGCTCTAACGCTGGCCGATCATTTACAATTCGCCATCGAAAGAAAAGACAAGAACATCTATCTGGAACAGCCGCTGCTTCAGGATATCCAGCAGCTCTATCCCGATGAGATGCGGGTCGCCATGAAATCTCTGCAGATCATCAAAGATATGACCGGTGAGAAACTGCCGCGCATGGAAGCCGGCACGCTGGCCATGCATTTCATCTCTGACCGTATCAACACCAAGGAAGAGACCAGGATCGATACCGTGAAGATCACCGATCACTGTACGAAGATCATTGAAGATGAATTCGGGATACAGATCGACAGAGACAGTTTCAACTACAGCCGCTTCATATCCCATCTCGATTATCTGGTCCGCAGACTGTCCGGTGATGAACAGATCGAAAGTGAGAACCGCAACCTGTTCAATGAGATCACCAACGGCTATCCCGATTCACACCGCTGTGCACTCAGGATCGCTGATTATCTGAAAGAAAAATACCGCAAAGACATCAGTGAAGAAGAGATCCTCTATCTGGTCATCCATATCAACAGGATGATCTCCCGGATAGAATGATCCATATTGACAGCGCTTTCATTATTTACTAATATAAATTTAGAAGCTAAGGTTTGTTACTCGAGAACTCTTCGGGGCTTATCCTTAAAAACATTGAAACAATAATGTTTTTGGGATGGCAGCGAAGAGTTTTTTGTTCCAATCAGGAATCAACGCATCTGCTGATGCGATATTCACATAATTAGAAACGAAAGGGGAAATTATGGCTAAAACTCAAAAAGATTTTGAGCAGCTGGCACAAGGTATCGTCGAACTGGTCGGCGGTAAAGACAACGTTGCCCACGCTGCACACTGTCTCACCCGTTTGCGCATCACGCCGAAAGACACGAGCCTGGTCAAACTGGATGAGATCAAGAAACTGGGCGTCATCGGTGCACAGATGATCGGTGATCAGGTCCAGGTAATTATCGGTAATGACATCAGTGAAGTATATGATGCCTTTATCACAGCTTCCGGTGTTGAAAGAGAAGCAGCGATCGATGAGAATCTCGATCCTGAACTGGGCAAAAAGAAATCCGTCAAGGATATCCTGGGATCCATCCTGCCGACGATCGTATCATGCGTGTTCCCGATCCTGCCGGCTCTGATCGCCTGCGGTATGCTCCAGGCCTTCATCATGATCCTGGTCAACCTGCACATCCTTTCAGCAGACTCTCCGACCGTTGCGACCTTCAGCTGGGTCTACAACGTCGCTTTCTATTTCCTGCCTGTTCTGGTAGGTGCTGCTGCTGCCAAGAGATTCAACGTCAAGATGGCCATGGGTATCCTGATGGCCTGCATCCTGCTCTATCCGGACTTCGTTGATCTGGTAGCTGCCGGTCAGGGTGCGACTATCCCTAATCCGGGTGGACCTCCTACTGTCATTCCTGGTACAGGCAATGCCGGCTATCTCTTCGGCTTCCCGATCTATCCGGCTACTTATTCCAACACGATCCTTCCGATCATCATGTGCGTCTTCGTGATGGGTTACATCGAGAAGTTCCTGAACAAGTATCTGCCTAAGAGCGTCAGGATCGTTCTGGTACCTCTGATCGAAATGCTGATCATGGTCCCGCTGGGACTGCTGGTGATCTGTCCGATCGGTGCTAAACTCTCTGTCTGGATGGGCAATATCCTGACCTGGGCCTTCATGACTCTGGGTCCGATCGCTCCGGTCTTACTGACGGCCTTCATGCCGTTCATCGTCCTGACAGGTATGCATTTCAACCTGATGGCCGTTGCGATGGCTATGTCCAACCTCAACTCCAAGAACACTGTCACACACCCGGCATACTTCCTGTCCAACTCAGCACAGGGTGCCGCATGTCTCGCTGTTGCCTGCAAGACCAAGGATCCTGAAAGAAGAGCTCTGGGTCTCTCCACCGCCTTCTCCAGCATCGTTCCGGGCATCACTGAACCGAGTATGTACGGTATCACGCTGAAATACAAGACACCGATGATTGCGGCCATGATCGGTTCCGGTATCGGTGCATTCATCGGCGGTCTGCTCAAAGTCGGTACCTATGCCGGTGGTCCGCCAAACATCTTTACACTCCCGCTGTTCATCAACCCGATGACCGGTGATATGACCGACCTCAGGAACATCATCATCTGCATCCTGATCGGCATGGCTATCACCTTCGTGCTGACGTTCATCATGTACAGCGATGAAAAAGCTGACGAGATCGACGCTAAGAGCTGATCATGCCTCGATTTCCTGATAATTTCCTTTGGGGCGGCGCAACCTCCGCCGCCCAAATCGAAGGTGGCAGATGCCTTGACGGCAAGGGATTATCACATCTGGACTATGTCTACTACCGCGGTCCGAAGTCTCCGTGCAACTTCATGCTGAAAGCGGACCTGGAAAAAGCCAGAAAAGAAGAAAGCACTCTGAACTTCCCTAACCGGAGAGGTATCGATTTCTTCCACCGTTACAAGGAAGACATCGCTTTACTGGCTGAGATGGGCTTCAGATCATTCAGGATGTCTATCTCCTGGACCAGACTCTTTCCGACCGGTAAAGAAGATACACCGGATCCTGAAGGCGTAGCGTTCTATCACAACGTCTTCAAGGAGCTGCACAGGTACAATATCGAACCGCTGGTCACGATGATCCACTACGAGCTGCCGATCGGCTTCGTCGATGAATTCGGCGGCTGGCAGTCTCCTGAGATCATCCCTTACTGCCTGAAGTATCTGCGCTTCCTGATCGATGAATACAAGGATGAAGTAAAATACTGGCTGACCTTCAATGAGATAAACATGGTCTGTGCCGTACCGTGGCTGGGCGGCGGTATCGTTCTCGACAACGATCCGAATTTCGTGATCCCGAAAGATTTCCGTCCGTTCGCACCGTTACCGCCTGAGATCTCCGGAATATGGGACAGCGCCTCACATCAGGCTCTGCACCATCAGTTCATTGCCTCAGCGATGATCGTGAAATACGCTCATGAGACCGCACCGCAGTGTCTGATCGGCAACATGTTCAACCTGCACCATCTCTATCCGGAGACTCCGTCTCCTGAAGATGCCTACAGGGCTCATGAAGAATCAGAATTCAATATGTTCTTCTGCGATGTCATGGCCAGGGGATATTACCCGAAATGGATTCTGTCCTACTATCGCCGGAACAAGATAAAGATCAACTGGTATCCGGGTTATGAAGAGATCCTGAAAGACGGGAAAGTCGATTTCATTTCCCTGAGCTACTATCTCTCCTCGATCGTCACTGCTGATCCGAAGCGACAGGAGAGGATCGGTTCCTTCATCAGGACCCTGCATAATCCTCATCTGGAGACCAGCGATTTCGGCTGGCAGGTCGACCCGACGGCCTTGCGTATCTCGCTCAACGAACTTAGAGACCGCTTCAATCTTCCGATCTATATCGTGGAGAACGGCATCGGTGCCTTTGAGACTCTAGGTGAAGACAAGACCGTCCATGATAATTACCGCATCTCCTATTTGCGCCGGCATATCGAAGCGATCGCGCAGGCGATCGATGACGGTGTCGACGTGATCGGCTATACGCCATGGGGCTGTATCGACCTGGTATCATGTTCGCTGGTGTCGATGTCCAAACGCTACGGATTCGTCTATGTCGATGCGGACGATGAAGGAAACGGGACCTATAACCGTTACCGCAAAGACTCCTTCTGGTGGTACAAAAAAGTCATCGCCAGCAACGGAGAAGATCTGAGCGACTTATAAGCAAAACAGAGCACCTTCAAAGGTGCTCTTATATTATCCTTAAGTAAACAAAAACAATCCTTACGGATTGCCCCAACAAAATTATTATCTCATATACTTTCGGGAAAAAACAGTCTTTTCTTTTCCGATACAATTGTTATTATGAAGGTGTAAAGAGAAGGAAAAATAATTAAGAGATCTACGGGGGCGTAGATAAGAAAGAGAGGATTTTACATATGAAGGAGATTCTGAAAGAAATTCACTGATCCCTCATTGACTTGTAATCAGCGGGCAATGAGTGGTAATTAGCTGATTAGAAGGAGAATCCTATGGAGGATACACCAACAGTATAAACGTGGCCTGATCTGTACCATAAAATCGGGCGTTAAATATCTACATCACAAATATCTTTATCAATACACATAAGTGTACATTACAGGTTATCTGATATAACTGAGAAGCTGAGTAAGCAAATACAAGTTATCCGATAATAGTTCAACTGCCGGACTTTAACCCATCCGGCAGTTTTTCTTTTACTAATCGTTTCCGTATTTGTGCGTATAAGCCAACAGGACCGTCGTACCTAAGACCGGAACAGAGAGAGCTGTCAGCACATGGATCAGTTCGATCTGGTCAAACATCATCCAGATGAGCCAGAATTCCACGAGATACTTGATCAGGACGGAGACACTGATGGAGATCAGCGCACTCTTTCTGTTTTCCAGCGTCTCGGCAAACTTGATCACCAGTGCAAAACAGATGAGGTTGCAGACATTGACGATCAGGGTCGAGATTTCACCCAGTCCCATGTTGCCCATGAGCTTTCCGGAATACAGGATCTCGATACCCAGTAAGGCGGCATAGAAATAGACAGCGACCTTGTACTGCAGATCGTCTTTGCGGTAATTGACTATCGAATAGAAGATGATGAACAGATAGACGATGACAAAGATGATGCTGCTGAGCAGGGTCAGGATGTCCGGATCAGAGACCAGTGTTCTCTTCAGCATGATCAGCGAAGTGACAGCGCCGATGATCGTGAAGATGCCCTGGATGATCAGGATCTTGATATCAGGTTTTTTCATATATTCTCCTTATAAAATACTTTTTAATGATAAAACAGTTTACTGATTTTTCACAAGGCTTCGTTTCATCATCATCAAAAAGCAGCTATAATTTTAGTAGAATGACTGTTTCCAATGACAAGACAAAGATCATCTGTATCGGCGCCGGAGCATCAGGCCTGTTTTTTGCGTTACATTGTGCCGACAAGACACATGATGTGATCCTGATTGATTCCAACGCTAAAGCCGGAAGGAAGATGTATATCTCCGGCAAAGGACGCTGCAACATCACCAACAACTGTGAGGTGAAGGAATTCATCTCCAACGTGGTCAGGAATCCCCGTTTCCTTTATTCAGCCATCAGCCGCTTCACGCCGGCCGATACGATAGATTTCTTCAATGAACACGGCTGTCCGCTCAAGACTGAAAGAGGCGATCGCGTCTTTCCGGTCTCAGACAGATCAGCCGATATCATCGACTGTCTGGTGAAAGAATGCAGGAAGCAGAAAGTCGAGCTGCGTTTTAACGAAACAGTCACTGACATCAGAAAAGAAAACGGTCAGTTCATCGTCTGCTGCAAAGACAGGAAATACTATGCAGACAGACTGGTCATCGCTACCGGCGGAAGATCCTATCCCTCGACCGGTTCGACCGGTGACGGCTACCGTTTTGCCCAAAGCTTCGGACATAATATCATTGAAACAAAAAGTGCTCTTTGTCCGATCAGGATCAAGGAAAAGATAAGTAAAGGTATGCTGAAGATGACGCTGAAGAACGTCTCGCTTACGGCTTCAAACGACAGTTTCAATAAAACGCTTTTCGGTGACATGGAATTCCTGCCGGGTTCCATCACCGGACCGATCGTCTTAAGCATGTCTTCTTTGATCAACCGGCTCGGTCACGTCGATCTTTCACTCGATCTCAAACCGGCTCTGGATGAAGATAAACTCGATAAACGTCTGATCAGAGAGATCGAAAAAGAACCAAATAAGAATGTCCTTTATCTGCTGAAGACACTTCTTCCTGAAGAGTTCATCGAATTCTTCCTGAACAATACCGATACCGATCCGGATACAGTTCTGAATTCCCTCACCAGAGAAAAAAGACTGCAGATCTTACATGAGCTCAAGCACTTGCCTCTGAGCTTTGACGGACTTGAATCCATCGATAAAGGTATCGTCACCAGCGGCGGTGTCGATGTGAATGAGATCGATCCGAAAACGATGGAATCAAAGTTATGTGATGGTCTGTATTTCATCGGAGAAGTGCTCGATGTCGATGCCCTGACAGGCGGATTCAACCTGCAGATCGCTCTATCCACAGGATACAGCTGTGCACAAGCGATCAGAAAAAACTGATCATTGTTGACGAATATTATAAAAAAACCTGTTAGAATGAAATTAACAGGAGTATTTATGGCTGACAATAAATTAAGTGTAGACGAACTTATACAGGTAAGTGACGGAGACGTTTTTGAACGGCTCAGTGAAGAAGAACACGATGAATTGTACAGGCTCAAAGATGATGTGACGCATTTTCGAGAAGCTATGCAGAAAAACGAAGTAAGCGTTGATAAATTCAAGGAAGTGTTCGAGCGTTTTATCAGTTTCTGTCATCAGATGGCTGAAAAATACAAGTAGATAATGGAGCTAGTGTGCTCTTTTATTTTGCCTTATCCAGTTCTTTATAAATCAGCGGAACAAGTTCCTTTTTCCTGCTCAGGTTCTTTTCTTTGTAGATATATCCTGAATCGCTGTCATCATAGAGACAATCTTTCAGCAGTTTCAGGGCATCATCTTTATATGTCTTGAGATACATGCCCCCGTTTCTGACATCATGGACTTTCGTGATCAGAATGTCCATCCCCAATTTCTCATACTGATCAGTCATGACTTTATACATCCTCTCCAGCAGATCGAGAGCTTCTTTTTTTCCTTTGGCTCTGACACATGACAAGGCAAAGGTCCTGCCCGCACGGGCGTATTCCTTATAGTCGTTCATGAAGATCTCTTCATCATCCATGCCGTCATAAGACAGGAAAGCTTCGTACATCTTCTGACAGTAGCCTTCAAGATCTTTTATATCAGCTATCTTCTTCAGTTTCTTATAAGCTTTTTTATCATCGTCAGTGACGATCCTTTTGAGATCGTTGGTATCCGAGATGATCCCGGTCAAAAGGATCCCAGCCGTCTCTTTGTCGATCGTTATCCCTTGCTTGCAGTATTCCTCATAAATGAGCGTCGCACAGGCTCCGGTATGTCTCAGGATATCATCATTCTTTCTTTCTTTGGCGATATCACCCGGTATATGATGATCGATGATCTTTATTATTTCCGCTTCCTTTGTTCCATTAAGCGCATGAGCGTATTCCGAATGATCGACAAGTATTAACTTCTTTCCTGTCGCATCTTCTATAATATCGGGCAGTTCAAGTCCCAGATAGTCAAACGAAAACTTCGTCTCGTTGTTGGCCTTGCCGGCCATGACGGCTTTGGCTTTATGTCCAAGCATGTTCAGCAGTTTCGCATAAGCTACAGCTGAAGTCACACTGTCCGTATCCGGACATTTGTGACCGATGACGTAGACGATGTCTTTTTCCATGACTACATTATACAAAAAGACCGTTCCTGATATGTACCCTCCAAACTGGACAAACCAGTAAGGAGGTTTTTAAATGAAGTATGACTGGAAATTCAAACTGAAATGTGTTGAGGATTATAAGAAAGGTGTATGGACTGAAAAGCCTGAACAGGCCGGATGCAGTGATAATACCTTTCGGCATAAGGTCGTTCTATGGACGAGGATA
>JAFRKA010000013.1 GCA_017432005.1 Erysipelotrichaceae bacterium
CATGGAGGAGTACATTCTCTACTACAATGCGGAAAGAATAAACGCAAAAAGAAAAGGACTGTCGCCTTTGGCATACAGGCAGCAATCCTTGTCTAAGTTACAATTGAATAATTAGGTCCAACTTTGAGGGGTCACCTCATTATATCAGCTTCTTTATGTCAGATAACTTATCCGATCTTTTCGACCAGACCTTTCAATAAGCCGGCCTTGTAGTTTTCGATCTTTCCTTCATCGGCATCATTGGCCAGTTCCGGATCGATCGGCAGTTTCGCTACGACTTCCAGACCATATTTCTTAGCTGTCGTGCTTGTTTCATCGTTATGATAGATACTGATCTCATGTCCGCAGGCATCACACTTCACGTAAGCCATGTTTTCGACCAGACCGACGATCGGTTTGTTGACCTGCTTGGCCATGTTGATGGCTTTGCCTACGACCATCGAAACGAGTTTCGAAGGAGTGGTGACCATGACGAACTGATCGACCGGGATCTGCTGGATGATCGAGATAGCGACATCCGATGTTCCTGGAGGCATATCGATGATCAGATAATCGAGTTCGCCCCAGTGTACTTCCGTATAGAACTGTTTGATGATCCCGCCGAGGATCGGTCCTCTCCACAGGACCGCATCGTCTTCGTTCTCCAGCATCATGTTGATGGAGACGACCTTGATACCTAACGTAGAAACAGCCGGGAAGATACCAACTTCATCACCGTACAGCTGAGTATTGAGACCGAACATCTTCGGGATGCTCGGACCGGTGATATCGGCATCCATGATACCGACCTGGTATCCCTTTTCTGCCAGCTCAACTGCCAGCAGGGATGAAACCATCGATTTGCCTACTCCACCTTTGCCGGAAAGGACAGCGACGATCTTCTTTATTTTTGTATCTGCAGTAGGAACAGCCGGTTCCGGTGCTCTAGATGAGCAATCGGCTGAACAGGTGCTGCAATCATGTGTACATTCAGACATATGACAAATACCTCCAAGAAATATGATAGCACACTCAATGATGATGCCATCGCATTATACACCCAAACAGGATCTATAAGAGTTCTTCTCCGTTCAGGATATATCTTTCAATGAAATCGGCACAGCCGTCTTCATTGTTTGTTTTTTCAGTTATGTAATCGGCTGAAGCTTTGCAGTCAGCAGATCCGTTGATCATGCAGACACCGATACCGGCTGCTTCCAGCAGTTCGTTGTCATTGCTCATATCACCGAAAGCGATGGTCTTCCTTATATCGATACCGCTGTTTTCGCAATAGGCTTTCAAGCAGTTGCCTTTATTGGCTTTCGCATGAACAAATTCCATCATCGTCGTCTGGGTCTTGCAGTCTCTGAAGCGGTCGTTGGCAAGGCTTTTCGCAAACGGTTCGATCTTTTCCATCTGTTCTTCCGTGACTCTGAACATGACTTTGGAACACGGTTCATCCCACATTTCAGAAAGATCACTGACGATCAGGTTGTCCATGCCTGTCCGTTTCTTTGATTCGACGGCCATGTCGTCCTCAAACCTCAGCAGCCGCATTCCGTTGCGGTAGATCGAAACGTTGAGCTCCGGGAATCTGGTGATCATGCCGGTGATGATATCTTTTATATCTTCCCGATTCAGCATGTACAGACTTTTGTATTCATCTTTCTTCCCGTCATAGTATTCTGAACCGTTGAGTCCGATCGTCAGATCGAAGACAAAAGAAAGGCCCCATTCGTTCCTAATGTTGTTTAACTGCTCGGATCCTCTTCCCGAAGCCAGTCCAAAACCGATCCCTTTTGCATGGAGTTTTTCGATAACATTCAGTGTGTATGATGAAGGATAAACTGTTCCATCATGTGTCAAGGTACCGTCGATGTCGCACACTACGATCTCAACATCATTCGAACAGATTATCATTTTCCTCTTCTTTACTGTATTCCGGAAGATCAGGAAGTTCATTCAGCGTATAGAGCTTGAATGAATCCATGAATTCTTCTGTCACTTCATATAATATAGGTCTGCCAACCGCTTCGCTTCTTCCGGCTTCTCTGATCAGATTGCGGGCCTGCAGTTTTCTCAGCATCACTTCGGCACTGACACCTCTGAGCTCCTCGATCTCGACTCTGGTGATCGGCTGCTTGTAGGCGATGATAGCCAGAGTCTCCAGGGCTGCCTGTGATAATGTATTCGGTTTGGATGTACCGAAGAGTTCCTGGGCATACGGGAAGACGGCCTTCTTGGTGATAAACTTGTAGACTGAACCGTAACCGACCAGTTCGATACCGAAAGTCTCGGCCGCATATTTCTGCTGGATATTCTCAAGGATGGTCTTGGTATCTTCGATCGACTTATCGATGGCCATAGCCAGCTGTTCGACTCTCGCTCCGTCTTCACCCACGATATAAAGAAGGCCTTCTACGATGGCTTCCATATTCGTCGGCTGGGCAACATTCTCCTTATGCAGGACTTCGACCTTTTTGACGATGTCTTTTATCTTTTCCCAGTTTTCCTTTTCCCCGGGTGTCATTTCTCTTCCTGTTTCATAAGCCCTAATCATGATTGCTTCCCCTTCTGAACCAGATATTGTCACTGTCATCGATCGTAAAAGTCAGATAGTGATCCTTCGCCATATCCAGAATGGCGATAAACGTTATTACATACTCATGAAGATTGTCGCAGTCTTCGATCAGTGTTTCAAAACTGAATGTTTCCGGCAGATCCTTGAGTCTGGCCTTGATCTGCAGGATCCTGTCTTCCGGAGACAGTTCCTTCTGAGTGAACTTGATATCGAGAGGTCTTGACAGCTGCAGTCTTCTTAAGACCTTGTTCATGGCCTTGAGCAGATCATACGGATCGCCCTCGATCCTGCTGTCTTCGCTATGGGCGTGCTTTATGACCTCATCAAAAGAGACCGGTTTGGACAGCTGATCCTGTCTTTCAATGAAAGAATCATAGAGCGTATGCGAGACTTCCTTGTATTTCTGATACTCCAGCAGCCTTCTGACCAGTTTATCCTTGGGATCCTCATAGTCATCTTCCAGCTCATCTTCTTTCCTGGGCAGCAGTTTCTTGGATTTGTACTCGATCAGCGTCGCCAGTTCGACCAGATATTCGCTTTCGACTTCCAGATGCAGCTCCTCCATGGCATGGAGATAATCGATGTACTGTTCCGTCAGTACAGCCATATCCAGGTCAAAAATATCCAGCTGCTGTTCGTGGATCAGATGAAGCATCAGATCCAGCGGACCCTCGAATTTCAGTGTCTCGACTTCAAAACCCATATTGACATTATAACATCAAAAATATGTTAAGATGGAAACAGAGGTGAAATATAAATGAGAGTAGGAATATCCAATGATCACGCCGCTGTAGAACTCAAATTCAGTGTCCTTGAACATCTGAAGGAAAAAGGCTATGATGTCGTGAATTACGGCACAGATACACACGAATCATATGATTATCCTGTCGCCGGAGCGACCCTGGCCAAAGCCGTTCAGAACAAGGAAGTCGACCTGGGCATCGCCATCTGCGGTACAGGTGTAGGCATCTCCATCGCCTGCAACAAGCACAAAGGCATCAGAGCCTGCTGCTGTTCAGAAGCCACCTCGGCCCGTCTGACCAGAGAACACAACGATGCCAATATCATCTGCTTCGGAGCCCGCATCGTTTCAACCGAGCTGGCCAACGACATCGTCGACGCTTTCCTCACTACACCGTTCTCTCACGGTGAGAGACACCAGAAGAGGGTCGATCAGATAGCTGCCATAGAAAAAGAACAGAACGGGATCTGAGATCCCGTTTTTAATTTCTCATCCGATAAATCGATATTGCATAAACCATTATTTTATGATATTATTTTTAAGCGTTCACAATTGGTAGTGAACGTAGTAAAAGCCTGTGTGGAGAGGTAGCGAAGTGGCTAAACGCGGCTGACTGTAAATCAGCTCTCTACGAGTTCGACAGTTCGAATCTGCCCCTCTCCACCACTTTGGGATGTAGCCAAGTGGTAAGGCAACAGACTTTGACTCTGTCATTTCGCTGGTTCGATCCCAGCCATCCCAGCCATGGTAATGACTCGGTAGCTCAGGCGGTAGAGCATCTGACTTTTAATCAGAGGGTCCCGGGTTCGATTCCCGGTCGAGTCACCACTTGATCTGCAGATGTAGTTCAATGGTAGAACTTCAGCCTTCCAAGCTGACTACGTGGGTTCGATTCCCATCATCTGCTCCAGATAAATGAAAACGGCAGTTCGCAAGAACTGTTTTTGTTTTGCCATCCTGTGATGACTGATATCCCTATGATAAAATTAAGATATGGAAAACAATCTGACTCCCTGTGAAGAAAAATTCTACGGGCATCTGAAGAAACAGCTGTTTTTAAGCGGCATTGAGATCAGGACCAAGATCTCTCTTTATGATCTGTGCATGGAAAGAAGTGCTTTGAACATCACCTTCGGCAACGAAGAAGAGATCGTCAAAGACATCATCATCGATTTCGTCCTGTACAAAAAAGACCGGGTGATCGCCGGCATCGAAGTCCTGGATGAACCTAACGAGCTGGAAGATCATCGGGGCGAGAATCTGCTCAAGGATCTGCTTTTCGGCAGAATGTCGTACGAATATTTCAAAGTGACTGACATGGACAGGCTAAATGATGCCGCCAAAATGATCAGAAAAAAACTGAAAGAGATCAAATAAACTATGAACAAGAAACTGCCTGTACCATTGCTGATAATGGGAGGAATGCTGAGCCTTCTTCTGATCGGGATGACGATCGGTATCGTGACCAGGAAAGCACCGGAAGAGATCATCGAAGAACCTGTTGAAGAGCCTAAAGAACCGGAACCTGATTTCAGCAAGATCGAAGTCATCAGCGGCAAATACTTCTATGAAGATGAGAATTTCTCCAGCCGTTTCGGCATCGATGTCTCTACTTTCCAGGAAGACATCGACTGGAAGAAAGTAAAAGATGAGGGCGTGGAATTCGCCTATATAAGAATAGGAAGACGCGGAGGAACGACCGGTCTTCTGTATCCAGATGACAAATTCGAAAAGAATTATGATGGTGCTGTAAATAACGGCATCGAAGTCGGCATCTATTTCTTCTCACAGGCCATCAATGAAATGGAAGCCATCGAAGAAGCGGATTTCATGCTGAAACTGCTCGGAAACAGGAAACTGGATCTGCCGATCGTGTATGACCTTGAAGAAGTACTGTTTGATGATGAAAAAGCAAGAACAGAGGACCTCGACAAGAAGACCAATACCGATAACGCTCTGGCATTTCTGAAAAGGATCAAAGAAAAAGGTTATGACGGTGTAGTCTATACAAATCTGTATTGGGCTGAAAACAGATATGAGATGGACAGACTCTCAGATTATCCGATCTGGTTTGCCCAATACGACCGCGAGAAGCAGCATCCTGAACTGGAACTGCCGATCTTTATCTGGCAATACTCCAATTCCGGTACGATCAGCGGCATAAAAGAACCGACCGATCTCAATATCATGTTTATCCGTAAAGAAAACAAAGATGAGTGATTTCAAGGCAAGACTGACAGACTTCTACAACAAATTCAATGAAAACAAAAGACTCGATACCCGCCATGGCCAGGTCGAGTTTTTAACATCGCTGAAATACATTCACGAGTATCTTTCTCCCGGTGACAGGATCGTCGATATCGGAGCCGGTCCGGGAAAGTATTCTCTGTATCTCAAAAATGAAGGATATGATGTGACGGCTGTCGAATACGTCAGGCCCAATATCGGGATGCTCAGAGCGAAAGACAAAGATATAAAGATCGTGGAAGCTTCAGCGACCGATCTTTCGATGTTTAAAGATGAACAGTTCGATGTCGCGATCATGTTCGGACCGATGTATCATCTCTATCATAAGGAAGACAGGATCAGAGCACTGTCAGAAGCCAGAAGGATCACGAAGAAATATATCTTCGTCACCTATATCATGAATGAATACAGCGTCATCGAATATGCCTTCAAAGATGATCACTACAGAGAAATAAAAGATAAACTGGATGAATCATTCCATATCGATGATCCGGATGCACTCTTCTTTCAGTCACGGATCGAGGATATGGATGAACTGAATGAAAGATGCGGACTGGAACTGGTGAAAAGATTTGCCTCAGACGGTCCTACAGATTATATGCGCAGCTATATAAATAATATGGATGAAGATACTTTTGCAGCCTATCTGGATTTCCATCAGAAGACCTGCGAAAGAAAAGAACTGCTAGGTGCCAGTTCTCATGTCGTAGATATCCTGAAAAAACGGTATGATTGATCATACCGTTTTTTCAGCTTCGTTTTCTTCCTGTTTCTTTTCTTTGTCAGGAGTGTATTTGATGCACAGATGTCTCTTGGCACCTTCACCTACCGATACTGTAGATACATTCCTGAAATCCTGCAGATACTGATGGATGACTTTTCGCTCATCATTAGGCATCGGATCAAGTTCGCAGTCAACGTGGCTCTTGGCAACGTTGATGGCCTCTCTTCTGGCAATGGCTTTGACTTTCTTGTATCTGTCTTCCTTATAGTGGTTGACATCGACGATGACATTGATCCTCTTCTTGAAAGTCGCATTGACAGCAGCCTTCAGGACCGTTGAGATGGCTCTTAAGGTCTGACCGCCCTTGCCGATGATGATGGCGTTGTTTTCCGCATCCAGGATAACCCTGTAAAGAAGCTCTCCTTCTTTTTCTCTATCTTTGTCGACGATTATCTCGATCGCTACACCTTGATTGAGTTCCGTAAAGTATGCACCAAGATAATCAAAAATGAATTCTTTGACATCTTTTGATGTGAATGCCTCGATCGTCACTGATTTGTGAAGACCGAAGATACCGCCCTTTTCCTCTTCCAGTACGTTATAAGAGATATCTTCTACCTGACAGCCCTGTTCGGCAGCGATCGAATTCAATACCTCTTCCAATGTTCTTCCCGTATACTGTTTCATTATTCTGCCTCCTTATGCGTCATCCTGTCAATTACGAGTGTCCTGGCAATATTAACGATCGATGAGATGCAATAGTACAGCGACAGAGCAGTCGGAATTGAGAACATTGCGAACGAGACCATTGCCAGCATACCGTAAGTCATCATAGCGTTCTGATTCTCCGGTTTCTTGTAGGTCTTGTGATGCTTTTCAGCTTCTTCGCGTCCGTGCTTTTCAGCCAGCCACTGCGGAAGCTTGATCGCCACAAACTGACAGCAGACCATTACGATGAAGATCACGAGACAGATCCAGTCTTTATTGGCAACCGCCTGCGAAGGCGACTGTGAAAGCGATACGCCCATGAATTCGGCATTGGCGACAGCTTCCGATCTTCTGACTGCATTGTACATGCCGATCAAAAGCGGGAACTGAATGAATGTCGATACGATGGAACCGATCGGGTTGATGTCGTATTTCTGATACAGCTGCTGCATCTCCATAGCCATGCGCTGCTGAGATACTTCATCACTTCTGCCTTCGTATTTGGCCTGGATCTTCTGCAGTTCAGGCTGGATCTCCTGCATCTTCTGCATCTGCATGCTGGACTTGAATGTGAATGCCAATACAAGTCCGTTGATGACGATCGTAACGATGGTGATCGCCAGGAAGATGCCGACTTTCGGTGTCAGCCAGTTGATGGCCTGAGCCAGCGGGTAAGTTATCAGGGCGGAAAGGAATCCGTCATTCATAGCTTCAGTAAACGTTGTATCTAAAGTAATCAGTTCTGTTGAAACAGAACAGCCTGTTAATAATAACGCTATTGCTACAATCGATAATACCAGTCTTAAGCGTTTTCTGATCATGGAACTCTCCTTATTCATACTGTTATATTATAGCCTTTTTGATCGTCATTTCCAAATCATTTTTATTATCGGAAAAAGACCTTTTCAGATAGGGCTTGCGGACAATGATGATGAAGTCTTTATCGCAGTTTTCAAAGTCCATGATCGCTCTGACCATTTCCCTGACCTGCCTTTTTATCAGGTTGCGTTCGACCGCGTTGCCCAGTTTCCGGGAAACCGATATGCCGACCCGTGCATTGTCTGCTTTCCGTTTCTCATAGTAGACGACAAAAGCACTGCTCGCTACCGAGTGATGGGCGGAAATGATGGAAGAGAACTCTTCGTTTTTACGGACCCGGTACAGTTTTTTCATAACTAAATTAAAAGCCACCTAAGTGACTTTAATCGGATAATACCTTTCTACCCTTAGCACGACGTCTGGCTAATACCTTACGTCCGCCGACTGTTTTCATTCTGGCTCTGAAGCCGTGAACATTCTGGCGTTTTCTTTTGCTTGGTTGATACGTTCTTTTTGCTGCCATAATAAGCCACCTTTCTTCAAATGCTACTATATTTTATGCCATTAGGCAGATAAAGTCAAACTGAAGGCGGCAGATTTACTTTCTAAGAAGCTTATTTATCCTTCTGGAGATCGCACTGCAGGACGTACCGATCTCAAAACTGAGACCTCCTCTGGTCTCATAGACCTTTCTGACTCCCACTTCCTGGATCTTTTCGATCGAGATCTTCTCCGGATCTTTTATATAAATATTGAGCTTGAACAGTCCTGAACCGGCCATCTCGATATTGCTCAGGCCGCCGGCTGAAGCGATGATATTGCTGATAAGCTCTCCGCCATCACCGGTCTTCACGAAATCGAAAGCCAGATAGCGGTAATAGAACAGTGTTATGACAAACATGCAGACGAAAGCGATCAGACCGACGATCAGGATGATCCTGATCGATGGAAGCAGTGAGGCGTTGCGGACGTTGATGATGAAATCCGCGAAACTGCCCGGCATGGCAATGACCGTATTGGTGATCTTGCTGGAGAAGCCCAGGAACGCTTCGTAGTTAACCAGTGTTCCGGAGACCAGACCGATCAGAAGCAGATACATCAGCAGCAGTGCCGGTGATGTAAACAGCATCAGCAGTTCGAGCGGCAGCGGATTGCCGGCGATGATCGACAGCACACTCAGCATGGTCATCTCCACCAGCAGATAGTGGCGGTCCGTTTTGTCCGTCATCGAAAAGACTGTCCCGTAAAGGAAGCCCGGAATGATAAACATGTTGATGATATAGAACGGTGTTATGAAACGGCCTGCGCCGATATAGGAAGCATTGGAATCCTTGACATAGGACCAGATGTTGACATCACCGACGATACTCTGACCGGTCAGTGTATTGGAATAGGAACCGCCGGCTGAAGTATACCAGAACGGATATCTGATGACGTTACCCAGACCGATGATCGAAAGAGCGCGGTCAAGGACGGAATACATGCCGATCCTGAGCGGATCGAGCAGATCCTGACCGATAAAGGTGATCGCTCTTTGCAGATATGTGAACATGATCGGATAGACATAAGAGACAGCGAGACCGAGAGCGAAACAGAAAATGAAGTTATAGATGATCCCGGCTGATTCTCTGGAAAAGATGTTCGTCAGAGAATAGTTGCCTCTGTGTCTGGAAAAGATGAAAGCCGTCCTGGTCGCATAAGCCACCAGCAGTGAACCGATCATTCCGGTCTCCAGCGGCAGTCTGGTCCCCGTCCCCATCTTGAAAACGGAGTTGATGCCATAACCTGAAGCATAAGCCTGGCTCATGAGCGTCTGACTGGAGAACATCATCGTCGTTACGGCAAAAGTGAAATAACCGACCAGCGCCATGACGACCGGTGAAGCATTGTTGGCTTTCTTGCAGACGATATTCAGCATGAAAATGATCGGCAGGTTCATGATGACATATTCACCGATCTTCAGAAACAGTTCAGCGACAAACAGGATTATATTGGAACGGAAGGTGTAGAAGACATTGACGCTTTCGTTCTGGATCAAAAAACCGAAAGCGATCAGAATGAAACCGAAAAACGCTACTCTGATCGGTGTCTTACAGCTTTCGTAAAGACTCATGATTCTTTTCATATAATCATTTTACAATATAATTAATTAAAAAGGAGACCACCTTATGAAAACAATGATAATCGTAAACGACGGTCTGGAAGAATGTGAAGCCCTGCTCACCTATGATCTGCTTTACAGAGCCGGCATCGAAGTGGAACTGGTCGGCTTTACTGATGAGATCGATTCTTCACATCAGGTCTGTTTCAAAGCCCACCGGCTGATCGACGAGATCGACCCTGCCGATTATGAATGCCTGATCCTTCCGGGCGGGATGCCTGGCACACTGAATCTGGAGAACGATGAAAGAGTTCAGAAGCTGATCGATCTGTTCGTGAAAGAAGGCAAACTGATCGCCGCGATCTGTGCCGCTCCTTCCATCCTCATCCACAAAGGACTGCTGAAAGACGAAAAGTTCGTCTGCTATCCCGGCTTTGAATCAGGACTCAAACCGGCCGATGCAAAAGCCGTTCAGGACGGACAGTTCATCACCGGAAAAGGACTGGGAGCTGCTTTTGAATTCGCAAAACTGATCATTGAAAATCTTGTCAGCCCGGAAAAAGCTGAAGAAGTTCTGGATAAGGTCCAGTACTGATATAAACGAAAGTGAACATGATGAATAATAAGACATTTACAGAAAAATACTATATCGATCGCAGCAAGGGCAATTCGACCAAATGGCAGCGCGGAGCCAAGCTGAACTGCCTGCCGATGTGGGTAGCTGACATGGATTTCCGTCCTGCTGAAAAAGTGAGCGATGAATTAAACAGATTCATAAACAAAGGCGATTTCGGTTACACCAATCTGCCGCAGGATTACTACAAAGTCTTTATCGACTGGCATCGGAAAAGAAACAATGTCGAATACAGACAGGAGTGGATCAGATTCTCACAGGGTGCCGTCGATGCCCTGTATCAGGTCATCCTCTCCCTGACTGAAGAAGGCGATTCCATCCTGATCAATACCCCGCTCTATCCGCCGTTCAAAACCTCGATCCTGAAGTGCAAGCGCAGACCTGTTGAAGTAAAGATGATCGAAAACGACGGATACTTCACACTGAACTATAAACAGATCGAAAAGAAGTTTAAGACCGGAAAGATAAAGATGCTGATGATGTGCTCTCCGCACAACCCGGTCGGACGTGTCTTCAAGAAAGGCGAACTGGAAGAACTCTTCGAACTCTGCCATCGCTATCATGTGCTGATCTGTTCCGATGAAGTCCACGGCGACATCATCATGCCCGATCAGCAGTTCATTCCTGCTCTGGCATTAAAGAAATACCGTAATGATGTGATCACAATAACAGCAGCCTCCAAGACCTTCTCGCTGGCTGTGTTCTCTCACTGCCACATCATCATTGCCGATCAGAGACTGCGTAAAAAGCTCATCGCTTACCAGCAGCTGAATCATAAGGCATCCGTGAATGCCTTCAATGCCCTGCCGACCTATTACAGCTACATGTATGGTGAAGAATGGCTGGATGCACTGGACAATGTCGTCTTTGAAAATTACAACTACATCCGTAAAAAACTCAGTACGTATTTTGAAATGACGGTTCTGGAAGGATCGTATCTGCTGTTTTTGAAGATCGGCAGATATTCAACTGATTATTCTGCTGCAAAGTGCCTGATCGAAAAATGTCATATCCTGGCCAATCCGGGTGAGGATTTCGCCAAAGAATACAATGGCTGGGTCAGACTGAATCTGGCCACCTCCATGAACAATATAAAAAAGGCTGTAAAAGCCTTGATGAAACTTGTCGAAGACAGTGATCGCTGATCACTGTTTTTTCTTTCTGAGCAGCGGCAGGAAACAGAGTGTTACCAGAACGATCACCAGAAGTGAGATGATGATCAGATAAAGATGCCACTGCCAGAGTTCTGTCAGTTTGATATTCAGCGGGTTGTTGTAGGTAAAGAAGAAATTCGGCCAGAAATCGACATGCTGAAGCTTGCCGTTGAGATAAGACGGTGAAGCAAAGATCGAGTTGACATACAGCGAAATGAAACCAAAGGCAAAAATGGTCTTCAACGTTGAGAAGATATGTTTCTTCTCCCACTGTATCTCTCCTGACATCGCGATATAAAGTCCCAGTACCACCAGCATGCTGTGGTAAACGAAGAACTGGTAAGCCATCGGATGTGTGAAGGCCTGATCGACAGTGATACTGGTCGTAAAGATCGAAGGCATGGCCAGAGCGGCGATCGCTCCCAGCAGGCATGAAGGATACATGAAGGAGAGGATCTTCTCTCTCATCTCTTTATTCTTGGTCGCACGGACATAGAAGATCAGCAGGATCTGGATCGAACACAGATGCAGCGGCAGATGATTCATCGGGATATACGGGAAGATGATGCTTCCGTCTTCTGACGCCACCATCTCCATGACACTGAACACTTTGGTGCCCTCTGAAAGGATGCAGATAACGGCTGCATAATCCAGAAGTCTGCTCAAAGAAGTCTTGTTCTTCTTGAGACAGACAAGTGAAGCAGTGATACCGGCTATACAGATGGCCAGCCAGAGAAAGTGTTGCCAGGAAAACATTATTTTGTCCTCATTTCTTTTATCTGATTTTATTTTACACAAAAAACCGCTGAACTGTATCAACCTTCGGAAATAACATCGATTGTCATATAGCTCTCTTCAGCATATAATGCACTTATGACAAAGATCCGTTTATGTGTCTTCGATATGGACGGCCTGCTGATCGATTCGGAATCAGTCTGGTTGAACAACGCTCTTGAATGTAACCGCAAATACGGATACGGGATCCCTGAAGAGCTGGTCCTCAAGACCATGGGCAACAACAACGAAGAGACCAGAAGGAGATTCCTTGAGACCATGGGAGCATCTTTCCCCTATGATGAGTTCATCCGTCAGGTCGTGATCGAGCGGAGAGAATATCTCAAGATTCATCCGTTAGAGAAAAAGAAAGGTCTTGACGAACTCTTTGACTGGCTGGAAGACAACGATATCCGCAAAGCTCTGGCTACTTCGACAGGAAGAGTCCATGCGATAGATAGTCTCGAGTCAGTGAATATCGCGGATCGTTTCGATCACATCGTCTTCGGTGATGATCTAAAAGAATCAAAACCGCGTCCTGAGATCTATCTGAAAGCCATCAGTCCTTTCCCTTATGAAAAGGATGAGATCCTGGCCTTCGAAGATTCGGGCAACGGTATCCTCTCGGCCTGTGGCGCCGGACTCAGAGTCGTCTATATCCCCGATCTGGCCTATGTAAGTGAACAGACCAAAGAAAAAAGCTTTACCACTCTGAATGATCTTTCGGAAGCGATAAAGCTTATTGAAAAACTGAATGATGATTAAGATCCGGCTGATTTCTTCTTCCGGGTCTTTTTTTTCGGTTCCGGTTCCGGTTCTTTCTCCGGTACAGTATTTTTCTTCTTATCGCGCAACAGCAGGAAAGATAACGTCAGCGGCAGTGCAAACATGCCAAAGAGTCCGAACAGCTTCAAGCCGATGATCATGGCGATCAGGGTCGCCAGCGGATGCAGGCCCAGATTGGTACCGACCAGACGCGGTTCGATGATGTTTCTGACCACCGTGATGATCAGATAGAGAGCGAAGATCTCCGCACCCAGCAGATAATCACCGATGATCATGCAGCTGATCGCCCACGGATTGAGAGCCGTACCGACACCCAGGATCGGCAGGATATCCAGGAAGCAGATGAACAGTGCCCACATCCCGGCGTTATTGATGCCGATGATACTGAAACCGAGGAACAGTTCCGCAAATGTCACGGCCATGATCAGGATATAGGAACCGATGATCTTGAACAGTGTATTCTCACAGAAGTCCTTGATATCATAGAACACCGACAGGACCTTTTCCGGCATCGAGGTCGTGAACCAGCGGGAGATGCCCTCGTAATCTGAAACGACGTAGAAGGAAGTCACGATCGTGACGATGATCGAGATCAGAGCTTCCGGAGCGAACTTGATGAAGGAAGTAGTGAGGTTGACCAGCCCGCTGGTGAGCGAAGCGATCAGCGACTTGGCTTCTTCAAAGACGCCGTCTGCGATCGTAGACAGGAAATTGGAAAGATTGGCCGGCAGCGATGCGCTGAATCCGATGATCGAACTCTCCATGGAGTTGATATACGGATCGAGCGTATTGTTATAGAAATTCGGCAAGGTCTTGATGAAATCGCCGATCTTGTTGATGCCCAGGATTATCAGCAAGATGATAAGCAAAGTGACGACTATATAGATGGCAGTCAGCGTCAGAAGACGGCTGGCCTTTTTATCTTCATTATAGAAACGGTGGCTGATCCTGATCGCCAGATACGCAAAAAGAAAGCCCAGGATAAAGGGCAGCAGGATGCCTAAAAGATAGTTGATACCTATATAGACCAGAGCACAGATGACAGCAATATAGGTGGCATTGATGATAAACTCTTTGCGTTTTTCCATACTTATATTTTAAATCAATTCACAGTATTAAAAAAGCAGCTTTCGCTACTCTGTTTCGCTCCACGCAGGAATGACCTTCCCTCTTCTGAGCAGAACGGATTTCTGATAATCCGTACAGTTGAGGAAATGCAGGACATCTTCATATTCCTCCTCATCGAGACCGACGAGAGCCTTGACTTCGAAACGTTTGTTTATGATATCAGCACACAAAGCGATTGCATCGACCGTGTTGCCGCCTTTGGATCTGAAAACTTCCATCGGCGTATCCGATTCATCAGCCAGTGTTTCCACATAGCCGTAATCACACGGATAAGTGAGCGACGGATAATTCTTGTGTGAACTGCCTTTTTTATTCAGTAGTCTGAAATCCCCTGAGGAATACAGGGTATCGACCTTCTGCCAGAAATAGGCACTGTTTTCAAATTCTTTCATATTTAAAACACCTCAAATAAACAAGACCATTATAAAACATTTCCAAAAAGTTGTAAATATTTTCTATTTTATTGAAAACTTTTACAAATTTTGTTTCATATACATGCCACTGCGTTCAAGAAAGTCTTCAACTTCGTAGGCATCATATGCTTCCATGGCCTTGAGCAGGATCAAAAGACAGGCGTAGGCATCTGACTTGGCGTTGTGATGAGAAAGACTGATACCCAGATAATCGCTGACAGTATTCAGCCGGTGATTATAAAGCTCCGGGTAGACCCGGCGGGAGATGGTGACCGTATCGAGGAAACAGTTGCGGAAGTGATCGAGACCATAAAGATCGCAGACCGCATTGAGGACACCGATATCGAACATGGCGTTATGAGCTACGATGATCGCATCTTTGAGGATCTCCTCAAGTTTTTCATAATAAAAAATGAACTCCTGTTCATCCTGCACATCTTCTTTGCAGATACCGTGGATATGCGTATTGGTGAAGTAATTGTAACGGTGATGCGGACGGAAATACCATTCAAAATTATCGAGGATCTCCCCTTCTTCACAGATAGCGATCCCCAGTGAACAGGCCGAAGCAATGGAAGCATTCGCCGTTTCAAAATCGAGCGCAACGATCCTCATCAGTTGTTCTTCCGACGTTTGTCCTTGACGAAACGGTTCATGTTGCTTTCAAAAAGCGTTTTGGAGAAAGCCTCGATCCGCTCTTCGTTCCCGTTGACGAGTTCGATACACAGATAATCGCGGTTGGCACCCCAACTGTAATACCAGGAAGTGATCTCGTCATAATAGATCAGGACACAGTTGTCCTTGTCGGCCTTGTTGTACATGATCAGATATTCGTTATAGAACTCCATCAGCACGACTCTGGGCATATAAATCAGAGCGATCAGAGAAAAAGTCAGCGTTATGACACCGTAGATGTTGGGGATATCGACCACAAAAGAAGCCAGAGCCAGGCAGATCAGGATCACAAAAAGAAAGTTCGGCTTGGCGTCGATCTGAGCGATCAGAGGATTATCCACGGGCAGATTATAAGTTTTCAGTTCCTTGGACTTCATGATTTCAGTATAGCACGTATATGTTATTATATTGATTATGAAAAACAGTGTGTTCCGCTATGAACTGATCCATAAAGACGCGCACTGCAAAGCCAGGTTCGGCAAGCTGAACGTCTTCGGGCGTATGGTCGATACGCCTGTTTTCATGCCGGTCGGGACCCAGGCGACAGTCAAGTTTCTTTCCAGTGATGATATCAAAAACATCAATGCTTCGATCATCTTAGGAAACACCTATCATCTGTGGCTGCGTCCGGGACCGGAAATACTGGAAAAAGCCGGCGGTATCCACTCTTTCATGAATTATGACGGACCGATCCTGACCGATTCGGGAGGCTATCAGGTCTTTTCATTGGCTGATTCAAGAAAGATATTGGAAGAAGGAGTCTCCTTCAAATCCCATCTCGATGGGACGAGACTGTTCATGTCGCCTGAAGATTCCATCCACATCCAGGAGTCCATCGGTTCGGATATCGCGATCTCCTTTGATGAATGCATACCTTATCCGAGTTCATATGATTATTCCAAAGACTCAGTCGACAGGACTCTGCGCTGGGCCAAACGCGGAAAGGATGCCCACACCCGAAAAGACCAGGCCCTCTTTGGTGTCGTCCAGGGTTCACAGTACGAAGACCTGAGGAAATACTGTGCCGAGAAACTGGTAGAGATGGATTTTGACGGCTATTCGATCGGCGGCACCTCTGTCGGTGAAGACAAGAAGACGCACTACATGATGCTGGACTATACACTGCCTTATCTGCCTGAAGACAAGCCGCGCTATGAGATGGGCATCGGTGCGATCAACGATATCCTCGAAGCGGTCGAACGCGGTGTCGACATGTTCGACTGTGTCCTGCCTACCAGGATCGCCAGACACGGCACCCTCATGACGAGTGAAGGCCGTATCAACATCAAGAAAAGTATCTACAGCGATGATTTCACTCCGTTAGATCCGGAATGCGACTGCGAATGCTGCAGGAATTATACAAAAGCCTATCTCAATCATCTGTTCAGAAACAACGAAGGACTGGGCAACCGACTCATGTCGATCCACAATCTGCGTTTCCTGATCAGACTCATGGAAGGTATCAGAGCAGCGATCGCCGAAGACCGTTTCCTTGAATACAAACACGATATCCTCAATCGTTACGGTTTTGATGAAAGAGGCTTCTGATGAAACTGGAAGAATTTGATTTTGAACTGCCGGAAGAGCTCATCGCTCAGCATCCGACCGATAAAAGAGATGAATCGAGACTGATGGTCCTGCACAAGAACACCGGTGTGATCGAACACCGGCATTTTTACGACATCATCGATTATCTGAAACCGGGCGATGTCCTGGTCAGAAACAATTCCAAGGTCATTCCGGCCAGACTCTACGGTACCAAGAAAGATACCGGTGCCAAAGTCGAAGTGCTGATCCTGAAGATCGAAGGTGACGTATGTGAATGCCTCTGCGGCAACGCCAAAGCGATCAAAGTCGGGACTATCATCGAATTCTCCGATAAACTGTATGGCGAATGTCTGGAGAGAAAAGAAGAAGGCATCAGGATATTCAGGATGCACTATGAAGGCATCTTCCTGGAAGTCCTCAACGAAGTCGGCATGATGCCTACTCCGCCTTATATCCATGAAAAGCTCAAGGACAAAGACCGTTATAATAATGTGTATGCACAGATCGACGGTTCGGCTGCCTGCCCTACTGCCGGTCTTCACTTCACCAATGAACTGCTGGAGCAGATCAGAGCCAAAGGTATCGAGGTCCTGGATGTGACCCTGCACGTAGGCCTGGGTACTTTCAAACCGGTCAAGGAAGAAAATGTCGAGGATCATGTCATGCATTCGGAATTCTATACGATGTCTGCCTATACGGCCGAAAGACTCAACCTCGCCAAGAAGGAAGGAAGACGCATCATTGCGATCGGCACGACTTCGACCAGAACGCTGGAGACCATCATCTGCAAGTACGGAGAATTCAGGGAGTGCTCGGGCAATACCAGCATCTTCATCTATCCTCCTTACACCTTCCGCAGCATCGATGCCCAGATCACCAATTTCCATCTGCCTAAATCGACACTGATTATGATGATCGCTGCCCTTTGCTCAAAGGAAATGATCCTGAATGCCTATCAGACAGCCATAGACAACGGCTACCGTTTCTTCTCCTTCGGAGATTCAATGTTCATCGACAATGAATAACTATCAGAAACACCTGGAACAGATCAGACAGCTGAAAGGCAGACCGGATCTGCTGATCCATATCTGCTGCGGCGTCTGTTCCGTCTATCCCCTGAAATATCTCAGTCAGTACTTCCGGATCACGGTCTTCTTTTCCAATTCCAATATCTATCCCTATGAGGAATTCGAAAGAAGACTCAATGCCCTGAAGCAATATCTCGATCACCTGAACGATCCTGAGATCGCCCTGATCGTCGATACCTACGACAACGATTCATACATGAAACAGCTTGAAGCGCTTAAGGATGAACCGGAAGGCGGAAGACGCTGCCGGATCTGTTACCGTCTGAGGATGGAAGAGGCCTTCAGATACGCCTTAAAACACGGCTATGAATACTGCACGACCGTCATGTCGATCTCCAACCGCAAGAATGCCGACTGGCTCAATGAGATCGGAGCTGAACTGGAGCAGAAATATCCGCCGGTGAAATATCTCTATGCGGATTTCAAGAAAGGTGACGGCATAACCATGAACGATAGGATGAACCATGATCTTGGTCTGTATCATCAGAACTACTGCGGATGCATCTATTCATTAAAAGACTCTTAGAGTCTTTTTTTGATAAAATGAATTCAATGAAACAGTTCGCAGAAAAAATTATCAAAAACATCAGAAAAGCTCTGGACCTTGTGATCGAATGTATCATCCCGACCATGCCGATAATGATCGGCGTCGGAATGCTGAAAGTGGTACTGATCATCGTCGGACCTCAGGTACTGAATATCCTTTCCGAAACATCGGATACCTATACCGTACTGTCTTTTGTGGCTGATGCCGGTTACTATTTCATGCCGATCTATGTAGCCGTCTCTTCAGCTGATGCCTTTAAGACCAACCGCTATATCGCGGCCCTGACCGGCGCCATGCTGCTGTCACCGGTCTTTGTCGAGCTGGTGGCTTCAGGAAGACAGCTGTCCGTCTTCGGACTGCCGATCGCCTCGACCAGTTACGGCAATCAGGTCATCTCATCGATCATCGCTGTCTGGATCCTTTCATATATCTATAACGGCCTGGAGAAACTTCTTCCGGAATCGATGCGTCCGATCTGTGTTCCGCTTTTCAGTATCGTCATCATGGTACCGATCGCATTCTGTCTGATCGGACCGGTCGGCGTCTTTCTGGGCAACAGACTCGTCGATCTTATCATGTATCTGAAGAATCTCGGTCCTATCGGCAATGCCATCATGTGTGCCATCATTCCGTTCATTACGATCGCCGGACTTGGCGGAGCCAATCTCGGTGCCATGCTGCTGCTGGCTTCGACCGGTGTCGACCCGATCCTGTTCTACGCTAATGTCCTGTACAACAATATCCTCGGAGCAGTCACACTTGCGCTGTATCTTAAAGACAGACAGCCTGAAACGCTGGCTTCCGCCATCACGGCAGCGATTGGCGGGACAAGTGAACCGGCGCTCTTCGGTATCGTCATGAAAGACCCCAAGGCCCTGATGTCTCTATGTGTCGGCGGTTTTGCCGGTGGTCTTTATGCCGGTCTCTTCGGGGTCAAATCATATGCCATGGCCTCTTTCGGGACCTTCGGCATCATCACGACGATCGGACCGGATTCATCGATCGTCCACGCAGCCATCGCCATGGTGATCGGCTGCCTCGTCGGTTTTGTGATCTGCTTCATCACACACGGAAATCATGGACAAAAAACAGCTGCGTAAGATCTGTCTTGAAAAAAGAAAAGAACTTGGTGCTGCAAAGCGTCAGGAATACTCTCATCTCATCTGTGAAAAACTGCTTCCCTATCTGAAAGAGAGAACGGTCATGTCTTACTCACCGATCAGGGATGAAGTCGATGTCAGTGAGATCAATTCTCTTTTTGATGTGTATCTTCCTTTAACGCTTCCTGAATCTCATATGGAAGCCGTGAAAGCAACAGATGAAAGATATGTGATCAATAGGCTGGGAATAAAAGAACCTGATCCGCAATACGGGATCAGGATCGATAAAAATGAACTTGATGTCATCATCGTACCTCTGGTCGGCTTTGATGATAAACGTAACCGCCTGGGACACGGCGGCGGATACTACGACCGCTTCCTCAAAGACTGCAAAGCTCTGAAGATCGGTGTAGCCTTTGCTGCTCAGAAACTTGATCAGGTCCCTGCTGATGAAAATGATGTAGCTCTTGATATGATAATCACAGAAAAGGAAGTTCTCTGAACTTCCTTTTTAACGCTTATTGATCTTTTCCCAGACTTTGTCAGTCAGTTTTTCATTGAGGGGCTGTTCAAGATATTTTGGCTCTTCCAGGAAAAGCTGAAGCATCTTCATCGACTTGGAGAAATAATAACCGTCAGCGATCCTTTCATCAACAGTAAAACCAAGCTTGATGCCATCCTTGAAGACGACCTTCTCATTCTCATAGAAAGGCATCTTTCCATATTCACCGAGGACCACAAATATGGAAGTAGTACCCCAGTTGGTCAGATGGTGATAACCTTCCGGTAAGCCGATCGAACCAAGATTGGCCAGAACGGCTGATGAGTGATACGGATCGGTCTCGATCATGGATTTCGGAATAAGGCTCTTCTTTTCCAGCCAGCAGACAAATCTGACGAGTGGTCTGGAGATGAATTTCGGGATCGAATTGAGCTTATCCATGACACTGGATGATTCATCTTTATAGCCCTTGCTCTTGAGTTTGAGAAGCTGTCTTTTCAGTTCGTTATGAACATCATCGATATTCCATTCCGGTTTGGAATGAATGAAGCACAATACTTCACCGCCATCATCCGCAAACTCCTGCTTGACGGTGAAAGCAGCGCTTACTTCGTTGCGCTTGTACATCTTGCGGTCATGGATAAAGATGGAGAGCTTGCTGCGCAGAGTAATGGTTTTAAGAACAGCCGTTACAACGCACTGGAATACATTGTATTTATAGTCGATCCCTTTCTTGTTTTTCTTCTTGAGGTATTTCTCAAGATTAGTCAGATCGATCTGAAAAGTAAAATAGGTCTGATTGTCACAGCGGTCTGGATACATGAAAGGCATGATGAAATGCATCGCATCACAGTCTTTCAGATATTTCGCATCGAATCTGTCCATAGTCTGAACCTCCTTTATGCCAATGTTTACATTTTACAATAATCTTTCTTTTTTTCAATGATAAAGCCAAACGAAAGCCGGATTCACTCCGGCTTGTTTTTGGTATTGGAGAAGAAACGTTCCTTTATCACTCCCGCTCCTTCATTGATGCTCTTGTGGATATCACTGCCGATCTTGTCAGAGAAAGCACTGATCATCTTTCCGGCGATCTCCTTGGCTTCACCATCCATCTCCGAAAGTCTTCTCAGAGCTTTGATGAAAAGCGGAGCTCCACCACTGATGAACTGGCTGAACGATTTTATCTCGACTTCATCCATAGCTTTAAACAGTTCGTTCACGAAGACCTTGCGCTGATACGGCGTCGTCTCCTTCAGAAACTGTCTGATCGCCTTGTGGCTGAGGTTGGTAACATAGGCGTCACGATCCGATTCGACGAGATGATTCCTTTCAACTTCCCAGTTGCCCATGTAGTGAGCGGCAAAGACATTGGAAACACTGATCTTGCAGATCTTTCTGATCGTCGCGATCTCATAGATCGTTCCGATACAGTCTTTCTCCGGTACGATCAGTTTGTATTTGTGTTTGATCTTTTCGTACTGATCAGGCGTATAAGTCCCCGGACGCAGACCCGGACCGTCATCGGAATAGATCTCAATGATCCTGTGACGGATATACCATTTGCAGTTCATTGAAGCATATAGTGCCAGATAGCCGCCCTTGGAATGACCGATGATCCGATATTTTCCAAGTAAGGTACAGTATTTGTCGATGTAATCGACAGCATCATTCTGCGAAGCGATGCCGGTATACGAAAGCATCATGTCCTCTTTCCAGCCGGTCAGTGTACTGTCGGTACCGCGGAAAGCCACGACACTGGTGGAATCATTCAGATCGACGATCATGGCTGCAAACTGCTCGATGATCTCGTTCTCATCATGTCTGATGTGCACATAATTACGTACGGTACATGACGCAAAGCGGGAAGATGCGGCCATCAGTTTCAGGACATATGACCTGGTACGGGTAAAATCCTTGCTGTTTTCCAGCTCAGGATACTTTTCAAAATAAAGCTCAGCCAGCTTTTTGATGCTCATGCGGCTGTCGCTGTTTAAGATGCCGTCAAAATTGAGATAGACGATCTGCGCGATGCACAGATTATCGACTTCATTGAACGGGTCGGCTTTAAAGGAAAGATCGCCGCGCCATTTCAGATAATCATTCATATTCATAACAGTAATAATTCTAGCACACTCTTGCATAATCAGACAGAAGGTCATATAATACATATGAACAGATGTTCATATGTTCAATAAGGAGATCAATATGAAGAAAACATACGGAATCGAAGTTGACTGCGCCAACTGCGCCAACAAAATGGAAGAAGCTGCCAACAAGACAGAAGGAGTCAAGAAAGCTGTCGTCAATTTCATGACGCTCAAGATGATCGTCGAATTTGCCGAAGGTGCAGATGAGAAAAAAGTCATGAAGGAAGTACTGAAAAACTGCCGTAAAGTTGAAGATGACTGCGAAATATTCCTATGAGCAGAAAACAGAAGAAAAATCTGATCCGGATCATCATAGCTGCTGTCCTGCTGATAGCGCTGCACTTTGTTTTGATCGAGAATGAATACCTGAAAGCCCTGCTTTATCTCATACCCTACCTGATAGTAGGATATGATATCCTGCGCAAGGCTCTTCTGAGCATTAAGAACCGGGAACACTTCGATGAGAACTTCCTGATGGCAATAGCCACGATCGGTGCGATCACCTTGGGCGAATATCAGGAAGGTGTGGAAGTCATGCTGTTTTATCAGATCGGTGAATGGTTCCAGTCCTATGCGGTCGGAAGATCGAGGAAGAACATCGCCCAGCTGATGGATATCAGACCGGATTATGCCAATATCGAAAAAGACGGCGAACTTGAACAGGTCGATCCTGATGAAGTCGAAGTCGGTGATATCATCGTCGTCAAAGTCGGTGAAAAGATCCCAATCGACGGTGTCGTCGTTGAAGGAGAAACTTCGCTCAACACGAGTGCACTGACCGGTGAATCAAGACCCCGCGATGTCGCTATGGGAGATGAGGTCATCAGCGGCTGTATCAATATGACTTCGCTGATCAAAATAAAAACAACGAAACCTTTCGGTGAATCGACTGTTTCCAAGGTCCTGGACCTGATCGAGAATGCCACCAGCAATAAATCACGTTCGGAAGATTTCATTACGAAATTTGCCCGTTATTATACACCGGCGGTCTGTTACAGTGCTCTGGCACTGGCGATCGTTCCGCCACTGTTTATCAGGTTTGTCCTTAACGGTGAACTGGATTTCTCGACTTGGGTGTTCAGAGCTCTGACGTTCCTCGTCATCTCATGTCCGTGCGCCCTGGTCATCTCGATCCCGCTGTCATTCTTTGCGGGTATCGGCGGTGCCAGCAAGGCTGGCGTGCTGATCAAGGGATCCAACTATCTGGAAGCCCTATCCAAGACAAGATATGTCGCCTTCGACAAGACCGGTACGGTCACGCTCGGCATCTTTGAAGTCACGACCGTTCACAATAATGAATTCTCAAAAGAAGAACTGCTGGAATATGCCGCCCATGCGGAAGCCTATTCCAATCACCCGATCGCCAGATCGATAGTCCGTGAATATGGAAAAGAACTGGATAAGGAAAAGATCGAATCGGTAAAAGAAGTAGCCGGCAAAGGCGTCGAATCGCTGATCGGCAACAGAAAAGTCCTGGTCGGCAACGACAAGCTCATGACAGATAACGGTATCAGGATCATCGAATGTCCGGATGAAGGTACGATCGTCCATGTTGCCGTGGACGGCGAGTATAAAGGTCATATCCATATCGGTGACAAGATAAAACCGACGGCTGAAAAAGCCATTCAGGAACTGAAGAAAGCCGGTGTCAGAAAGACGATCATGCTGACAGGAGATGATGACAAGACGGCTGAAAGTGTGGCAAATAAGCTCGGTATCGATGAAGTCTATGCCGAACTGCTGCCGCAGGATAAAGTCACAGAGCTGGAAAAACAGCTGAAACAGAAAGACAGCAGTGAAACACTGGCCTTCGTCGGAGACGGCATCAACGATGCTCCGGTCCTTTCCCTGGCTGATGTCGGTATCGCCATGGGATCGCTCGGTTCCGATGCTGCCATCGAAGCGGCTGATATCGTCCTGATGGATGATGATCCGCTCAAGATCGCCAAAGCGATAAAGATCGCCAACAAGTGTATGCGCATCGTCTATGAGAACATCATCTTTGCGATCACCGTCAAGATCATCACCCTGATCCTTAGTGCCTTCGGCATTGCCGAAATGTGGCTGGCGATCTTCGCTGATGTCGGTGTCATGATCATCGCCGTCATAAATGCCATCAGGGCATTGGGAGTAAATGATATCTGATGAAAAAGAAATTCAGTGAAAACACTCTCTATGATGTCGCCGAACTGTTCAAGAACTTCTCTGATTCGACCAGGATCAGGATCCTCTATTCCCTGTTTGAGAAAGAAAGAAGCGTCACGGAGATCGCTGAACTGCTGAATATGAATCAGTCAGCCATCTCACATCAGCTGCGCTTTCTGAAAAACAGTAAGCTGGTCAGTAACCGCAGAGAAGGCAAGACGATCTACTATTCTCTGGCTGATGATCATGTCTACAATATCATCTCCCAGGGCATCGAACATGTAGAAGAATAACAAAAACAAGTGTGTTTGATCACACTTGTTTTATTGATAGTTTTCCAGCTGCCGGTTGGCTCGTTCGATCAGTTCCTCGATAGTGTATCGTTCAAACATCGCCAGCCGGAAATTCATATCCAGTTTGTCATCGCCATAGGCATAGACGATGAATTTCCTTTGTTGAGGCAGATAGTTCATGACGTTCTGCTCAATGCCGGTCAGGGCTTTCAGAGAGTCTGAATCAAGACTGATGATATTGAGGAGCGTATCATTATAAACAAACAGTTCATCGTCATAGAATTCAAAGCGGAACATCTTAGCCGAAACATAGGTGGTCTCCGGAGAAGAGAGTGTGACACTTCTGATCTCTTCGCTGTCTTTGTAGATCCTGAGACTGTCATCCGGATAGACACAATACAGTTTTCCATCATGATAAGCAAAGCTGGTGACCTGTTCCCCGGTATAAGGTATCTCACTCAGCAGCGTTCCGTCTGTTGAACAGATGTTCAGACTGTCTTCAGATGAATACATGACCTTTCCGTCTCCGAGTGCGGCAACGAAACCTTCAGCCATATCTCTTTCAAAGATAGTGCTGCTTCCGCTTTCCAGATCAAGCAGGATCGCTTTGCGGCTCTTTTCACTGTTGTCTTTCGCAAAACTGTATCCGCAGCTGAAGATATATCTTCCGTCAGCGGATACGACCATTTCCGCCGGATAATAATAACTGCCGTTGTGATTGACCATGAAGATCGGTCCGAGATCAGCCGTAAATGTCTTCTGTTCACCGCTGACAAGATCATAGATATAGATCAGATCAGGATTATCGAGATCATGATAATACAGGACATGATTCTGACAGATGAATGATGAAGGAGCGAGATAGAAATTGTCGACATAGATCATCTCACTGCGGCTCAGCGGGTAAGAGAAGAATCCGGAGCCGACACAGAAGTCGAAAGATCCAAGATCAGTCTCCTTCACGATCTTTCCGGAAACGCTGTCCATTTCCACCAGCGACAGTGCCCCTTCGTCACCGCTAGCCTTCAGTACGAATACTTCGCCATCGATGATATCCAGCAGATGATAGTAGGCATCCTGATCATAGACATATTCCGTCTTTACTCTTTTTTCCGAGACATCGGCGATCCCGATCAGATATTCATTCTTGAAAACGATCGTGTCGTTATCGGTGATATATTCGACCGGCGGATACGGATAGGCATTGCCGTCAAGGTATTCGAGACTGTCATCATACAGATATTCGTAGATATAGACATTGCCTTCGTAAAGGATCGCATAGTCACAGTACAGGGTGCTGTGTCTGTCAAGGATCTTCTGGATATCGCTGATACCGGCAGGAAAACTGCGGTTCAATGCTGCCTGGCCGTCATCAAACCAGAAAGTTCCTTCATAGCCGTTGTCACAGATCATGATAAGTGAATCATCAGACATATTTATGATCTTGCTGATGGAAGAAGACAGATGATATGTTTCATTTATCTTTCCTGATCCGTCGATCAGATAGATGCCGTTGCCCAGCGTGACGCAGATCCTTGCATCGCTGCGGGTGTAGACCCCTACTTCATTGACAGCGAAACTGTTGTCGATATCCGTTTCAAAAAGCTTGCCGTTCAGATCATAGGCAGACAGTTTATATGTATTGTTGGAAACAGCTTCAAAACCGTCTATCTTATAGGTCGAATACGGATTGGGATTATCCACGATATACAGGATACCGTTCTTATCGATACTGTAATGGATGATCTCGGTAAAGCTGTCCTGGATCCCGTAATATTTCGATGTTTCAAAATCGAATATTCCGCATTTCTCATCACCGAATGATTCTCTCATCTTTAAGGCAATAAAACGGTCGTCTTCCGACCAGCAGAAATCCGTTATGTAGCCGCTCTCTTCTTCCGGTAATGGCATGGAGAGATAATAGTTGCCTTCGGTATCCACGATCTGCATCGCAAAAGAATCACTGGCTCCGATGTATTCCTTTGAATAACTCAGATGTGATCTGCTCAGTGTCTGATATTTCAGCGGTACGCTCCAGATCTTCTTTCCTTCCAGATAATCATAGGATTCCAGCTGACTGGTCAGATCGGCGATGACTTCACCGCTCTTGCCTTCATGGATATCGGCTGGGATCGATGAAGCTCTGAAAGAAGCGATCTCTTCTCTGCTTTGCAGATCATAGGTATGGATCAGGCCACTCTTGTCGATAAAGACGATGTATTTGTTGCTGCGGGTGACGAAATACTCGGTGATGTTGTTGACTACATCGATGCGCCATGACTCTTCAACATTATACGGAACAGCATAGGCATAGGAAGCCTTGCTCAGGGCATAGACGGCATCATCAATGACCGGACGGTCATTGTCTTCATCAGGCAAGGCCTTCAGTGCTGATTGCAGTGCCATAAGACGGTCCTGTCCGTCATAGTATTCCAGAGCTTCTTTTGCCAGTACTTTTGATTCATTGATCAGCGCCTGCCGGTAGTTCCTGGAGATCTGGGCATTGCTCCAGAGCAGATAGGCGATCGCGATCGTCGCAGCAGCAGCTGCTGAACCAAGGATCGTAAAAAGACGTCTGCGGCGGTACTTTTCCTGACGCAGGATCAGTTCATCGTAGTTGCAGCCGATCATGGCCGAAACAAGACGCGGCAGTTCGATCCGGTTGGCATCCTTGAAATCACCGCGGTAATCGCAGGCCAGCGGTTCCGCATTGACTTTTTCTGTTTTCTTCTTACCCTTTTTATCCGTTACTGTCCTGGTATAGTGGAGGAGCTGTTCGGGGAAGATAGATGGCGGTTCTCCTTCCGAGAGGACACACAGTATATGATCACGGTCGTGATTCTTAAGAAAAGTGTCTATCTCCATCAGACACCATTTTGATTCATTATATTGCGGAGAACAGATGACGATCAGATAATCTGATGCCTCCAGAGCATCCTCGATCTTCTGAGCCAGATCAGAGTTCAGTTCCAGCTCCTCCTGATCACGGAAGACTCTGTCGATCTTGCTGATATGATACTTCTCCTGGATGGCCTTCGGTATCTTAAAACGCTCCAGGGAATGCTGGATCTCTTTTGCTACTTCGATATCACGGGGAGTGTGCCTGTAGGATATAAAGGCATTGTAATGAACATCACTCATCTTATTCTTTATCTAATATCTTCAGTATCTGTCTGAGAAGCTTCTTGTCGGCTTCGATATAATCGCTCTTGCGGTCTGAACCGAGTCTAGAATAGATATCATCAGCCTTGTGTTCGACTTCATCAAGAATATCATAAGGAACGATGGCCGGATGCAACAGCAGATCGTTGTCCTTGACGTTTTTGCCCTGGCTCTTGAGAGCGATCTTGTTCATCTGTTCGGTATCGGCACATCTCCAGCCCTGCAGACGCTGATAGGTATTCCAGCGTTCGTGTTCCGCTTCAGCCAGTCTCATCATATTGACATCATCGAGGATCCACTCTCTTACGAAATCCTCATCAGCTATATTGCGGTCTTTCTTGGACAGGATATAGGCCAGACGGTATTCCATGGCCAGAGCTGCACAATAGGAAGAGTTCTGATTCACATAGGAATAATAGCCGGTATCTTCCAGCAGCTGTTCCTTCTCTTCATCAGAAAGCTGGAACACGTCGTGATCCTTGTCTGACAGATAAGCCAGATGGGTCCTCTTGGCTGCCTTCTCCAGTTCCGGCATGATGAATGACTGATAGTCATAGCGCTTCGCATAGTTGCCGAAATAACGGATACTGTTATCCTCATCGATAATCTTGTTGAGATCGCTGTCCTTCAGACTGCAGTAGATCAGCGGAGAAGTCAGATCAGGACTGAAACTGCTGAAAAGCCGTTTGAGCTGCATCGATGTGCGGTAGGAATCCTCGTCGTCGTCCTTGCAGACAAAGACGACATCCGGAAGACGCAGCTGTTTTATCTCGGTCTCAAATTCCGGTGCGTAATTATCGAATTCATGGAAACGAACGTTGCAGTTGGAACCCTGTATCCTCTCTCTGGCAAAATAACGGTCAAAGTCACAGTTGAGGATCTCCGGGCTTTCATTTTTGAGCTTCTTCGCCAGCTTCTTTACATCAGCGGCAAAGACATGGATCGCATAACCTGTTCCCGGCTGGACCAGCAGGCAGAGCAGGTTGCGTAAGATCGACAGTGCAAGATCATTGCTGCCATAGATATGTATCTCATTATGCAGAGCCGGTGCCAGGATGTCTTTGCATTCCCTTAACAGACTGATGGCCAACATATTGTCTTCATCGATATAGCGCAGGTAGACATCTTTTCCGTAGTGCGCATCGAGATTCCTGATCAGTTCCAGTGAATCGCGGCTGACAAAATATCTGACGACGACTCTTTCGCGTGAATAATGTTTCTGTTTCAGCAGATAGTCACAAAGCGAAGTAACGGCGATGAGACAGTCCTGATGATCATCGTCGATCTCATAGAATTCATAGTTACGTCTGCTGCTGATATGCAGATGCTCGTTTCCTTCCAGGACCAGTGCATGTAATGAATAAGCCTTGGTCTTCAGCTGTTCCTCGGCATCTTCGCTGTTGCAGAAGATCAGGGTCTGCTTCCTGTCGTTCTCATAGATGCTTTCAGCGATCGCCAGGGAACGGTCATTGATCTGTGAGAAGACGTGAACGTTCTTGTGTCCGAACATCCTGAGACTGTCGAGCACGCTTCTGGAGAAGCTGATGATGAACATGGAGGCACAGACCGGTCCGGCGATATAAAGAGCATAAAGCAGACACTTGTACATGGTCGCCAGCGGTTCTTCCTCAGGCAGGTATTCCATGATGGCTGTCGAGACGTTCATGCCTACGGCGATGATACCGTAGCGCAGCGCACCAAGTGTCGAGATCAGCAGGTCTGTCCCGTCAAGCAGATAGCACGGGAAGACCAGGGCCGAGATCGCAAAAGATACAATGAGTGTCAGAGCTGCTGAAAAACTCTTGAGATCGTTCTTCAGTTTCAGGGCATAGCTCACACCGATGATGATTATTAATATCGATAATACAAAATATTTCAACATTTTCTTACTCCGCTACCTTAAATCTTACCTGTTTCCAGCCATCTGTAGATATCCTCATAAACAGTCTCTTTATCTGTTTCATTCAGTATCTCATGTCTGTCATTTTCGTATAATTTTACAGTTATATCTTTAACTCCGACATCTGTCAGTGACTTGACAGCTGCTTCAACTTCTGCTCCGTTGGTGCCGACCGGGTCTTCCTTCCCGGAGACAAACAGCAACGGCAGATCCTTAGGGACTTTTCCCAGCAACCCACGGTCATGGAGCCTGGTGATGCCTTTGAACATCTCATAGTAGCCATTCACCGTGAAACGGAAAGTGCAGCGCGGTTCATTCAGATACCAGTCGACCAGTTTCTCATCCTTGCTGAGCCAGTCAACGCTGGTCCTTGCCGGTTCAAACTGTTTGTTGTAGGAACCGAAAGCGATACTGTTTACCAGCCCGGAACGGTAACGCCAGCCTCTGAACAGAGCTATCACTTTGCACAGGAACATGCCCGCTTTGAGGACGGCTTTCGGTTCAAAACCGGTCCCCATGATGATCGCCTTGTCAGGCCCATCATCATAGTCGAACAGATACTGCCTGGCATAGAAAGAACCCATCGAATGACCCATTAGATAATACGGAAGATCAGGATACAGTCCCTTCGTGATCTTCATCAGTTCATGCATATCATCGAGCAGATATCTGTTTCCGTCTGCTCCGAAATAGCCCCAATCAGCTTCAGACTTAACGGAAGCACCGTGTCCCAGGTGATCGTTTCCGGTCACCAGATAGCCCTTTTCACACAGAAAAGCCGCAAAATTCTCATAGCGGTCAATGAATTCCACCATGCCATGCGCGATCTGCAGGATCGCTCTTACCGGAACATCCGGAACATAGCGGACTGCTCTTATGTCAGTATGCCCGTCGCTTGACGGAAATGTGAATTCCTCTTTGATCATTTATTGCCTCTTTATTTCGATCATTCCAAACATGATCATCAGACATTTAAGTACTTTTTCTTCATCATAGATGATCAGTCGGCCATTCTCTTTTCTCATCAGACCTTCGACCTCAATGACATCATCATCTTCTTTTATTTCATAGCCCTCAGGTCCTGAACTGCAGCCATCCTTCTTTCTGAAGATATTGCCGATCACCTTATCCAGCGGATCATAGAAAAAGACCGGTGTATCCGATGAAGCGATATCCTTTTCCACATAGGCTATCTCATTATCGTTATGGTCATAGATCCTGGTGCGGTATTTATAGGCAAAATCGTAGATCCCCCAGTATAAAAGCTGCCCGTTTTCATCAGACAGCTGAGTCTTTTTTCTTTCCATGAGATTATCTTCCGAGAATACCAGTTCCACACTAATATTTTAGCAAATATCATATAATTAAAACATGGAATATATCAAATTAGGAAATTCTGAACTTAACGTCTCACGCCTGTGTCTGGGCTGCATGTCTTTCGGTGAACCGGAGGAAGGACAGTATCAGTGGACCCTTAGTTATGATAAATCAGAAAGAATCATCCTCAAGGCCTATGAAAGCGGGATCAATTTCTTCGATACTTCCAATAATTATTCTGCCGGTTCCTCAGAACGTTTTCTCGGTCAGGCATTAAAGAACCTTGACCGCAGCAAGCTCGTCATCACCACCAAGTGTTATTTCAATGAAGGAAAGCTGTCACCGGAAGCCATACACAGAGAAGTAAAAGGCTCGCTGGAAAGACTGCAGATGGATTATGTCGATCTTCTCGTCCTGCACCGTTTCGACTATGATACACCGGTCGAAGAGACGCTCAAAGCACTCGATGAAGAAGTGAAGATGGGACATATCCGCTACTACGGAGCCTCGGCCATGTACGGTCATCAGTTTGCGGAGTACTGCTACAAAGCCAGGGAACTGGGCTATCAGCCGTTCACGACACTGCAGAATCACTACAACCTGATCTATCGTGAAGATGAAAGAGATCTGATACCGGTAGCTGAACAGTTCGGCGTCTCAAGGACTTCCTTTGCGCCATACGCTGCCGGAAGACTGGCCCGTAAAGAATATGATAACGAATCTACACGCTTCAGGCTGGATTCGATCGAAGGTACGAGATACGACAAGACTGCTGAAGCGGATCAGAAGATCACCTCACGCGTCTGGGAAATCGCTCAGAAATACGGTGTCTCCATGAGCAATATCTGTATGGCCTGGCAGTTTGCCAAAGGCGTTGCTGCACCGATCATCGGTGTTACAAAAGAGAAATATCTGGATGATGCCCTGAACTGCTTCAGTGTCCATCTGAGCGAAGAAGATATCAGATACCTTGAAGAACTCTATGTTCCTCATCAGATCAACTGCAACCGTTAGAAAAGAAGATCACTGATCTTCTTTTTCATTGAATCGGAATATGTTATATCTGAACAGCCGGGGATAGACCCCCATCGTGATGAAGGTGGCTGTACCGTAGCGCAAAAGACGCAGGAAACGGAAGAACAGCTGCGGAAGATCGGCGGAAAGATGTTCAAAAGGATATTTCATCAGATAGGAAATGCTTAAGAAGATGATCCCGCCAAACAGTGTCCTGATCAGTCCTCTTAGCTTATTTGATGTGGTCTTAAAACTGCCGTGTCTTTCATCATAGAGATCTGCCAGCAGAAAACCGATGATGATACCGGTGCATGACAGATAATCGTCCGTCATGCAGAAGAGCACACCCATAAGTGTATACAGGATGATCACAGGATACAGGATCTTTGGCTCATATTTGTCCTGCAGCAGTTCAGCCACGATCGGAGTCACGATGCCGACGATCACCGCTGCCAGAACATCGGTAGGATAATGGACACCAACGGCGACCCGCGCAAAACAGATCAGAAAGACGAGTATCGATCCCAGACTCAGCAGGATCTTCTTGCCATCCTGCAGAAAGAGCGAAACAAAGATCGATGTTACATTCGCGGTATGACCGCTGGGAAATGAATAACCCTGCCTGAAGATGTCATCAAGCGGATAATCAGGATCGACCGGATAGAGACATTCGATCGTTTCATTGGTCATATACGGACGCATGCGGTCAAAGATGTTTTTGATCTGATTGTTAACGATCATCGTTCCCAGGACATCGACAGCGATGCGCATCCCCTTCCTCTTGTCATGATTCCAGTAGATATAGGCAATGATCAGTGCTGAAAACACCGGTTCGCCGAACTGGGTGATCGCTTTAATGATATATATCATAAACGGATTGGCCGCAACGATGCTCTGCAGCCATTCCATCAGTCTGATTTCCCAGTCAAACTGGAAGACTGTTCCGGACATTTATTTTCTTTTCCTTAATTCCTGCAGGGTATTGTCGTAGGCTTCCTGCTCATAAGGATAGACCCTTTCCTCGAATTTCTCACCGGCCAGGATCTTGACGATCACTTCCCTGAAAGCCGGATTCTTCACCAGGACCGGCCCGATGATATGGGTACCGAAGAAATTGCCTGTGCGATATCCTTCATAGTCGTTGTCGACGAGATTGCTGTCACGAAACTCATAGGTGAACAGTTTGTCTGCCTCTCCGCCTTTGATCAGCGATGATTTATTGATGAAGCCGACGACTTCCTTCGTTTCTTCATTTCTGGCGATCACATCGCCCGTATAACGTTTCTCGGTCGTAACAGTCTCAAAATTCAGGATACCGAGTGCTTCTTCATCATCGATCTTTCTTCCCAGCAGTTCCATGGCATTGCCGGTAAAAAGACCGGCTTTGCCTTTACTGATATATCTGCTGATAAATAGTTTGTATTTCATCAGATCCTTCATTGCGATCTTCAGTTTATCTTCAGTTCCTGATCCCATATAGATGAAATCATACTGATTGAAATCGATCAGATCTTCGATATCTTTCTTTTCGACCTTTACTCTGATGCCCAGATCCTTGAGATATCTGCTTAAAACTGTGATATTGCCATGATCACCGTAAAGATTCATCAGGTTCGGATACAGATGCAGTATTTTCATATCAGTTCAGGACCTCCACTTCATTAAGCAGCTTATCCTGATCAGAGAAACAGGTCATGCAATAGAGGATGCCTTTCGGCTTGTTTCTGAGATAAGCGATCGCTTCCGGGACACTTCTGTACATGACGACCTTGTCCATGTTGACGCCCGCATATTCAAACCTCACGGCTATATCATATTCATATTTGCCGGCGGTCACGATCTCCGTGATATTAGCTGAATTCAGTTTATCGAAACTGATATCCCACAGCCAGGAAGTATCGGAAGTGAAGTACTTTCTGCTGATATCATCGATGATCAAAAGGAGGATGACATTTTCCTCACGTCCGACGACATAGTCCAGATTTCTGTTATAGGACATGGTGTTCTCATGTTTTGAGATCAGTAAAGTACCTTCCAGTCTGCCGGTCTTGAATCTTCTGACTCTGCCGTTTTTGATCATGAAATTGTTCAGATCCTCACGCAGATACTTTTTGTCGAGACCGAGCAGTGAACCAAGCGCAAAAGCAGCTACCGTATTGTACGCATTATAGATCGTCTTGAGCGCCATCGTGATCCTGTATCGATTGTTTATCACCAGCTCACCGCTTTCCAGATCGAGCTTGCTGATATGATATTCCGGATCCTTGCGCTGGAAACCGCAGTTCAGGCAGTGGTAAGCACCTACATGCGCAAACTGACGGTAATCATAGGTCATCCGGTGATGGCAGACAGGACAGTAGTAACCGTCATCGTAGACACTGTCGCATTCTTCACTCGTGTATTCGTTGTCATAGATACCGAAATAGATGGCCTTGTTTTCAAACTTCTCCGCCAGTGACGCGATCAAAGGATCATCGCCATTGAGGATGAGCGTCGATTCAGGACGGATCGAATCAGCGATCGCCTTCAGAACATATTCCGGATGGCCGTTTCTGGTCATCTGATCACGGTAGAGATTGTTTATCACATAATACTTAGGTGCAAAAAACTTAAAGATGTAGCGGGCATATCTTTCATCCACTTCCATCAAAAGGACATCCTTGAGGAACTTTCCGTCATTATCGCAGTTGTCGAGGATGAGTGTTGTCACACCTTCGATCTGGTTTGAACCTTCATAGTTGTAGGCGACCGAATAGCCCTGTTTGACCAGCAGACTGTTGATCATCTCGACCGTCGTCGTCTTGCCGTTGGAACCGGTCACGGCGATCGTTATCTCCGGTAAAGTGATCCTGCTTAAAATATTCGGACACAGCTTAAGAGCGACTTTGCCCGGAAAACTCGATCCCCGGCCAAGTTTCTTTGCCCATTTCTTGATCAGTTTGCAGATTATTATCGTTATTCTTACCATTTCTATATAATTATACTCTATTTGTTTTCATATATAAAAAGAGAGTCAGTCACGACTCTCTTAACATACTTTTGAACCGATCTCCATTTCGGATGTTAACAGTTCAAGTTCCTCTTTTCCGTCTTTTTCCTTAACGGCTGACAGCAGCATTCCGTTGGACTCAAGTCCTCTGATCTTGCGCGGTTTCAGGTTCAGGACAGCGATGACTTTCTTGCCGACCAGGTCTTCCGGCTTATAGAATTCAGCTACACCTGAAAGGATCTGACGCTGTTCATAGCCGAAATCGACATTGAAGACCAGGATCTTGTCTGCATCAGGATGCTTCTTGCATTCCAGGACTTTGCCGACGACCATCTCGACTTTATCGAAATCATTGAATTCGATCTCTGCTTTGTGTTCGACTTTCGTTTCCTTTGTTCCCAGCGAAGCATGGATCTCTTCCATCGTCTTGACCGGATCGAGTCTGGCAAACAGCGGTTCAGGCTTGTCTGTGACTTTGTTGCACTCATAGCCGCCGAAGCTTTCAAGCGAATCATAGGCAGTATTCTGCGTATTGATCTGCTCAAAGACCTTTTCAGCCGTTTCAGGCATGAACGGTGACAGCAGGATTGTACCGATCCTGATGCCTTCCAGCAGATTGTAAAGCACGGTGTTGAGTCTCTTTCTGCTGGCTTCATCTTTAGCCAGTGTCCATGGAGCTGTCTCATCGATGTACTTGTTGCATCTTCTGAAGAGTTCCATGATGAGTTCCAGAGAATCTCCGACTCTCAGCTGGTTCATCTTCTCATCGACTGCCTTGACTGAATCAAGGATGAACTGTTTGAATTCCGCATCACCTTCTGCTTCTTCAAATTCCTTATTGAGCTGACCGTCAAAATACTTGTTGGTCATGGCGACCGTCCTGTTGACGAGGTTGCCGAAGACATTGGCCAGATCGGAATTGATCCTTTCGATCATCAGTTCCCAGGTGATGGTACCATCCTGGGCAAAAGGCATCTCATGCAGAACGAAATATCTTACCGCATCGACACCGAAGAATCTTACCAGATCATCGGCATAGATAGCGTTGCCCTTGGATTTGGAGATCTTGTCCTCACCTACCAGCATCCACGGATGACCGAAGACCTGTTTAGGCAGAGGCTGTCCGATCGCCATCAGCATGATCGGCCAGTAGATGGTGTGGAAACGGACGATGTCCTTGCCGATCAGATGCAGGTCGGCCGGCCAGTATTTGTCATAGAGCTCATCGCTCTTTCCGTCCTGATGATAGCCCAGCCCGGTGATATAGTTGCTCAAAGCATCGATCCAGACATAGACGACATGCTTGTCATCAAAATCGACCGGAATGCCCCATTTGAAAGAAGTACGGGAGACACACAGATCCTGTAATCCCGGTCTGATGAAGTTGTTCAGCATCTCGTTCTTGCGTGATTCTGGCTGAATGAATTCCGGATGATCCTCAATATAGTCTTCCAGCTGTTTCTGATACTTGCTGAGTTTGAAGAAATAAGACTCTTCCTTCTCTTTATGAACTTCAGCGCCGCAGGTCGGACACTTTCCATCGACCAGCTGTGATTCCGTCCAGAAAGACTCACATGGTGTACAGTACCAGCCCTCATATTCACTCTTATAGATATCGCCCTGATCATAGAGCTTCTTGAAGATCTTCTGAACTTCCTTTTCATGATAATCATCAGTCGTGCGGATAAACTTATCATAGGAAGTGTTCATCAGATCGAAGATCCTCTTGATCTCACCGGCCTGGATGTCGACGAATTCCTTCGGTGTCAGTCCAGCCGCCTTGGCCTTCTCTTCGATCTTCTGTCCGTGTTCATCAGTTCCCGTCTGAAAACGGACATCGTAGCCGATCAGTTTCTTGTATCTGGCGATACTGTCTGCCATGATGATCTCATAAGTGTTGCCGATGTGCGGTTTGCCGCTGGCATACGCAATCGCTGTCGTGATGTAATACTTGCCTCTGTTTTCCATACTCTTAACCTCCGAAAAAAATAAAAAGGTGATATCAAGGGCGCATGAGCGCGGTACCACCTTTACTTGTAACTTCATTCTCTTAACGCGAGTCCACGTCCTGTCCTACATATCGAACAGAAAGTTCAGGATCCATCTCCAGTCATCCTCCCTGCTGATTTGCACCGTCCATCAGCTCTCTGTAAGTCTCGAATGACTGATCTATCCCTCAAAACTATTTATATTCTAACATATCTGTCAACCGTTAACTATCCTGTTCATGATGACATTGGCTGTAATATCACCGGTCACGTTCAGTGAAGTATAAGCCATATCGAGAAGTTTATAGATACCGGAATAGAATCCGATGAAATCCAGAGGGATGCCAAGCAGCTGCAGATAGGACGCTCCGATCACGACACCGCCGTTAGGAATGCCCGGAGCTGACATGTTGATGACGAGTGCTGATACCAACATCATCAGATAACGGCCAAGGGTGATATCCACGCCGAAGAGTTTACTGCAGAAAAGACCCAGCAGCGAGAACGAGACAGCTCCGCCGCACATGTGGATCGTACAGCCTAAAGGCACGACGACGTCCGTGATCTCTTCCGGAATGCCGAATTCCTCTTTGCAGGTCCTGATCGTATAAGGAAGTGTAGCATTCGACGAACAGGTCGTGATCGTCATCAGCCAGATCCTTCTCACCTTTCTGAAAAAGACCAGTGGGCTCATCTTGCACACAAACAGTACCGGCATCATCATCACAAAGATGATCGTAACCAGCGTACACAGATAAGCCGTAAGGATATATCTGGCTCCCACGCCAAACAGAACAATACCATAGCGGGAGACGGTATTGCTGATCAGAGAAAAGACGGCCAGCGGTGTCAGATACATGAAATATTCCAGGATCTTGAAAAGTATTTCCTTGACCTTTCTGATGAGATCGATCAGTACACTGCCCTTTTCAAATTTCGTACATAAAAATCCGAAGATGAAAGAATTGACGATCACTGAGAACAGATAGGAACCGGTCATGAACTTCTTCAGATCTCTCGGGATCAGATTGAGGATGATCCCGGAAAGGCCGATCTCCGTGACTGTTCCGGACCATTCGGTGTTTTCCAGCACAAAACCATTGCTCGGATCAACAAGTATGATCACCAGCGATGATAAGAGGAATGTCGCGATGAACATCAGCGCAAACAGTAATATCGTCTTCGGAATGATCCTGTTTCTGATCCTGCTGGAATCATAGACAGAGATACTGACACTGGTAAAGACGACCGGTACGATCATGTATTTCAGGAAAGTGATATACAGACTGCCGATGAAGGCGATCTTATCCGTATATTGTGAAAAGCATAATCCGAAGATTATGCCTAAGATCAGTGCGGTAAGAGTGATAAGACTGAGATGTTTCTTCATTTTTCTAGATCTGTGATTTCAGATAGGCAAACAGGAAATTGTTTATTTCCCCGTTCATGACCTTCTCCACATTTCCTTCTTCGTAATTGGTACGGTGATCCTTGACCAGCGTATAGGGACAGAAGACGTAGGAACGGATCTGTGAGCCCCATTCGATCTTGCGCTGTTCACCCTTCAGTGAACGGATCTGATTCTCCCTGTCTTCGATGGCCTTCTGATACAATTTGGCCTTCAGAACAGCCAGACACTTTTCTCTGTTCATGATCTGCGATCTTTCTGACTGCGAGAAAGCCATGAGTCCGGTCGGGATATGCTTCATCCTGACAGCCGAGTCGGTCTTGTTGATATGCTGACCGCCGGCGCCAGATGAGCGCATCGTATCCACTTCCAGATCTTCTTCTCTGATCTCGATATCGATCTCGTTGTTGAACTCCGGAACTACTTCGACAGAAGCGAAGGATGTATGTCTTCTCTTGGATGCATCAAACGGTGAGATCCTGACCAGACGATGGACACCGGTCTCGCCTTTCAGATAACCGTAGGCCATATCACCTTTGATGGCGACCATGCATGATTTGATGCCGGCTTCATCAGCCTCTTCATAGGAGATGACTTCAAAACCATAGCCGTTGTTCTGGGCATAGCGCTGATACATCCTGAACAGCATCTCTGCCCAGTCCTGTGATTCGGTACCGCCGGCACCGGGGTGGATCTCCAGCAGGGCATTTGAATGATCGTAGTCGTTGGACAGCAGGACCTTGATCTCAAAGTCTTCAAAATTCTTGTTAGTCTCCTCGTATTCCTCACTGAGCAGTTCAAAAAGTTCCGCATCATAGTTCCTGTTGAGTTCATCGAGTTCCTCAAGCAGAGAAGTGATGTTCTTTTCGTTCTGCTGATATTGGGTGCGCAGATCCTTTAAGGTATTGTATTCCTTAATAATGTTCTGAGCCTTCTTCTGGTCGGACCAGAAATCCTCTGCGCTTTGCTGCTGTTCCAGTTCGCTTATTTTTTGGTCAATACTGGCCAGGTCAAAGAGAGTCGCCTAAATCTTTTAACTTCTTTAAGGAAGTGTTCAGGCCTTGTTTCATTTCATATAATTCCATGTTTATTTTTCCTTTATGACGATCTTGAGATTGTTGCAGAAAGTCACAACATCATTGGAGATCGTATTCATCATTGATTCAAACAGCTCATATCCTTCTTCCACATAAGCCTGCAGAGGATTGTTTTGCGCATAGGAGCGCAGATGGATACCCTCACGGAGCTTGGACATGACGTCGATCTGGTTCTGCCAGGCTCTGTCCATGAGTCTGAGCACCATCGTTCTTTCAAGCGGCAGGATCTGTTTCCTGACCGGCTTGATCTTGTTTTCATAAGCGCCGAAGGAAGCTTCCTGGCACTTCTCTACTGTTTCTTCCTTGCTCAAGCCTTCGATATCGGCAGCCGTGAAGCTTGCCAGACCCATATTGTTGAGACGTCTGGCGATCGACTCGCAGTCGATGACTTCCTTCTTGCCGTCATTGGAGATATTGGATTCAACGATATTCTCCATCTCGCGTCTGAACATGTTTTCAACGACACTGTGGATATCCTCGTTCTCCAGGATATAGTTACGCTGAGCGTACATCGTCTCACGCTGCTGACGCATGACATCATCGTAATCCAGCAGAGCCTTACGGATATCGAAGTTGAGACCTTCGACTCTCTTCTGGGCACTGGATATCGCCTTGGTCACGGTCTTGTTCTCGATCGGGATATCACCCATCTGGGCAAACAGCGACGAGATCCTGTCAGATCCGAATCTGACCATCAGTTCATCTTCCAGAGAGACATAGAAACGGGAATAACCCGGGTCGCCCTGACGTCCTGAACGTCCGCGCAGCTGATTATCGATACGGCGTGATTCGTGTCTTTCCGAACCCAGTACCGCCAGACCGCCGAGTTCTCTCGATCTGTCTGTCAGTTTGATATCGGTACCACGGCCTGCCATATTGGTGGCGATGGTGACAGAACCTTCTCTTCCGGCTTTGGCGATGATATCGGCTTCACGCGCATGGTTCTTGGCGTTGAGTACTTCATGTCTGATCCTCGCCTGTTTCAGCATCCTTGATATCAGTTCCGATGTTTCAACGGATATCGTACCGACGAGTACCGGCTGTCCCTTGGCATACAGCTCCTTGACTTCCTCCAGCAGGGCATTGTACTTGGCCTTCTTGGTACCGAAGACCAGATCCGGATAATCGATACGCTGGACCGGCTTGTTGGTCGGGATCTCCACGACCCGCATATTGTATATTGACAGGAATTCCTCTTCCTCGGTCTTGGCTGTACCGGTCATACCGGCAAGCTTGCTGTAAAGACGGAAGAAGTTCTGATAGGTGATCGTCGCCATGGTCGTGGTTTCCTGCTTGATCGGTACCCCTTCCTTGGCCTGGATGGCCTGATGGAGTCCGTCGGAATATTCACGTCCCGGCATCTTACGTCCGGTATTCTGATCGACGATGATGACTTCCTTGTCTTCAACGACGTATTCGACATCCCTGCTCATGATGTAGTTGGCTTTTAAAGCCTGAGCGATGTAGTGGACCAGTGAAGTGTTCTCCAAGTCATAGAGGTTCTCGACACCGAAAGCCTTCTCGCCTTTGTGAACACCGACTTCCGTCAGCTGGACATTGCGATCCTTGACATCGATCACATAGTCCTCATCGATCTTCAGTCTTTTGACGAAACGGTCCGCATTTATATATAGGTTAGCGGTCTGTTTCTGACCGCCGGAAATGATCAGCGGTGTTCTTGATTCATCGATCAGGATCGAGTCGACCTCATCGACGAGCGCAAAATGCAGATCTCTTAAAACGCGGTCTTCAACTCTGGTGACCATGTTGTCACGCAGGTAATCGAAACCGACTTCCGAGTTGGTCGTATAGGTTATATCACATTCATAGGCCTTGCGTTTTTCAGCCGGCGTCAGAGAACGCAGGTTTAGACCGACTGTGAGTCCCAGGAAACGGTGGATCGCTCCCATCCAGTTCGAGTCACGTTCAGCTAGATACTCATTGACCGTGATGACATGCACGCCCTTGCCTTCAAGCGCGTTCAGATAGACAGCCATGACCGAAGTCAGGGTCTTGCCTTCACCGGTCTTCATCTCCGCGATATCACCGCGGTGCAGGACATAAGCACCTTCCAGCTGGCAGAAGAAAGGATATTCGCCTATCACTCTTCTGGAAGCTTCTCTGGCGACCGCAAAAGCTTCAGCCTGAATATCATCGAGGGTCTCGCCTTCAGCGAGTCTCTGTCTGAATTCGACTGTTTTATGTTTAAGTTCATCATCACTGAGTGAAGCCATCTCTTCAGCCATCGCCTCGACAGGGAGGCAGGCCTTCTCGACTTCCTCAAAGATCTTCTTGTCACTGTTGAATAATTTGTCAAAAAAACTCATCTCATATCTCCAATTCCATCTTATTATAGCATAGTAAAAAAAGTTGGCCATCTGGCCAACTTTTAAGTGTTTCTCGATTATTCCTGAATCTCTTTTATATTATGAGCTTGAAGACCTCGATCACCCTCAACTAATTCGAATTCAACTGGTGCACCCTCAGAGATGGTCTTGTAACCATCCATGACTAATTGAGAATAATGGAAGAAGACATCACGACCATCATCTGCTGTAATGAAGCCAAATCCCTTAACCTTGTTGAATCTCTTTACTTTGCCTAACATTTCCTTATTCTCCTTTGGAATAATTCTATCACAATTTCATATCAATATATCAAGTTTTTTTGTATGCCAGAGCCAATACTTTTATTTTTGGAGAAAAAAGTTCGATTGTTCGAAATACTCCGGCTAAAGAGGAACCGGTAGTTACCACATCATCGACTATCAGTACCTTTTTCAGGGGTCCACCTTCATATATGTAATTGTTAAGCATCAGGTTCCTTTCTTCCCGGTTCCTGCCCTCCTGAGTAAGTTCCCTTTTCATCTTCAGGCCACCGGTTCTCTTCAGTTTCACTTCAGAAAACATCTCTTCCAGATGATCGAAACCCCGCATCTTCAGTTTCGTCTGACTGCTGGGTACGAAAAGCAGCCGGTATCCGTGATAGCGCAGATTGATATAATCGCTGATCCCGTAGAGAAAGACATCCTTAAGGGCTTCATCACAGCACTCTTTGTACTGCAAAAGGAGACTTCGAAACATGCCGTCATATTCAAAGAACGTCTCCACTTCCATGCCTCTGATATTGATGATCTTCCTTTTCGGTATCAGTCTGCTCCGGCATTCACAGCACAATCCGTCTTCCTTGAGAAACAGCGAACTGAACGTGTATTTCTCGATCTTCCGGTCACAATAGAGACATTTCACAGATAGGAATTCGCTTTCTTCAGATATTGCATCGTCTTTTCTACCTCCTTTGAAAAATGATCGGAAATGATGTAGGATCTTCCGTCTGAATCCATGCCTCTTCCCACTCTTCCCAGCATCTGGATCAGATTGCTCTGATCGAAGGTCTTGCCGAAATTCAGGATGATCACATCCACATTGCGGATCGTGATCCCTCTTTCCAGGACACTGGTAGAAAAGATGAAGCGGTGATCGCCTTGCCTGAAAGCCGTGATGTTGCTTTCCCTTTCCTTCAGATCAGAGTAGACATAGGTACAGGAAAACAGTCGGGAAAAGATCAGGTAAAGATTCCGGCAGCTTCTTTTGTCCGGTACGAAGATGATGCACCGGTTGGCCGTCAGTGCCATGATCCTGTACAGACACAGAATTGCCAGAAACTTATTCAGAAAAATCAGTTTTGGAACACTGAGCGGTCTGTGTGAAGGTCTGATGAACAGTTCGACTGTCTCATATCTTCTCTTCTTCAGTATGGCTTTAAGACCGGTATCCAGTGTAGCAGTCGAGAAGATGATCCTTCCTCTGGAAGAACGGATCGCGATGTTCATCAGTGTCTCATTCCCTTTAAGCGGAAAGGCATCGACCTCATCCAGTACCAGCAGATCGAAAGTATCATAGTACCGGTAGAGCTGATGACAGGTACAGATGATCAGATCACCATTCAGTTTCTCGTGATGCGATCCGTAGACGCTGATGACATCCGCCTGCGGAAAGATCTCTCTGAATCTCTTCTCCAGTTCGATCACTACCTCCCTGCGGGCGATCGCATAGGCGACCTTCAGTCCCCGCGACAGATATGAGCTGATGCTTTCAACAGCCAGTTCCGTCTTGCCGGCACCGCAGACACAGTTGAGCAGGACGTCACTGTTAGCCAGTGCCTTAAGACACTTTGCTGAAGCATCCTTCTGTTCCGGAGTCAGTTCATAGGAGAAATGATATTCGTCCGCACCTGAAGCGATCTCGTATTCAAAAGATTCCGGTTCCTCCTCCAGCAGGAGCCTTGAAAAACGGATACAGCGCCGGCAGTAGTATCCTTTCGATCCCTTATAGAAATAAGCAGGATCTTTGTTTCCGCATCTGAGACACTCCATACGAACCCCTCTATATCTTTATCTGCAGAAAAAGGCTCTTTCACCTACCCCTTTCACCGATTTTTCCGCAAAAAAGGTCATTTTTCTGTATAAATTGATAAACTTAAGATATGATCAGTCTCCCTGAAACCTATCTTTCCAGAATGAAAGAGCTTCTCAAAGATGAGTATCAGGACTATCTGGACAGTTTCGAAAAGAAAAAAATAAGCGGTCTCAGGGTCAATACCCTCAAGATATCCGTGGAAGATTTTCTGAAGATCTGTCCTTTTGAGCTTGAGCCTGTACCATGGTGCAGTGACGGTTTCTATTTCAAAGAAGAAGACCGGCCTTCCAGACATCCCTACTATTATGCAGGGCTTTATTATATCCAGGAACCGAGTGCCATGCTGCCGGCCGAGATCCTGCCTGTTGATGAAGATGACTTTATCCTCGATGCCTGCGCCGCTCCGGGAGGCAAGAGTGCCAAGCTCGCTGCCAGACTTGACGGCAGCGGCCTGATCGTTGCCAACGACATCTCCGCCAGCAGAGCTCAGGTCCTGTTAAAGACGCTGGAGACCCACGGTGTCAGAAACAGCTATGTGATGGCTGAAGATATCAGTACACTCGACCGCTTTGAAAACTGCTTCGATAAGATCCTGATCGATGCACCGTGTTCCGGTGAAGGAATGTTCAGAAAAGACAGTGAACTTATCAGATCGTGGCTGGAGAAAGACAGTTCATATTATGCACCGATCCAGAAAAAGATCATCACGGCAGCCGCAAGGATGCTGAAGCCGGGAGGGATGATGGTCTATTCGACATGCACCTTCTCGATCGAAGAAGATGAGGAAGTGATCGAATATGCTTTGAGCAATTGTTTGGATCTTGAAGTCCTGGCGATCGAAGGATATCCGGGATTCGTCAGAGGCCTCACTACTAATACGCAGGGCTGCGTCCGTCTTTATCCGCACCGCATCAAAGGTGAAGGACACTTTGTGGCGCTGTTACAGAAAAAGGGAGAAAGAAAACCAAACGCTGTTCATGAAAACAAGACAATACTGCCTGATGAGCCTTTCTTCAAAGATCTGAATATGGATCTTCATAACGGACAGCTGATAAGAAGAGACAACAGGCTTTTCTATGAACCAGTGCACGATCTTGACCTGAAAGGTCTCAGGATCTTAAGATCAGGACTGCTTCTTGGCGAATACAAACATGAACGCTTTGAACCGTCACAGGCACTGGCCATGGCTTTGAAAGCAGATGAATATAAAAAGATCATCAGCTTTGATGCTGATGACGAGCGGACGATTCGTTATCTTAAATGTGAGACTCTCGACGTCAGAGACAAAGATGCTGAAGGCCTGGTCCTGGTCTGTGCAGATGGATACCCGCTCGGTTTCGGCAAGGTATCAGGCGGGATCCTCAAGAACCGCTATCCAGCCAACTACCGTTATCTTTAACAGTCTTTTCCTTCCTTGAATCTTTTCATCATCTCATTGGTCAGAGAAAAATCACTTTCCTGTAAGACGATATCTTCTCTTGTAACCCAGGAGGCATACCTGAGTTCATTTTCATCCATCCTGATCGTGTCATCACCGTCTACATCACAATAGAAACCGGCCAGGATATCGGAAGCCGTGCCCCAGGGCTGTGATCCGTAATAGCGGATATTCTTCACTTCCAGTCCTGTTTCCTCTTTCACTTCTCTTTTGACCGTCTCTTCCAGTGTTTCCCCTATTTCGGTAAAACCGGCCACCATGGCATTACCGCCGTAACCGTTACGATAACGGGTCAGTAAAAGTCTGTCACCGTTGATGACACCGACGATAACTGCCGGATTGATGCGCGGATATACTTTCCTGTGACAGGATGGACAGTATTGTGCTCTTTCTTCTTTATCATGGACCATCAGGCTACCGCAGTTTCCGCAGTAGCGGTTATCCTCATACCAGCAGTTCAGATGATAAGCCGTATAGATCGCAAAGATATTCTCCTTTGGTCCATAGCCCTTATAGCGCAGATCCTTTATTCCTATATATTCAAATCCTTCTATACTTGTATCTTCCAGGCGGAAATATCTTGTTTCATCCATCATGAACAGATAGACGATATCTCTGTTTTTATCTTTCAGATCCGCAAAGCACGGAAAAACGATCTGATCAGCCTGGTCTTTTTTTAGCAGGACCTTTCCATCTGAAATGATGATCAGCTGATCAGCCGGTTCCGGTTCACATACGATGAACTGATTTTTCAGTCTGTGCGGGCAGATATCCTGTATCATGACACTGTTATTATCTCATAAAAGAAAAGAGACACCCCATAAAGGAATGTCTCTGACGTAATCCGGATATTAACGCTTAGAGTACTGAGGTCTCCTACGAGCTCCTCTTAAGCCGTACTTCTTACGTTCTTTAGCACGGGAATCACGTGTTAAGAAGCCTGCTTTCTTTAAGACCGGTCTGAAGTCTTCACCGATTTCCAGTAAAGCTCTGGAGATACCATGTCTCATGGCACCTGCCTGACCTGTCATACCGCCGCCGTAGACATTGATGAAGATGTCATACTGACCTTCAGTTCCTGTTTCAACGAGCGGAGATTTTACTACCATTCTTAAGATTTCCTGTGGCAAGTATTCTTCAAGAGTCTTTTCACCGACCATGATCTTGCCTGTACCAGGTGTCATATAAACACGAGCTACAGAAGATTTACGTCTTCCTGTTCCAAGGTAAGTTACATTTGTTTTCTTTTTAGGCATTGATTTTCTCCTTATTTAAGCTCAATTGGCTTTTGAGCGGTATGAGGATGCTCAGCACCTTCGTAGACATATAAGTGAGTTCTCATGCGATCACCCAGCTTATTGTGTGGAAGCATACCTTGAACTGCTTTTTCCACTAACTCTACAGGATACTCTCTCTTCATCTTACCGATAGATCTTGCTTTCAGTCCTCCAGGGAACATTGAATGGTGGTAGTAGATCTTCTTATTTTCCTGATCGCCTGTGTAGACGATCTTTGCAGCGTTAGTGATGATCACATAATCGCCGCAGTCGACATTCGGTGTGTAAGTCGGCTTGTGCTTTCCTCTTAAGATCGCAGCACACTGTGTTGCAAGTCTGCCGAGAGTCTTGCCACTCGCATCGACCACATACCAGTCTTTCTTAACTTCTGCTGATTTCAGCATAGTCGTTTGACGCATATTTTTCTCCTTTGAAGTTTCCGGGGCTCCAAAATAAAAATAAGGCAATTATTATTCTATGTTATTTTGTTACAGAATTCAATAAAAATCGCCTTATTTACGTTATTTTTATAAGCTATTTCTTCAGCAGTTCCTGCATGACCTTGCGTCTGGTCACGATGCCCATCAGCACGTTGCGATCATCGACGACCGGTACGAAGTTGTGATTGACGATCTGCTCGACCAGTTCCTCGATATTCGCATCGACCTTGACGGCCGGTGTATCATGGCTCCGCGGCAGATCCAGGATGTTCACGTTTTCCAGGTCCTGCATGGAGATCTTCTCATTTCTGACGATCTGCCAAAGCAGATCACCTTCGGAAACGGTGCCGATGTATTCGCCTTCCTGTGAGATCATCGGTATGGCCGTATAGCCGTGGGCTCTCATCTTCTCCAGAGCCTGTCTGACATTCATGTTGCCGGTGAGACACGCAACATTGGTCTTAGGTGTCAGCAGGAACAATACGTTACTCTTTTCCATACTTTAATTCTAATGTCGGAATATGAAAGAATTGTGATATTCCTTTAGCACTGTTTCAGCACTCTATGCCAGTTCCGGATCGCTTTCTTCCAGATGATCTTCATAGAGATAGTACTTTGTCTCTTTGGAAATGATATTCCTCAGCATCAGCACGGCGATGACGTTAGGGATACACATTGCAGCGTTCAGGATATCAGCGATCGTCCATACGGCGCCTTCCGAAACGATCGCACCGACGAAGATCACGACGATCCATAATGCCTGATAGATCCTGATGGCTTTGCGTCCGAAGAGATAGCGGATGCAGTTTTCGCCATAATAGCTCCAGCCCAGAATCGTCGAATACGCGAAAGTCAGGATGCCAAATGTCAGCAGAGGCTTGCCAAAAAACGGGATCTGGTTGAAACAGGAAGCGACGAGACCTGATCCGGAGATCGTCGAACCGTCAGCCAGGATGCAGGAGATCTCAGGGTTGCCGATGATACTGGATACCAGAACAAGACCGGTCATGAGACAGACGACGACGGTGTCCCAGAAGACGCCGGTCGATCCGACCAGTGCCGGTTTGACTGCATTGACAGCTACTGATGCAGCTGAAGCCTGCGGTGCCGAACCCATACCGGCCTCATTGGAGAACAGACCTCTGGCGATACCGGCTCTGGCAGCGACGATGATCGTCGTACCGATGAAACCGCCGACAGCAGCTCTGGTCGTAAAGGCCGAAGAGACGATCGTCGCGATCGTTGCCGGCAGATAAGGCAGATTGATGACCAGGATGCACAGACATCCCAGAACGTAAACGATCGACATGAAAGGCACAAGCTTCTCACAGACTCTGGCAATCGCTTTTACTCCGCCAAAGACTACTAATGCCGTAAGAGCACAGATGATCAAAGCGACGATTATCGGTGAGACACTGTAGTTGACGGAGATGATATCGGTGATGGCTTTGGATTGTGATGAACAGCCGATACCGAAAGCTCCCAGAGCACAGCACCAGGCAAAGATCTTGCCTAATAATGGTTTATTGAGATGTTCGAAAGCCGTCATGGCTCCGCCGACATATGCACCGTCTTCATCCTTGCGGCGATATTTGACCGCAATGAATGATTCCGCATACTTTGTAGCGATACCGAAGATACCGCCGATCCAGGTCCACAAAACGGAGCCTGGTCCGCCGATCGCGATGGCTGTTCCGACACCGATGATATTGCCGGTACCGATCGTTGAGCTCAATGCCGTCATCAGTGAACCGAAGACGGAAAGATCGCCCTTTCTGGACGGATCGTTCCTCAATGATTCGACGATGCCCTTGAAGACCCGCTTCTGGACGAAACCGGTCTTATAAGTCAGATAAATATGCGTTCCCAGCAGGAAGACGATCATTGCCGGTCCCCACATGATGTTGTTGTCGATCCAAGTCAGTATTTCATTCATACTTATTTACCTCTGTATTCTTCAGATGCTTCATGATACGCTCATAAGCGGGCGTTTCCGTTCCTCTGGTCTCCACACTGGCTGAGGCACAGGCGCTGGCCAGCTGGATCATTTCCAGAAGATTCAGAGAATGTGCCATTCCGTAAGCCATGGCCGCGACCATCGCATCGCCGGCTCCCACCGCTGAAGCATATTCGACTTTCTGCGGTCTGACTTCATATACGTCATCACCATCGATGAATATCGATCCCTCAGCTCCCAGAGAAATACAGATCAGAGGAATATCCATCTTTGCACATTCTTCAATAATCCTCTTTCTATTATATTCAATCCCGAGATATCTACAAATCTCATCCTCATTGGGCTTGATCACATCCGGTCTGTATGCCAGCGCTCTGGCGAACATTTCTCCGTCACAGTCCAGGATGACCTTATTGTTATTCTGTTTAAGCAGGTCGATGATCTTACCGTAAAAATCCGTCTTTAGATTCTTCGGTGCACTTCCGGAAATGACGATGATGTCATCATGAAACTGACTGAGACAGTCCAGCAGTTGTCTGACGTTTTTTTCACTGACATCAGGTCCTTTTTCATTTCTTTCCGTCAGCTGATCGTTTTCGATGATCTTGGTGTTGGTCCTGACTTTCCCGTCCACTTCAATGAAATGATTTGCGATCTTGAGCTCTTCCAGACCGTCCGTGATGATCTTTCCGTTCTCCTTTCCCAGAAAGCCGGTACAGAGCGGTTCCTCACCCAGCACCTTGAGGACTTTGGCGACATTGATGCCCTTGCCGCCGATACTGAAAAGCGTCTCGTTCTTCGAGACGGTCTTGTCGATAGCGGGATTACAGGTAAGAGTTACGATCATAAGCCGATCACATTAGCCATGATGATCTGTGCCAGATAATACAGCGCAGTATATAAAGGATGCATCCATTTTTCCTTCTTTGAGAAATTATAGATGATCAGGATATTGTCAGAGATGCAAAAAGATAGAGTCGAGATCATGATCAGGATGTTCCTCAGGCTCTGTTCATTCAGGAAGTTGCATACAGCGATACCGGTTATGGTGAAGATCAGTACGACATATATGGCACCAACGATCTTCTGTGACAGTGAAAACGTGCACACCTTCAGATAAAAACCGAACACAGATGTGCCGATCAGAAATCCGGCTAACGCAAAAGTCAGACTGCCCGGATAGCCGCTGACGAGAAAAGCCTGCAGATAGAAGATATGTCCCAGGATAAATGACAGCGTTCCGATGATGAATATCAAATCGCGATAGGCGATATTGCGAAACACCAGCAGGATGTCTCCCAATGCATCAAAAAACAGGCCGATCAGCAGGTACAGATCCATGGCTGAAGCAGAATTCTGTTTATTCAGATATCCCAGCAGTAAAAAAGAAAGTGAAGCCAGGGTCTTGAAAAAGACAGCCGGTCTGATATTCTTCTTTTCATACTGGATGATATATGCCAGCTGTCCGATGATGCATGTTGCTGACAGAAGATATTTCATAGTATTATTCTACAACAAAAGATCGCCGTATCCGGCGATCTTTATATCTTACAGTGTTTTGTTTTTATCCAGCAGATCGTTGCTCATCCATTCGACGAATTTTTCGTTCTCCTCGACCTGAGGTGAATGTGCTGAATTGTCGAAGATGATGAACTGCTTGCCTTCAGTCGCATTGAGTTCATCGAAGTACTCTCTGGCAGCTTTCGTATTGGTCATGCCATCATACTTGCCCAGCAGGAAATAAGTCGGCACCTTGATCTCTTTGACGAGTTCAGGCAGCGGATCCTTCACACACTGCATAGCCAGCGGCATCGCATGTTTTGCTGCCGAATAGAAGAACTTGATGCCATCCATGATATTGTATTCCGGACCGAAGACGATGCTCTTGACCAGCTGCGCTACCGCATTAGATTTTTCATGCTCCGCAAAACCGTACTTGCGTACATAATTGCGCGGACAGATCGTTTCGCCGTTCTTGACTTTTTCTCTGATCGATTCAAGATATTCGGCATCCTTCGTATTGCCCTTCTCTTTCGCTGCTTCGATACAGCTCTCCAGTGAATAAGACTCGGCTCTGGCCACATCGGACATCTGACCGATACCGACATAAGCTTCATAGAGATCCGGTCTTCTGGAAGCTGCTACTGTTGCTAAGAAAGTGCCATAGGAATGTCCGAGCAGATAGATCTTCTCCTTGTTCAGATAGGTACACAGATATTCGCTCAGGGCGATCAGGTCATTGACGTGATCTTCATAGGTAAGATCTGAATAGTCCTTGAAGAATGAGAATGACTTGCCGGCACCGCGCTGATCGTAGTGGACGATCGTGAAATGCTTCTCCAGTTCCTTTTCATACATTTCGATGAGCGGTATCTCCGTACCGCATGGACCACCGGTAACGCATAACAGTACCGGATTGTTCTTGTCCTGACCGCGGATCGTCGCCCAGATATCTGTATCATTGATCCTGATACTCTTCAGTTCGGCAATGCTGTTTTCACCTTCAAGAGGTCTCGTGTGTCCCTTGGCATTCAGTCTGTAGGCCAGAAAGGCCGCAGCCGATACAAGTAAAGCTTTTTTCAACATATCATTACTCCTGTTTCCTTACATAATCCGCAACGATCATGCCGCTCTCCAGCTGCACACCGACCAGTCTGCGGATATCAACGACCGAATACTGGGTCATCTCTTCAACTTTCGCTGCCAGGATATCGAATTCCTTTTCCATCTGCGGAATGATCCTGTCAAGCATCTCTTCTTCAGCAGTTCCTTTGCGCTTGTCTCTTTCAAATTTTGCTCCGCGGATCAGTGAGCCCCATGAAAGCATCTTGTAGAACTGCGTAACGATCAGGTTGTCGAATTCTTCAGATACCTTGCACGGTTTCTGATTCTCCGGATTCTGACGCGCGAAATTCAGTTCGGTATCATAGTTCTTCTTGCGGTCATCGAGACTTCTTCCGATGATCTTGACGAAATCATTATCCGGACCGCAGAGATCACGGAACTGATCATAGTAATAAGCCAGCTTGTCAGATGTCTCGAGATTTTCCTTGAGACCCTGTTCAACAGCCTGCAGACGCGGATAAGGAAGTTCACTGGTGTCTTCGATCTTCGGTGAATAGAAATAAGGCAGCTCGGCTACCAGACACATGGTCCCGTATTTCTTGGCATAGGAATCGGAACTGTCTCCGGCAAACATCATTTCCGCCGGATCGCCTTCACCGTACTGCTCCGCAAAATCATATTCCTCCGACATGGCGATCATCTTGTAGATGGCCTTGGAGAAAGCCGGAATGAAAGGAGCTTCCGGTTCACCCAGATGCAGAGGCACTCTCTGCTTGGCAGCAGCTGCATACAGACTGTCATAGATCTCCGGTATGTCCCTGGTCAGATACCAGTAGGCTCCGCCAAAACCGGCATTGTGCAGCGAATACATGAAAGCCGGTTTCGTCTCATCGATGATCTTCATCAGGATCTGCGTCTCCGGGATCGGTGTATCCCACTTGTAGTTCTTGTAGTCGAACGGGAAAGTCCATTCCGGCTGCATCGAACCGATCGGACGATAGAAGTTGCGGGCATAGTTGCTGAGAGTGAAAGGACCCTTGAACCAGCCCTCGTTGTATCTTGTACCGTCGACATCGATACTCTTGATGATATACCAGGTATAATCGAATTCCTTGCGGAAATCATCATTCTCACACAGATATCTGGTAAAGTATTCCAGCATCATACAGCCCATCGGCTCATTCGGATGCGGACAGCCGAACATGAAAGCGTTCTTCGATCCTTCGCCGATCTTCAGCGCATAGATCGGTTCCCCTTTGGTGGACTTTCCGGCTTCCCACATCTTTACCAGATCAGGATAATCGGCAGCCAACTTTCTTGAACTCTCGTTCATTTCATCGACAGTCAGGAATACTTTATAATCAGGGATATTGTTCAGCAGATGTTCAAAATTCATATCAATCCTTTCTATAAAGGCAGAGAGAAACTCCCTGCCTTTATCTGTTTAAAACCTTAGTTCAGCTTATCTGTCGAAGCTTACGTAAGTCATCTCACTGAAGCCGGCGATTTCCATTGATCCGCCATCAGCAACAGGAACATACGGATGTCCGCTGATGCCTTTCTTTAACGGCTGATAATCATCATAAGCGACGATCAGGATCATCGGCAGGTCTTCACGTAAGTGAACCTGGATCTCTTTCATTGCTTCGTTTCTTTCAGCATCAGTTGAAGCAGAAGCAGCCTTGACAGCTAAAGCATCGACTTCAGCGTTAGAGTAACGGGCAACGTTGACAGAACCGTTGGTCGTCCAACGACGGGTCGTACCGAGTACGTCCGGTCCTTCGAAACCGGCCAGAGCAGTGATCTCAAAGTTGTAGTCATCGAAACACTGAGTTACCCAGATATTGTAATCCAGAACATCCAGAGTTACCTTGATGCCCATCTTTTCCATGTTGTCGGCGATGACCTTGCAGAAATCATCGAAACCGCTCATGACAGTGAATGTGCATTCGAAGTAGTAACCGTCAGCGTTCTTGGTGTAGCCAGCTTCTTCAAGAAGAGCCTGTGCCTTTTCCAGGTCGTATTCAACTTCCTTGGCATCGTCATTCAGTGAATCAGTGAAGATATCAGGAATGAAGTAGTCGATCTTCGGTTTGTAACCGCCGGTCGCCTTCTGAGAAACATCTTCTCTGTCGACACCGTACATGACAGCTTCACGTACTTTCGGATCAGCGAACGGACCATCAGTGAGGTTGAAAGTGATGTACCAAGGAGATGGCCATCTCTGAACAACAGTCGTGTAGTGCTCTGTATCGGCCATGATGCCTTCCAGCTCAGTTGGCGGAACGATAGCACTTGAGATCTCATCGACTTCACCGTTTACCCATGCCTGGTACTGCGTGTTTGGATCCGGAATAGAAACATAGATCACGCGGTCGAGGATAGCTTTCTGATCACCGTAGTAGTTGTCATCTCTGACGATACGGACATCAGTACCCTTGTTCCATTCTTCAAACTTGAACGGACCACAGGTAACAGGATTGTTGTTGAAGTCATCAGTCAGCCAGTCTTTGCCTTCCAGAACATGCTTAGGCAGAATGAACGTGCCATACCATGCCAGGTTGTAAAGGAATGAACCATCAGGATTATTCAGTTCGATAACGACTGTGTAATCATCCGGTGCAGTCATTGACTTGACATCAGCGAAGACGCTTGCGAACTCATAGTTCTTGTCAACGATCTCGTTGAAAGTGTAGAGTACGTCAGCAGAAGTGACTTTTTCACCATCAGTCCAGACAGCATCGTCCTGGAGATGGAAAGTGTAAGTCAAAGCGTCATCAGTCAGATCATAGCTGTAAGCCAGATCAGGTGCAGCTGTAAAAGCGTTAGTCAGCTTGTACAGACGCGGGAACAGGTTCTGAACGATCGGATAGTTATAGTCATCACCGATTGCATTAGGGTTCAGAGTTGCAGGTTCGCCATCCTGTGCATAAACATAGGTTCCACCACCTTCACCGTTGTTGGAGCCGCCTCCATTGGAGCAGCCGGTGAGGATGAAAAGCACAGTAAGCAGAACAACTAATAATTTTTTCATTACTTTCCTCCTTTTTTTATGTCAACACCTTGATCGGTGTTTACATCATCGCCATACAGGAAGCAGGATACTTTCCTGTTTCCTCCAACATCCGTATAGGCCGGATATTGTTTGAAACACTTCTCGCATGCATGTCTGCATCGCGGAGCGAAGTAGCAGCCCGGGCCGGTATCGATCGGCGTAGGCGGTTCGCCCTCCAGGATGATCACATCCTTCTTTACTCGCGGGTCGACATCCGGTGAATTGGATATCAGAGCCTGAGTATACGGATGCTTAGGATCATGCAGGATATCATCAGTCTCGCCGATCTCGACGACACGTCCGAGATACATGACGGCAACTTTGTCAGAGATGTATCTGGTCGTTGCGATATCGTGAGAGATGAAGACCATGGAACTGCCGTGTTTCCTGACCAGATCCGTCAGCATATTGATGATATCTGCTCTGACAGATACGTCCAGCATGGATACCGGTTCATCAGCTACCAGGAATTCCGGATTCAGCAGCATGCTTCTCAGGATCGAGATACGCTGCAGCTGTCCACCTGACAACTCGAACGGATAACGGTCAAGATAGTCTTCAGCCGGGATGATACCGGCATCTTCCAGCAGTTTCTTGCAGATCTCAAGTCTTTCCTCATCATTGTTTCCGATCCCGTGAAGTTTCGTCGCGCCCATCAGGATCTTTCTGATGGTGAAACGCGGATCGAACGTATCGAACGGGTTCTGGAAGACGATCTGACATTTCTTGCGGAATGCCAGCGGATCACGCTTCAGCAGTTCGGATGTCGATTCATCTTCGATGAAGACATCGCCGGAAGTCGGATCTTCCAGTCTGACCAGCAGTCGGCCCAGCGTGGATTTACCGCAACCGGATTCACCGATGACGCCGATGATCTCGCCTTTCTTGAGTTCAAAACTGACACCGTCTACGGCCTTGACGACTTTGTTATGTTCGGTCTTGCCGTCTTTATTGACGACGGTTTTCTGTATGTAGTATTTATAGAGATTATCGATCCTGATGAATTCACTCATTGCTTGTACCTCCTGATTGGAAGCAGGCAACTTCCCAGTTATCGCCGTATTTCTTCAACTGCGGTATCTCTTTGTGACATCTTTCAGTCGCAAACGGACATCTAGGCGCAAAGACGCAGCCCGTCGGATAGATCGACATGTCAGGCAGATTACCTTCAATGCCCTTCAGATTCTTTCTCTCACCGGTAAATGACGGGAAGGAACTCATCAGACCTTTGGTATAAGGATGCTGAGGATTGACCAGGACATCATTGACCAGACCCTGTTCCATGATCCTGCCGGCATACATGACGACGACCTTCTTGCAGGTGGATGCTACGACGGACATATCATGAGTGATCATGATCCTGGCGATGTTCATGTTCTTCTCCAGATCGATGATCTCGTTCAAGATCTGGGTCTGCGTAACGACATCGAGCGCGGTCGTTGCTTCATCCATGATCAGCAGTTTAGGTTCAAAGATCAGCGAAAGCGCGATCGCTACACGCTGCATCATGCCGCCTGAGAGTTCATGCGGATATGACATATATACTCTTTCAGGAAGATTGACCATCTTGAGCAGACTGTAGATCTTGTCCTGAATGACTTTCTTGTCTTCGTTCGGATAGTGGACTCTGTAGATGTCCTCCATCTGATAACCGATACGATGGACCGGTGAAAGAGCGTTCATCGACTTCTGGAAGACGACGGACATCTTCATCCAGCGCACTTCCTGCAGATGCTTCGTATCCATGGCGAGGATATCTTCACCTTCCAGCAGAGCTTCTCCTGAAGTCTCGATGATATTCTCCGGCAGCAGTCTCAGGATGCCCATGGCCAGAGTCGATTTTCCGGAACCGGATTCACCGACGATACCGACTGAATCCTGTTCATCGACATTCATCGAAACATCCTGGACGGCGTAGACAGTCTTGTCATTGGTATGATAATTGATGCTGACATTTTTTATTTCCAGTAAACTCATATCATCATCTCCTATTTATTGGCGTCCATCTTAGGACTCAGTACGCGGTTAAGGCCTTCACCGAGCAGGAAGAAAGTCAGCACGGTAAAGATCGTCATCAGACCCGGGAAGGTACAGATCCACCAGCACTTCGGCAGATAGCTCTTGCCGGCCGTGATGATCTGACCCCAGCTGATGACATTAGGGTCACCCAGACCGAGGAACGAAAGACCGGCCTCCGTCAGGATGGCACCGGAAATATTCATCGTCGTATTGGCTATGATCGGGAAAATACCGTTTGGCAGAACATGTCTCACCAGAATGGAGAACTTGCTTTCACCCATTGCGAACGAGCTCTGAATGAAAGTCCTCTCTCTGATCGCTTTGGCCTGTGCTCTCATAAGTCGGGCATTGCCGACCCAGGAAGTAAGACCGATGACGATCATGACGTTCATCATCGAAGAACCGAAAGTCGCGATGATCAGCAGGATCAGGAAGAAATCCGGAAGCATCAGGAAGACGTTCATGATCTCGTTGAGGACCTGATCGATCCAGCCGCCATAGAAACCGGCGATACCGCCAAGGGTAACACCGATGATCGCGGAGATCATGGCAGCGATGAAACCGATCTTGAGAGAAGTGGAACAGCCATACAGGATCTGGGAAAGGATATCATGACCCAGATTGTCGGTACCTAAAGGATATTTGGCACAAGGTGCCATCAGCGTATCATCATTCAGACGGTACGGATTGTATGGTGCAAACAGCGGTCCGAAAAACGCAATGAAAAGCAGGATGACCAGAAAGATCAGCCCGATCTTCAGCTGCGTATTGTTTTTGATGACGTTCAGTATTTTTGCAGGATCTATCTTTCTTTTCTTTTTCATGATATACCTCTATTCAATTCTGATACGCGGATCGATCCACGCATAAACGACATCGACGACGATGGTCATCACCGCGACAGAAATGGAAAGCAGCAGATAGATCGCACTCAAAGTCGGATAGTCACGCTTGGTGATCGAATCCAGCATCAGCCTTCCCATGCCCGGCCAGGCAAATACGATCTCGATCATCGCTACACCGGTGATCATATAAGCCAGGGTAATACCGAAGACCGTCACGGTCGGAATGATCGCATTGCGCATGACATATTTAAAGAAGATCTTCTGTTCACTCATGCCTGTTGCACGCAGCGTCATGATGAAATCCTCAGACATCGTCTGCAGGATGGAAGATCTTGCGATACGGAAATAATATGGGATATCGATGAGTACCAGTGTCGTCACCGGCAGGACCATGTGATAAGCTACATCAAGCACATGAGCCATGCCTGTATAGTTCTGACGGACATTGTACATACCGTAAGTCGGGAACCATTTTAAGATCGACGCAAAAAGCAGGATCATCATCAGACCCAGCCAGAAGCTTGGTGTCGAATCGAAGAAATAAGAGATCGAGCACATGAACATGTCGAATTTGCTGCCCTTCTTCCTCGCCGCGATGATGCCGAGTGCCGTTCCGATCAGCAGACCAAGAAAAGCACCGGTAAAGGCTATCAGTAAAGTCGGAACGATCCTGGATCTGATCAGTTCCCAGACGGTCAGACTCGATACATATGAATAACCGAAATCACCGTGCAGCAGCTGCTTGAAATAGATCCAGAACTGTTCCAGCAGCGGTTTATCCAGACCGAAACGTTCGCGCAGTGCCGCAATCGTTTCCGGACTCGGATTATCCTTGCCGGCCAAAAGTCTTGTCGGATCGCCCGGAGCCAGTCTGATGATCACAAAGTTGAACAGTACGGAGAACAGAACGACAAGCGCTCCTGAACCCAGTCTTTTCAGAATATACTTTCTCATCTCTTCTTTCCTCTTAAAAGATATCTAAATTGTAACAGAAGGTTCTATGTCATTCAAGGAAGTTTTTCATTTATTTTCTGAAAATTTTTTCATAGTGTATAATTATCATGAAATAAAACGGAGGTAAAAACAATGCTCATAAAGAACGGACGTATACACGACGGCAAAGGCAAGATCTTTGAAAGTGATATACGTATAGAAAAAGGAAAGATCCTTAAAATAGGTAAAGACCTCAAAGCAGGCAAAAATGAAGAAGTCGTAAATGCCAAGGGACTGGAAGTTTTCCCGGGCTTCATTCAGACTCTTTCAAGCTGGGGCATCAACGGTTCGGCTACCGAGATCAGACCATCTTCGGATGACAACGACGAACTCTCGGATCCGATCACTCCGCAGCTGAATGTCAAATACGCCTTCAACGGCAGAGCCGCGACCGTACAGCAGCTCGGCGCCTTCGGCCTGACGACGATCGGTGTCACTCCGACCGACAACAACCTCTTCGGCGGCACGATGGCCGTCTTTGAGGTGGACGGGCTCAATCCTTTCGAGATGCTGATAAAAGATGAGATCGGCATGAAAGCCTCCGTCAGAAAGAATGTCAAGATGATCTACGGCAAGCGCAACGCCGCTCCGCAGACCAAGATGTGGCTCTTCGAACAGTTAGGTGAACAGTTCCGCAAGGCTTCTGAATACAAGATCGAAAAAGGCAAAGAAAGAGACATGAAGATGGAAGCCCTGCAGAAAGTCCTGAAGAAAAAAATGCCGCTCTTCCTCTCTGTCGATACGAAGCAGGATGCCCTCCATGCCCTGGAGATCCTGAAACCGTACAGAATAAAACTTGTCTTATGTAACGGATATGAGATCGATGAGAATGCCAAGTGGCTACTGGATAAAAAGATCCCGCTGGTCGTACGTTCCAATGCCATGACGATGGATGAGACGGCTATGAAGCTCGATCTCAAAGGCATCGCTGCCTTGAGTGAGAAAGGACTGAAAGTCGCCCTGTCCGGTGTCGACAGTCACTGGCAGATCAGAGAAGACGTACTGTGGCTGGGCATCAATATGATGCGCATCCTGAAAGATGAAAAGAAAGTCCTGCCGATGATGACATCGATCCCGGCCGAGATCCTATCAGTTTCCGATGTGACCGGTTCGATCGAAGAAGGCAAACGGGCCGATATCGTCTTATGGAAAAACAATCCGCTGGAATCATACCAGGCCGAGATAATCACGACCTATATGGGCGGCAAAGCCATCTACAGGAAGGGAGATGAATTAAGATGTATGTGATCAGAAATGCGACCGTCTATTCGATGGAAGATGATAAAGCACGCAACGCTGATATCCTTGTCAATGATAAAGGCAAGATCGAAAAGATCGCCAGAAACATAAATGTCAAAAACGCCGAAGTGATCGAAGCTTCAGGCAAAGTCGTCATACCGGGCTTCGTGGATGCCCATTCCCATATCGGCGGTGTCTGGATGGAAGATGAAGACCTCAATGAGTGCTCCAATCCTTGCACTCCGGAGATGGATTCCTACTACGGAATCGATCCCAAAGACAAGATGTTCAATATTGCCATCAGAAACGGCATCACGACGAGCTGTCTGATCCCCGGAAGCGGTAACGTCATCGGTGGCTGGGGCATCGTCCTCAAGTCGAATGAAGGATCGATCGATGAAAGACTGCTCTTACATCCGGCGTGTCTGAAAGCAGCGACCGGCATCAACCCCAAAGGTGTCTATTCACCGCGTACGCAGTTACCGATGACCCGGATGGGCATCGCCTTCATCCTGAGAGATTATCTGCGCAAGGTGCAGGAATATAAAGAAAAGAAAGAAAAAGCCAAAGGCGATAAAAAGAAGATGCCGCCGTACGATCTCGGACTCGAACACGGCATTCCGGTACTGGAAAAGAAGATCCCGCTGAAAGTCCATACCTACATGCATGATATGGTGACAGTCGTCGAGATCGCCAGAGAATTCGATATCTATGTGACGATCGATCACGCCCAGGGCGCTTCAGATTACTATGATGTACTGAAAGACAGACATGTCAAAGGTGTCATCTTCGGACCGATTTCATCCGGACTCTTCCCGGGGGAAGGCGGCAAGATCGACTATGAGTGCTGCAAGGGCCTCGATGACCGCGGCATTAAGGTCACCGTCATGACTGACGGTCCGGTAACTCCGGAGAACCTGTTAATCTGCCAGATGGGCGAAGCGGTCAGAAGAGGTATGGATCCGGTCAGGGCTTTAGGCATGATCACCAGAAATGCCGCGAAGATCCTGATGGTCGATGACAGGGTCGGCACTCTTAAAGAAGGAAAAGATGCTGACCTGCTGATCTTTGAAGCATTGCCGACACTTGATGTCAGAGCCAACCTGCTGCTGACGATGATCAATGGAAAGGTAGTATATAAGAAAGATGAAATATAATTACCCGGAAATAAGAAAAAGCGATCTGGTCGAGGATCACTTCGGATACAGGCTTCCCTGTCCTTATACCTGGCTGAGGAACACTGATGATCCGGAAGTTAAAGATTTTACGGCCAGAGAAAACGCCTATACAGATGCCTATTTCGATCAGGATGAACTTAAAGAAATGATCAGTGAACTCAAGGTTGAACGCCCTGAGGAACTGCCGGGCATGATCTTTCCGTGGAAAGATTCCTATCTGGCAAGTCTTGAAGATGAAGGAAATCATCTCGTAGTGGAGCTCGATCAGGATCTTAAACAGAAAAGAGTCCTCTTCAGGCGCTATGATCTGCCGGAAAGATCCGTATACGCCGCTGCAGCCTGTCCGTCAGACGAGGACATCCTCGCCATCATGACCCAGGTCGACGGTGCACCGCGTCCCGATAACGTGATCTATGACTACGGCAAAAAGGAAGTCCTGGCGATCTTGCCGATGACTTTCTCCGGAACGTGGTCAAAACATAAAAAAGTCTTCTATTCACCGAAGACGATCACGGAAGCAGATAAATCAGTCACAACGATCCAGAAATGGAGTAAAGATACCGGTGAGGTCGAAGATCTTCTGGTCTCCGATGATCATACCATCTTCGGTTCGACAGCCATATCAGAGGACGGAAAGATCCTGATGATCTCCTTCTCCAAAGACTACTCGAACGATATCTTCTATGCCTATGATGAAGAAAGCGGAAAGATCGAAGCTCTCAATGAAGGTGAGATGGCGGAGATGCACTACGTCGATTCCAAAGACGGACATCACTATTTCATCAGGATCGACAAGAATCCTCATGGTACCCTGATAGCCATTCCTTTCGGTCAGAAACTGAAAGATGCTGTCACGGTCTATGAGGAAAAAGAAGGCTACATGGATTTCGGCTGGAACATCAACGGTTCCATCTATCTTCATATCACTTCACTGGCTGCCAGTTCACTGATGAAACTGGATGACGGAACATATATCACGCTTCCGGACAAGATCGGTGCTCTGTCTTACTGCGGAGAAGGAAAAAACAGAAAGTTCTTTGCGTTTGATTCATTCACGGCGCCGCTGTCATTATGCAGCTTTGACGGTAAACAGTTTCTGTCCTTTAACAGTGAAAAACCGTGTGACGAGCTGGAAGTCGAACTGGACTATGCGCCTTCTTATGATGATAAACAGCTGATCCCCTACTACCTCGTTCATCGCAAAGATGCGAAAAAAGATGAAAGCCATCAGGCCCTGATGTACGGCTATGGCGGTTATAATCTCGCCATGCCTCCATGGTCAGTGGAAAGGATCAGCCAGATCAATATCCGCAAATGGGTAAGTGAAGGCGGTATCTATGTCCACTGTCTGTTAAGAGGCGGCAATGAATACGGTTCGCTGTGGCATGAGAACGGTATGAAGCTCAAAAAGAAGAACTGCTTCTATGATTTCATCGGTATTGCCGAAAAAGTCATGGCCGATAAATGGACCGTACCTTCCCGCACCGTCATCTCCGGCTGTTCCAACGGTGGACTGCTGATGTCGGCCCTGGTCACGATGAGACCTGATCTATGGGGCTGCGTGATCGATTCGGTACCGCATACCGATATGATCCACTTCGCAGACGATGACCGCGGACCGATGTATGTCACCGAGTATGGTGATCCGTATAACAGTAAAGAAGAATTTGAATATCTCCTGTCATATTCTCCGGTCCACAACGTGAAAGATGTCGAATATCCGGCTGTCTACGTCCAGACCGGCGAGTGTGACAACAACGTTCCGCCGTATCACGGCAAATCCTTTGCGGCAATGATGCAGGAACACAATACCAGCGATAATCCGATCCTGCTCAGAGTCCTGAAGCTCGGTGCACATGATCGCGGACAGGGCGATGATTTCTGGAAGACGATCGCCGAGATGAGGCTGTTCATCAGAAAGAACCTCAAGTAAGATACAGGCTGTCAGATGACAGCCTGCTTTTTATTGTTCCTGATTTTCAGTTCCTGAACATCTTCACTGAAAGCCAGTGTGATGGGGATCAGCACCAGCATGAAGGCCAGTGTGCCAAGAACCTTCAGCGGGATCAGATCGCCCAATACGCCATACACCAGCGATGATAAAGCATTGCCGATCATGACGGCCGTCATGAACATGCCCATCATCATACCTCTTTTATCTTCAGGCATCATCATGATCAGCAGACCGTTGAGGATACCGTTAGAGAAGCCATTGGCAATGAAGCAGATGAAGAAGAGTACGGCTGTCGGCAGATAGGAAGCTGTATAGACAGCTGCTGTACCTGCCACCGTGAATAAGATCAGTCCCATTACGACATATCTCATCGGTCTTTTCTGATAGATATCGGTCATTGCCGGAAGCAGTGTACCGATCAGGGAACCGGCTGAGATGAAGGCTCCCAGATAACCGTACTGTTCAGTGCTCATGTTGTTCTGCAGACAGTAAGGAAGTAACAGATTGAAGAAACCGGAGACGAAGAAGTTGCCCAGGATACAGCATAGAGCGAATTTCAGCAGGCCTTTATCATTTCTGAAGTAGGTGATCCCCTCTTTGATGTCACTCACGATCGTCTTCATATCAGAGACCTTTTCACTTTTGTGGCTCGGATAATCATGGATGAATCTCTCACTGATGGCCGAGATGATATAGCAGATACCGTTGACGATGATCAGCATCGGTACCCCACATCTGACGATCAGTATCCCGCTCAGGGCTGTACCGATCAGGTTGATGATCGTCATCGAACCGTTGAGCAGTGACTGTCCTTTGATAAGTATGCTTTCATTGAGCATATCAGGAGCCAGTGAAGAGGAAGCCGGATCGAACAGTGAGGAACAGATCCCGGAGATCAGGGCGACGATGACGACCATTGGGACGCTCATCTTATCTCTGAAGGCCAGCAGGCCAAGAACAGTGAAGACCACGCCTCTGACCAGGTCGGTATAGACCAGGATGTTCCTGCGGCGCAGGTGATCAGTAAGGGTACCGCTGATCGGGCCGGCTATGGTCCTGATAAAGAAGCTGATCCCGGAAAGGATGCCCATGAGCGTCGTTGAAGCTGTCTTCTCATAGACCCAGTAAGCTATCGCTGCCGAATATAGGACAGCTCCGAAGGTCGAGAACAGTGTTCCCTGGATCAGCAGCATGAAATCTTTATTCCATAATTTCGTTCTGTTCATATGTATACCTCCCAGCGTATAATACATCTTTACAAATAATACTATACACTACATAGTATTATTTGTAAAGAAGAAATATCCCTTTCAGGATATTTCTTTTAAACAACGATATTTACGACTCTTCCTCTGATGACGAAATGTTTCTTGATCTGCTGGTTTTCCGTATATTTTCTGACGTTTTCCTGTGCCAGCGCCGTCTCATAGAGTTCCTCGTCGCTCGCATCGGCCTTGGCCATGAACTTGGCTCTGACCTTGCCGTTGACCTGGACAGCGATCTCTTTTTCCTCGACAACGAGCTTGCTTTCATCGTATTCAGGCCATTTGCGGCTCTCAAGATCTTTCTTTCCGGTCAGGATCTCATACATCTCTGAGCACAGATGCGGGGCATATACCGACAGCATCTGGATGAAATCCAGGGCATACGGTCTGTAGACTTTGTCCGCCTTGTAACATTCGTTGATGAAGATCATCATCTGGGAGATAGCGGTATTCAGTCTGAGGTTCTCGATGTCCTCCCCTACCTTCTTGACCGTGTAGTTGTAGACATAATCGAGACTTCCGTCATTATCGTCAGTGAGCTTGTCCTGCTGTTCTACGAACAGACGCCATACTCTTTCCAGCCATCTGTGAGCACCTTCGATTCCCTGGGTAGACCACGGCTTGTCAGCTTCCAGCGGTCCCATGAACATTTCATACAGTCTCAGTGTATCGGCACCGTATCTTTCCACGATATCGCTCGGATTGACAACATACTCCGGATAGCGCTTGCCCATCTTGATGCCGTTGGAACCCAGGATATAACCCTGATGGACCAGTTTCTGGAACGGTTCAGCGACCGGGACCAGACCCTTGTCATACAGATAGTTGTTCCACATTCTGGAATAAAGCAGATGTCCGACCGCATGTTCCGGACCGCCGATGTAAAGATCGACCGGCAGCCAGTGTTTCAGCAGTTCGTAATCTGCAAACTTTTCATCATTATGCGGATCGATATATCTCAAGAAGTACCATGATGATCCGGCTGAACCCGGCATCGTCGATGTTTCCCTCTTGCCTTTCTTGCCGTGATATTCCACGTTGACCCAGTCTTCTGCCTTGTCTAAAGGCGCACCGGTCTTGGACGGACCGTAGTCGGAAAGCTCCGGCAGGATCAGCGGCAGATCTTCATCCTCGAGCACACCGACCGTACCGTCTTCGTAGTGGATGACCGGGATCGGTTCGCCCCAGTAACGCTGACGCGCAAAGATCCATTCACGTAATTTATAATTGATCTTCTTCTGGCCGATGCCTTTTTCTTCCAGCCATTCCAGCATTCTATTGATCGCATCTTCCTTGTTCAGACCATCCATGAAACCGGAATTGATGTGGATACCGTCCTGTGTCCAGGCTTCCTTCGAGATATCCCCGCCTTCCAAGACCGGAATGATCTCGATACCGAATTTCTTCGCAAAGTCATAGTCTCTCTCATCGTGAGCCGGAACAGCCATGATGGCACCGGTACCGTAGGTCATCAGTACATAGTCGGAGATCCAGATCGGGATCTTCTTGTCGTTGACCGGGTTGATCGCATAAGCACCGGTAAAGACACCGGTCTTCTCCTTGTTCAGTTCAGTCCTTTCCATTTCGGACTTGGAGGCACATTCCTTCACATAGGCATCGATCTCGGCTTTCTTTTCAGGAGTCGTGATCTTCTCGACGAGCGGATGTTCAGGTGACAGAACGCAATAGGTAGCACCGAACAGCGTATCACAGCGGGTCGTGAAGACTGTAAACTGTTCATCATGACCATCGATTTTAAATATTACTTCCGCACCGACCGATTTGCCGATCCAGTTGCGCTGAATCTCTTTGGTCGATTCCGGCCAGTCGATCGTCTCCAGGTTCTCCAGAAGTCTCTCCGCATAAGCCGGGATATCGATGATCCACTGTTTCATGTTTTTACGTACGACCGGATAACCGCCTCTTTCAGACTTGCCGTCGATGACCTCATCGTTGGCCAAAACACAGCCTAGCTCCTCACACCAGTTGACCGGCATCTCGACACAGCGGGCATAGCCGTCCAGGAAAAGCTGCTTGAAGATCCACTGCGTCCATTTATAATATGAAGGATCACTGGTCGAAACGACCTTGGACCAGTCATAGGAGAAACCCAGACCTTTGAGCTGATCAGTGAAATGTTCGATGTTCTTCTGCGTGAAACCGGCCGGGTGATTGCCCGTCTGGATCGCATACTGTTCTGCCGGCAGACCGAAGGAGTCAAAGCCCATCGGATGCAGGACATTGAAACCGTTCATCCTCTTGTAGCGGGAAACGACATCCGTAGCCGTATAGCCTTCAGGATGTCCCGCATGCAGACCTACACCGGAAGGATACGGGAACATATCCAGGGCATAGAACTTCGGTTTTGAAAAGTCATGAACGTCCGTCTTGAACGTTTCATTCTCTTCCCAGAATCGCTGCCATTTCTTTTCAATGGTCTTGTAGTCAAATACGCTCATCTTTTACCTCCAGAAAATAAAAAAGGTGATATACAAGGGCGCTTCAGCGCGGTACCACCTTAATTTGTAACTTGAAACTCTTAACGCGAGCACACGATTAATCACTGTATCAGATGAGTTCGTCATGTTTCACAGCTGACTTGCACCGGCCGTCAGTTCTCTTGATGATCCGCATGATTACTGCTTCTGAAGATTACTATTTAATCTTAAACTTTTAGATATTTAATTTCAACAGCCTAGATCAGCAGTTCGACCTTGATCTGACTGTCGACGAGCTGTCTGAACTTCTCCCCGGCATCACTGTCGCCGACGATATCTCCATAATGGGTCGGGATCGCGATCTCAGGCTTTATCGTATTGACCAGTCTGGCCGCTTCCTTGTGATCCATCGTATAGTGTCCGCCGACCGGCACCAGAGCGATATCACAGTCCACCTTCTCGTTGTCCTTGTTCATATCGCAATCGCCGGCCACATAGACCCGCTTGCCTTCGATCGTCACGATATAGCCCAGATAGCCTTTATCTTCAGGATGGAACTGTTTCCCTACATTATAGGAAGGGATCGCTTCGACTTCATAGCCTTCGATCGTCTTTCTGTCACCAGGCATCAGTGTATAGACATTGGCTCCCCCGAGCAGGTTGTACATGCAGTCAGGAATCACGAAGACGGTATCTTCTTTCTCGATCTTTCGGATATCGTCCAGGGAGAAATGATCATAGTGGTCATGAGTAATGAAGATGAGATCCGCATCATGTCTTTCTTCTTCGATCTTGAACGGATCGAAATAGATCACCTTATCTGAAATGATCCTGATGCTGCTGTGACAGTTGATTTCAGTTTTCATGAATGACCTCCAGTGCTTTCTGTAGCTGTGTATCCTTGTCCGGATTGTTGTGCAGTTCACGGTTGGCGCTGGAAACGATCGTTCTGAACGTTTCCTGATCCAGGACCGCGATCGCCGGCAGATTGTTCTCACCCTTATATCTGATCAGGGCTTCCGCGAAACTCTGATCGAAATAGCCGTCTGTCCTGTCGATGTCATAGCCCAGATAATCCAGAGCCATCTGCGCTGTCTTGACGGAAGCAGAGACGGAATCGATCTCATATTTCTCGTCATCTTCCATGGCGTAATAATACTCATAATAGATATCCGGCATATATTCAAAGACATCCGGATCGATACCGGTCTTGTCGATAGAGACGCCGTTAGGTGAATACCAGTAGTAGGCCGTCAGTTTCATGATGCCGCCGTCACTTAGTCTTCTGTTGATCTGAATGACGCCTTTGCCGTAGGTGGTATTGCCTACCAGGGTCACATCATCGAGCTGTTCCTTCAGTACGATCGCAAACACTTCCGCAGCCGATGCCGTATTCTCGTTGATCAGGATGACGATATCTTCAAAATTGTCAAAGACCTTTCCCCCGGTGGTATAATCGACCAGTTCATTTCCATCGATGCCTTTCTGGCGCAGATAGACTTTATTGCTGCCGATGAAAAGTCTGCAGACATCTCTGACAGCCGTCTGATAACCGCCGCCGTTGTTGCGGACATCGATGATGATCTTCGTATAGTCTTCCAGTTCTTCCAGATATCTTTCAACTTCATTAGCTGTCGATTCGCCGAAGCTGTTGATCTCCATGATCACGCAATCGCCATCCGTATAAGCAAAGACAGTGCTGTTGATGACACCGCGGATGACACTGAGCTGCATCTTTTCATTGCCGCGCTGTATGCCGATCAGCACTTCCGTGCCGGCTGTTCCGACGACTCTTTCCTTGATCTCGGTCGCATCGAGACCTTCAGTCTTCTGTGAATCGATGCTGATGATGAAATCACCGGCCAGGATACCGGCCTTCTCCGCCGGCGAATCCTTGAAGACCTTGGTCACAAGCGGGATACCGTAGTCTTCCACATATTCAACGCCGATACCGACATAGTCCTTGTTGATCGAATCCGCAAATTCCTGCATCTCTTCTTTCGACATATAGCTGGTATACGGATCATCTTCAAAACTGGTCATGCCGTAGAAAGCTTTATTATTCAGTTCCTCATCAAGATCCTCATACTCATCAGAGTAGAGCCAGTAGCGCTCCATGACTGTCTTGATCTCTTCGAATACCCCGCCTTTGGCCGCGGCCGGATGAAGACTGTTCATGACAGCCCAGGTCGAAACGACACCGACGACAAAGCACAGGAAACAGATCAGAAAGATCAGAAATGTCTTTCTTCTTCTTTTCTTTATTTCTTCTCTCTCGGACTTCAGAGGTACTTTCTCCAGTCCGACATATACTTTATTCTCTTCTTTTTCCATATCAGTTAGCCGGCAGATAATACTCCGGATTCAGGATACAAGGTGCTGAATTACCGGCTTCACAGCGGTTATTGTAGGCCGTGCGTCCGCGGCCGACCGAGAAGGTCGCATTCCAGCCCATGGCCAGATAATCCGCCAGATCACCTTTGCCCAGATAATACATTTCGATATGACAGTGCGGACCGGTCGATGAACCTGAAGAACCGACGGTTCCGATCGCATCGTCCTGCAGCACATAGTCACCATATGATACATAAACATCATGCAGATGGAAGAAGATGAAACCGTAGACTCTGCCGTCGACTTCACACATCAGATAGACCTGGTTTCCGCCACCGGAGATCCAGGCTCCGCATGAACTGCCCAGATAGCCCGGGTCACCGCAGCTGTCATCGGCACGGATGATCACGCCACCGGCCGGTGCGTGGATCTCTCTTCCGCGCGAAGCTGCATAGTCGACACCGAGGTGCCATGCACCGCTGTTGAAGTTCGGCTCATAGTTCCAGACGGTCGCCGAGATCCAGGAGTTGTGGACAGCGGCAACAAAGCCGTCATTGACGGTCACGCCCATCGTCTTGAGCAGAGCGCGCAGATCTTCGAATGAATCGTAGATACTGTCTCTTTCTTCAGTCATCGCATCCAGTTCATCGTTGATGCGGATCTCTTCCGCCTCATAGAATTCCTGCATGGCGATCAGTTCAGCCTGTTTGGCAACAACATCCTGATAGCTCAGATCCAGTTTGACTCTGGATTCATCAAGTTCTTTTTTATCAGCTGTCAGCTGTCTGATGACATTCAGCAGTGTCTCGCGGTCAGTCTTGTCTTTGGAGACGATTGCTTCCACTCCGTATACTCTTGAAAGCATGTCCGTGAATGAACGTGAACCGAGGATGAATTCCAGATAGCCGTTGAAATGCATCGTCTTCTGCGCCTCGACCATTCTCTTCTTGACACGGTCATTGAGTTCGGCGACTTTCTTCTCGTTCTCTTCGATCTGGACCACCAGTTCCGCGATCCTGTTCTCCAGCTCGGTGATCTGCGCCTTGAGAGAATCGATCTCTCCCTGCAGAGCTTCCGCCTTGCCGGCATATTCATTGGCCAGAGCCGCTGCCGCATCACGGTCGTTCTCCGCATTCTTGATCTGATCTTCGATCTCCTTTAAGGAGTTCTGGGCATTCGCCGTATAGGCAGCACAGGCTGCCTTGTCTCTGTCCTGAGTACACTTCTCATAATCGCTCTTGTCGTCGTCATCGTCATCATCATCTTCGTCGTATGATTCTTCCGTGTAGTCCTCATCATCCTCATCGGCATAAATAAAATTTATCTTAGCCGCTGAAGCTAAGAACATGAAAACGATAAGCAGGATGCTCAGGAGTTTTCTCATCATTATCTGGTCAACCTCAGGAATTTACATACTGAGATATAGGAACCCATGAAGCCGACAAAAACGCCGATGCCCAGCAGCAGTGCAGCTGTATACATCATGTAAGGCATGAACGGCAGCAGCTGGACGACACCCGCCAGCACTCCGCCTGTGACTTCATAGAGCCTGTAGTAGCCGAAGACGATCAGTCCGATCGGAAGCAGTGAACCGAAGATACCGATGATGATACCTTCTACCAGGAAAGGAGCCCTGATATAGCCGTTCTTCGCTCCGACGTTCCTCATGATCCAGATCTCGTCCTTTCTGGTCGCGATCGTGATCTTGATCGTATTGTATATAAGGTAGACAGCCAGGGCGATCAGTGCCAGGATCAGCACACCGCCGGCATATCTGATCGTATGCAGGATATTTATAAGTGTATAGGTATTGCTTCCGCCGTCCTGAACGGAATCGATGCCTTTCATCCTGGCGATGGAATCCTTGATCTTGCTCATTTCGATACCGTCTTTGACGTAGACGATGAAAGTATCGTGGAACGGATTGTCGGCTCCGCGGTAGTTCTCGGAGAATTCCGCCAGGGTGGATTCATCATTGCCGTATTCCTTGATATAGAAATCCAATTCCTCATCCTTGGTTCTGTAGATGACGTGATCCACACCTTCGATCGCCGTGATCTCATTCTTCATGGCAGTGATGCGTCCCGGATCAGAGACATCATAATCGATGAGCGCGACCAGCGAGATCGACTGTTCGATCTCCTTGGTCAGAAAAGCCATATTGACCGCAAAGACCGAAAAGACACCTACCAGAAGCAGGGTGATCGTAACAGCTGAAGATGCCGAAAAAGCCATACCGAAATGGCGCTTTACTCCGACAAAACCTTCTCTGATATGTCTGAAGAAACGGCGGATATATTTCATTCTTTGTGACCTCCGAGCATTTCTTCGATCGCTCTTTGTGTTTCATTTATCTGGTCAAGGATCATCTCTTGCGTCTCTGACTCCGTCAGATCATGACCGTTCACATCGACATCCAGCGGTGCATTGGAATTGATCAGACCGATAGTACCGGTAAAGAAATCCTTTACCGTCCTCTCCTGCTTCTCTTCGACCGGTTCTTCTTCTTCCGGTTTCATCGTAACAGGGATCTCTTCCGTCTCCGTCCTGGCGATGACTGTTTCGTTTTCGTTTTGTTCAGGCTTGATCTCTTCCGGCTTTTCTTTCTCCACAGGCTGTCTGGCCGGTTTCGGATCGAGACTGATGCCTGCTTCAGAACTGTTTCGCATACCGTCATCGACGACATGACCTGATTCGATCCTGATCGTGCGTTTCGGATGGTATTCGACCATCACATCATTATGGGTAACGACCAGCAGGGTCGTCTTCTCTTCCTTATTGATCTTCTCCAGAAGTCTGATCATTTCATCAGTCATGCTGGGGTCGAGGTTACCGGTAGGCTCGTCGGCGATGAGGATCGTCGGACGCTTGGCTACAGCTCTGGCGATCGCTACACGCTGCTGCTGACCGCCGGAAAGCTCACGCGGTTTGGCCTTGGCCTTGTCTGAAAGATCGACCAGCTTGAGGACTTCCCTGACTCTTTTTCTGATCTTGTCATTGGGATAATCCAGAACTTCCAGGGCATAGGCGATATTTTCAAAAACGGTCTTTTCCGGCAGAAGACGGAAATCCTGGAAAACGACGCCGATCTTGCGGCGGTAAAGATAGACTTTGGACTTTCTCAGTCTTCCGACATTGACTCCGGATACGATGACCGATCCGCCGGTCGGGATCTCTTCCCCGTCCAGCAGTTTGATCAGCGTTGACTTGCCGGAACCGGTCGGTCCCATGATATATACGAATTCCCCGTCATTGACCTTCAGGTTGACGTTCTCGAGCGCATGTGTACCGTTCCGGTACTTTTTGGAAACATTTCTGAACTCTATCATACCTATTAATTGTATCACTATTGACTGATGCCTCCAAACCCTCATTCTCTATCTGACGTATATTATTTTCTTTTCCAGTGCTAAAATGATGATAGAATTATATTTACAGGAGGCAGGATTATGAAACTCATACTGGCTATTATTTCCACTGATGATACAAAAGCCTGCATTTCAGCACTGAATAAGGCTTCATTCCACGTTACCCGTCTCGCTACGACCGGCGGTTTCCTTTCTTCAGGAAATACGACACTGCTGATCGGCTGTGAAGACAAGGAAGTCGACAGCGCGATCGAGATCATCGGTAACGAATCACAGAGAAGAAAAGAAGCAGTTCCTACTACGATCTCCACGGATATGTCCAACCTGGTATCTTATCCGATCGAAGTCGAGGTCGGTGGTGCTACTGTTTTCGTCCTCAACGTTGACAGATTTGAAAAACTCTAAGAACCTTAAACCGGTTCTTTTTTAGATATGAACTCTTTCAGAAAAGGCTTAAAAGACGGATTACCAATCGGATTTGGCTACTTTGCGGTAGCCTTTTCCTTGGGCATAATCGCAGCCGGAGCCGGACTGACGCCCTTCCAGGGCTTCCTGGCCTCGCTGTTAGTCAATGCCTCAGCCGGTGAGAATGCCGCCTTCATCGCCATTAAGGAAAGTGTTCCCTATCTGCAGATGGTCATGATCATGATCGTCAGCAATATCCGTTATGTCCTGATGTCCTTTGCCCTGTCACAGAAGATCAGACCGGGAACAGCTCTGATCCACAGACTCATACTGGGATTCTTCCTGACTGACGAATATTTTGCCCTGGCCGTTTCCCAGGATCCGTATTGTGATCCTTATTATTCATATGGAGCCATCAGCTTTGCGGCACCGTGCTGGGCCAGCGGTACGGCTTTAGGTATCGTCATGGGCAACATCCTGCCCGGAAGGATCGTCTCAGCTTTGTCGGTAGCGCTTTTCGGTATGTTTCTGGCCATCATCATCCCGCCTGCCCGTACCAGCAGACCAATCGCGATCCTGATCGTCATCAGTTTCATCTCCAGTTATCTGCTGAATACTTTCACTTCCGTTTCCGAGAGTACGGCGACCATCATCCTGACGATCGCTCTCTCCTCACTTGGAGCCATATTATTTCCGGTGAAAGGAGACAATCATGCGCAATAACATCTATATCTACATCGCCGTCATGACAATAACGGTCTTTCTGGTCAGAGTCCTTCCTTTGACGATCATCAGAAGACCGATCACCAACCGTTTCATCAGGGATTTCCTCTACTACGTACCCTATGTGACCCTGTCGGTCATGACCTTCCCGGCCATCATCAACGCCACCGAGAATCCCCTTGCCGGAGCAGCAGCTCTGATCTTTGGCATCATCGCCGCCTACAGGGGAATGGGTCTTTTCAAAGTCACCGTGATCTGCTGCCTCTGTGTCCTGATCATCGAATATTTCCTTTAAGTCATTTTCACAGAATTTTTTCTTTCTTCCTTTATAATGAGGTCAAGGAGAACTTTTAATATGGAAATAACCAATGATATCAAATATGTAGGTGTGAATGATCATCAGGTCGACCTGTTTGAAGGCCAGTATAAAGTACCTTCAGGCATGTCCTACAATTCATATGTGATCATGGATGAAAAGATCGCCGTCATGGACACGGTCGATCAGCACTTCACTCATGAATGGCTGGACAACATCCAGAACGTCCTGAACGGCAGACAGCCGGACTATCTGGTCGTTCAGCACATGGAACCTGACCATTCCGCCAACATCGCCAACTTCATGAAGATCTATGACAAAGCGCTGATCGTTTCATCCGACAAAGCCTTTGCGATGATGGTCAACTACTTCGGTACCGATTATGATGACCGCCATATCGTGATCAAAGAAGGCGATACGCTGGAGCTGGGCAAGCATACGCTGAGCTTCGTTGCGGCACCGATGGTCCACTGGCCGGAAGTCATGATGACCTACGACACTTATGAAAGAGCCCTGTTCTCAGCCGACGGTTTCGGCAAGTTCGGTGCCCTGGATGTCGAAGAAGACTGGGTCGATGAAGCCAGACGCTACTACATCGGCATCGTCGGCAAGTATGGTGCGCAAGTCCAGGCTGTACTGAAGAAAGCATCAGGACTCGACATCGCCATGATCCTGCCGCTGCACGGACCGTTCCTCTACAAGGATCTTCCGTACTATCTCAATCTGTACAACACCTGGTCAAGCTACGATGTGGAAAAAGACGGAGTCGTCGTCTGTTACACTTCCGTCTACGGTCACACCAAGGCAGCTGTCGAGAAACTGGTCGATCAGCTCAAAGCCTGCAATGCACCGGAAGTCAAAGTCTACGATCTGGCCAGATGCGATATGTCTGAAGCCGTCGCCGATGCCTTTGCCTATAACAAGCTGGTCCTGGCTACGACGACCTACAATGCCGACATCTATCCGTTCATGAAGGAATTCATCAACCATCTGACGGAAAGAAACTTCCAGAACCGCAAGATCGGTTTCATCGAGAACGGTTCATGGGCGCCGCTGGCTGCCAAGACGATGAAAGAGATGCTGGGAAAACAGAAGAACCTGACCTTCGTCGATCCGGTCGTTCATATCAAGTCTGCTATGAATGATGCCAATAAAGAAGAGATCGAAAAACTCGCCATGGCTATGTGCATCGACTATGTCGCCCGTGACGAGAAACAGGCCAACAAGAACGATATGAAGGCTCTGTTCTCGATCGGCTACGGTCTCTATGTCGTCACCAGCAATGACGGCAAGAAAGACAACGGTCTGATCGTCAATACGGTCGTTCAGCTTACCGACAATCCGTTTAGAGTCATGGTGTCGATCAATAAAGACAACTATTCACATCACGTCATCAAGCAGACCGGCATCATGAACGTCAACTGTCTGAACATCGAAGCTCCGTTCAGGATCTTCCAGCAGTTCGGCTTCCAGTCCGGAAGGAACGTCGACAAGTTCAAGGATGAAAAAGAGATCCTCAGATCCGACAACGGTCTGATCTTCCTGCCGCACTACATCAATGCCTTCTTCTCGCTGAAAGTCGAAGACTACAAGGATCTGGGCACACACGGCATGTTCATCTGTTCGGTAACTGAGGCCCGCGTCATCAACAATGTCGAGACGATGACCTACACCTACTACCAGAAGAACGTCAAACCTAAACCGGAGACTCAGGGCAAGAAAGGCTTCGTCTGCAAGGTCTGCGGATACATCTATGAAGGTGATGAACTCCCGGATGACTTCATCTGTCCGTTATGCAAGCACGGCGCAGCTGATTTTGAACCGATACAATAAGAACTAAGGGGCTTCAAGCGAAGCCCCTTTTTATGTTTAAATAGAGACATGAGAAGATACTACATCATCTTTAAAGGAAGAGTTCAGGGCGTCGGTTTTCGAGGTACGGCCATGATGAGTGCCCGCCGCAACAGCCTGACCGGTTTCGTACGCAACCGCGATGACGGAAGCGTCGAATGCGAGATCCAGGGTGAAGATACCGATCAGTTCCTGCAGGACATCATGAGAAACGACCGTTACATCAGGATCGATGATTACCATATAAAAGAGATCCCTCTCATCGAAACAGAGAGGGAATTCAAAGTCAGATTCTGAACTGATACATTATTATTGCCGCGGCCATGCCGACATTGAGGGAATCGATATTGCACATATCGATTTTTATTATCTCGTCAGCCGCATCCATCACTTCACTTCGCACGCCGCTTCCTTCATTGCCCAAGATGAAGGCCATCTTCTCGACAGCTTTGACTTCATGAAGTTCTTTCGTATTTTTTCGCAAACCGGTCGCACAGACCAGGTAACCGTCATCCTGCAGTTTTTTTATTTCTTTTAAAATATCACCATGTCTGATCTTCAGCGTATAGATACCGCCCTTGCAGTTATCCAGACATTTCTCGTTGTAGATATCGGCACAGTTCTCTGACAGGATCATCGTCTCAAAGCCAAAGAGGCGGCAGGCTTCCATGATCCGGCCGATGTTCAGGGGATCCTGCAGACGGTCAAGGATCACGATCCTGTTCCCATTGATCGGACTTTCTTCGATCATCCGGGAAACGCCGATGTATTTCAGCCCTTGCCTTCCGGCGATCTTGGTTAGTACCTCTTCAGATACTTCCAGTTCATCTGAAAAAGAAAAAGGCTTTTCTCCTGTATAGACAAGCTGTTGCAGACAGCCGCTCTTGGCGGCTTCTTTGATCAGTTCTTCATCCAAGATAAGAAAACGTTCAGTCCGGTATTTCTTCTGATGGAGCCTGGTCAGCTGTTTGACGGTCTTGTTTTCCAGAGAAGTGATCATTGTTTCTTCCTTTGCGCAAACAAGAGCGTCGCCACCACATCGAGAGCGGCACAGGCATTCAGGGCGTTGCGGAAATCAGATCCATAGGCGATATAGAGATGTTCATCACACAAGGATAGAAGATCGGAGGAAATCCCTCTCTTTTCTCCTCCCAGCATGAACAGCGCCTTGTTTTCAAACTTCACATCAAAGATATCCTTTGATCCTTCACCGCGGAAAAGTCCGTATAGATGATATCCTTCTTCCTTATATGCGCTGATCTGCCTGAAGGCATCATCGGCGACTCTGACATTCAGCATATCGTAGGCACCGGCCGAAGACTTCAGCAGCTGCATCTCCATCGGTGAATAGTCTCTGCTGCTCAAAAGCAGGTTCTTGAACCCGAAAGCATAGAGAGTTCGCATGGCATAGCCGAGATTGAAAGGATCCTCGATCCCGTCAAGATAAAAGATATCACCATCCGTGAATTCATCATTGCGGCGCAGACTCACCTGTGCTCCGACGCCGCCATGGCTCTTGCCTTTTAAGATACTGCCCAGCTCTTCCGGATCCATTTCCTGAAGCGGGACGCCGTTTAGCTTGGCGATCTTGCGGATGAAATTGAGATCCTTCGTCTTTTTCGCACTGCTGATATAGACGAGTGAAACATCCCTCTTCCCATTCAACAGAGCCGCTTTGACGCTGATGGCACCTTCAATGATCATCGTTCAGCCTTTCTCAACATGTCGCCTTTATATACCCTGAAGGGCATCCTTATATATAACATCTGTGTCGGCCTGTTGGCGAGTTCCACTTCATTCCAGTTCTCGTCGAACATGTTTTCGACTCTGAATTTCAGATTGTCGGTCTTGGGACCGAAGGCTTCCAGTTCATCCAGATGAGCGAAGATGTTCTTGACTTCGACGAGTGCGATATTGCGGTAAGGATCGAAATCATGGACGAAACCGACATAGTCATGAGTGACACCGGCACCGTTTACGCCGTAGAGATGCTTGCTGTTGTCGCAGTCACCTGAAAGGAAGCCGTCATCGCTTGGACGGTTCTCCGCTTTGGAAAGCTCATTGTCATAGTATTCCAGCCGTTCAGCTGTCAGGGTGCCTTTTTCATAGATCTCATCGATCATGTTGCGGTAAGTCTTCACGACCTGACCGATATAGTATTCGGATTTCATCCGGCCTTCGATCTTCAAAGAAGCGATATCGCAGCGGATCATCCTCTCGACATAGGCGGAAGCCCTGAGGTCTTTGGAAGACATTGAAAGCAGGCAGTTGGGATTGGAGATGGCAGTATCACCATCCATAAGATGATACTTCCAGCGGCACGAATGGGCACAGCCGCCCCTGTTGGCATCCCTGAGCGTCATGCGGTTGGAAAGGACGCAGCGTCCCGAGTAATTGGAACACATGCCGCCGTGGATGAAGACCTCCAGCGGGATATCGCTGTTTCCGGCGATCTGTTCGATCTGATCCATACTGGCTTCTCTTCCCAGAACGACGCGATCGGCTCCGAAGCGCTTCAAGGCTTTGACAGCCGATGAATTAAGGGAGGACAGCTGTGTCGAGATGTGACACTCCAGACGCGGTGCTTCTCTTTTAATGATCGGGATCAGACCCAGTGACGAGATGATCACTCCGTCGATACCGATCCTTTCAAGATATTTCAGATAGTCGACGATCCCCTCATAGTCATCGTCATGAAAGACGATGTTTACGGTCACGTAGGCTCTCGCATTGAATCTTTTCGCAAAGACGGATATCTCTTCAAGATCGCGCAGTTCAAAGTTTGATGCTCTGGAACGAAGTGAGTAAAACTTGCCGCCCACATAAACAGCGTCAGCTCCGTACATGATCGCGATCTTGGCCTTCTGCAGATCCTTGGCAGGTGCCAGCAGTTCGATTTTATTCATCTTTGCTTATATTGGTCCTCTGATAGAGATAACCTGAAGAATAGGAATCCGGATAATTGCGGATGAAACTCTTCTTCAGGAATTCACTGTTTTCTTTGGTCACTCTTCTGTATTCCCGGCAGATCGAGACGATCTTATTCACATCTTCGATGAACAGTGTATCGATGATACCTCTTTTTAGATAAGGTCTCAGTTCCGGCAGTTCGGAGAACATCTCCAGGATATAATCGGAATATATCATCGTTCCGGCTTCATCTTCCACTATCGGCATGCGGTATTCTCTCTTCTCCTCGATCAGGGTGAGCGTTTCCCTGCCCAGATAGTCGTATTCCTTTCCTATCTCCTTGAAGTAGTTGGTCAGAAAACGCCGGCGGGAATAGGACATCCGCATATGTCCGAATATCTGCATATCAACTTTACCGTCATTGCGTCTTACGATCTGTTTTATCTCATCCAGGGTCAGTTCCCTGGCGATCACGACACTGTCGATCCCCTGATCCAGGAAAAAAGAACTGTCCAGTGAATTGGTCAGGACCGTCTTGCCGTCATAGATGAGCTTTGAACGCAGTCCGCATGATCCGGCTGCTTCAAAGACGCCCAGATCATGGAAATAGATGCCGTCCGGTTCCAGTTCATTGATGAACTCCAGATACTCATACATAGACATCCTTTCATCTTCCGAAATGAAATTGTCCATGACGATATATACTTTGCATCCCTCGGCTTTGCAGCGGATATTGATCGTTTCCAGATCATCCAATGTCAGATGATAACCGCTCACAAAACGGCTGCCGATGATCACACCGTCACACATCCCGATGACTTTTTCCAGATAATCTTTCTTTCTTAAGGTCAGAAGCAGTTCCACAAATTAATTTTACTGTAAATAAGCCTTAAATACACCTTCAGATGATCACAGAAAAAAGATCAGCCTTTTTCAGACTGATCTTCACTTACTGGTTATTGGCGTTTTTCGTTACTTCACGCATATGTCTGCGGCGGTCGAGATTGGTCAGGTAACGTTTCCTGAGACGGATCGCATCCGGAGTGATCTCCACCAGTTCATCGTCATTGATGAACTCCAGAGCTTCTTCAAGTGAGAAGATCCTGGCCGGTACGAGTTTCATCGCTTCATCGTTGCCTGTCGATCTGACAGCCGTCATCTTCTTGTTGACGGTCGGATTGACTTCGATGTCCTGATTCTTGGAAGAGACACCGACGATCATGCCTTCATAGACTTCCGTCTGCGGTGTGACGAAGAGCTGTCCTCTCTCCTGCAGGTTCCATAAGGCATAGGTCATAGCCTTGCCTGAAGCCATGGAGATGAGCGCTCCGTTGCTGCGCTGCGGTATCTCGCCGACGAACGGTTCATAGGCAATGAACTTTCTGACCATGACACCTTCGCCCTTGGTATCGTTGATGAATTCGGACCTGTATCCGAGCAATCCCCTGGTCGGTACATGATAGATGATCTTGGTATAGGAACCTTCGTCCTGGATATCGATCATCTGACCCTTACGCAGATTGAGCTTGTTTATGACGGTACCCGAATACTCATTAGGTACGGAACAGATTACTTCCTCGACCGGTTCATTGAGACGTCCGTCGATCTTTTTATAGATGACTTCCGGACGGCTGACCGCGATCTCATAACCCTCACGGCGCATATTCTCCAGCAGGATCGAAAGATGCAGTTCACCGCGTCCTGAGACTTTGAATGTATCTGTGGTCTCGGTCGGTTCGACTCTTAATCCGACATTGACTTCCAGTTCCTTTTCCAGACGCTCCTTGATATTGCGGCTGGTAACATACTTGCCTGAACGTCCCTGGAACGGCGATGTATTGACCATGAAGTTCATGCTCAGGGTCGGTTCCTCGATCGCAATCTGCGGAAGTGCGTCATAGACGTTCTCCGGACCGATCGTATCACCGATCTCGATATTCTCGATACCGCTGATCATGACGATATCACCGCACTGTGCCTCTGAGACAGCTGTGCGCTTGAGGCCCTGATAGTTATAGAGATTGGCGATCTTGCGGTTCTCTTTCTTGCCGTTGTTGTTGCAGACGGAGATCATCTCATTCTGTCTGATGACTCCGGCGTAGACACGGCCAACACCGATCCTGCCGATGTAGTCATCGTACTGCAAAGCACTTACCTGCATCTGCAGAGGTTCAGCCGTGAGATCAGGATATGGTTCGACATGTTTGATGATCGTTTCAAACAGCGGATTGATATCTTCATTGGTATCATCCGGTTCATATCTGACGATGCCGTTACGGGCAATACCGTAAAGGATCGGGAAATCCAGCTGATCATCATTGGCACTGAGATCCAGGAACAGATCATAGACTTCATCGATGACTTCGTTGATCCTGGCGTCCTTCTTGTCGATCTTGTTTATCAGTAAGATCGGTCTTAGTCCGGCCTCCAGGGATTTCTTGAGCACGAAACGGGTCTGCGGCATCGGTCCTTCCGAGGAGTCTACCAGCAGGATGACTGTATCGACCGTCTTGATTATACGTTCGACTTCACTGGAGAAATCCGCATGTCCCGGCGTATCGACGATATTGATCTTGTAGTCTTTGTAGTTGATGGAACAGTTTTTCGAGTAGATCGTGATGCCTCTTTCTCTTTCCAGGTCATTGGAATCCATGACCTGAGAGACGATCTCTTCGTGATCGGAAAAAACATGTGACTGCGCCAGAAAAGCGTCAACCAGCGTTGACTTTCCTGCATCGACATGCGCGATCACGGCGACGTTTACGATCTTCCTGAATTCCATACCTAATTATTTTATCATTATGTTGTGGAGTTTCAAGAATATTTGTAGTAGAATATAATTACGCACCGATGGCGGAATTGGCAGACGCGTATGATTCAGGTTCATATGGGGTTAAACCTGTGCAGGTTCAAGTCCTGTTCGGTGCACCATTCTTAAAAACAGGTCCTGTGATAAACAGGACTTTTTGTTTGTCTTGAAAAACAGCGTAAAAATTTTTAAAATTAGGCTGACTGATATATTAATATGGAGGAACTGCCATTGAAAAAAATGATCATTGTCCTGACGGTCCTCATGCTGTGGGGCTGCGGAGCCAAAACACTGTCATGGGATGACATCACTGACGAATACGCCGAAATAAACGCCCAGGCCATGTCTGCCTACGGAAGCAGAGAAGAATTCCTGAAGAATGACTATCTTGGTCTGCTCGACGCTATCGAAGAGGATGCAGGAGCACTGACTGCCGGCATCAAGAAAGATGAAGACGGTACGGCCAGGAAGCTGTTTGAAGATGCTTCGATCATCACTGCTCTCACTTCAGCCTTTGAGAATGAAAGTGCAGCGATCTTAAGAGAACTGTCACTGTCCATCCAGGTGCTGGTCAAAGCAGCTTTCGACAAGGCTGATAACTTTGAAGATTACAGGCAGGAGGTCCTCTCCCAGATCGAAACGATCAGAGCCTGGGGCGATGAAGAGTGGTCGAAAGTCGAGAAGAGAAAGAAGATCAGCTGGAGCGAAGTAAGCGAAGAATTCGCAGCTCTGGAAGAAGAGACGATCGACAACCTCGTCAATGCCAGAGATGTCAGTGAATACGAACTGGAACAGATGAAGGATCTGATCGCTGACAATTACGACAGACTGCTCAACGGCGTCAATGTTGCCAATCTCGAAACAGCCAAAGACATCTACAAGGCTGCGATCGAACTGTACCAGTATACGGAGAAACTGGAAAGTGATTCCGGTGTCAAAGTGAATGCTCTGGCGCGTATGGCAAGAGAGTTTGTTGAAGAATGTCTGGGTCGCAAAACCGAAGATCCGGAATATGATTTCCTCAATCTGGTCGAAGCCAGCCGCCGCTGGTCACTGTCGGTCTGGAACGAGATCACGACTGAGATAAGACTCAAATACCGCTGATGTTTCAAAGATGCCGGCCTTACCTTATAATTAAAGATATCAGGCCGGCATTTTTTTATGCCTGAAGGAGGTAACTGATGGATAAGAGAAAACTCGTTCTTCTTCATTCCAACGACATGCACGGAGACTTTCTCGCTGAAAACAAGAACGGTACCGATGAAGGCGGTGTCGCTCTACTTTCAGGGTATATCAAGAAAGTCAGGGAAGAGGAAGAAAACACCATATATGCGATCGCCGGAGATATGTTCCGTGGCTCGGTCATCGACAGCGAATACAAAGGCTTCTCTACGATCGAACTGATGAATTTCCTGGCTCCGGACATCGTCACCCTGGGAAACCATGAAGTCGACTACGGTCTGGCACACCTGCTTTTCCTGGAAAGATGCGCGAAGTTCCCGATCGTCAATGCGAACATGTACGTCAAGACTAATCATACCCGTCTGTTCAATCCGTACAAGATACTCAACGTCAACGGACTGAATATCATGTTCATCGGCATCATCACCGAAGAAGTTCTGGCTTCGACCAAATCCGAAGAGATCATCGGTTCCTTCGTCGATGTCTGGGATGCAGCCAGACAGACCGGTGTCATCATCGATAACTACAAGACCACCAGGATCGATCTGACGGTCCTGCTCACGCACATCGGCTTTGAAAAAGACAAGGAACTTGCAGCACTGCTGGATCCGGAATGGGGCGTCGATCTGATCATCGGCGGACACTCGCATACCCTGCTCGATGAACCGTGTATCGTCAACGGTATCCCTATCGTTCAGGTCGGTATCGGTACGGACCAGATCGGCCGTTTCGACATCATGATCGATGCGGACGAACACGAAATGCTGGGTTATCAGTGGAAATGTCTGCCGATCAATTCCGATCTGTGCGAACCGGATGAAATACTCCAGGAAGTCCTCGATTCCTACAAGGAAGAGACCGACAAAAAATACGGACGTATCGTCACCAATTTCAAACGCAAGCTCACTCACCCGAGCCGCTATCAGGAGACCGAACTGGGCAACCTCTTTGCCGATCTGCTGCAGGTCGATTCCAGTTTCGATGTCATGCTGTATGCTTCGGGATCGATCAGGCTCAAGGAACTCGGACCGATCGTCCAGTATCAGGCACTTAAGGAATGCCTCCCGTTCAATGCTCCGGTCTACATGCTGGAAGTGACAGGAAAACAGTTCCGTCACATGATGAAGTTCATGCTCAGAGATGAAGCTCTGGCACCTGATGCCCACAGTGAGTTCTATCAGGTATCAAAAGGTGTAAAGATGGTCTATGATAAAGCGAAACACGAATTTGAGGAATTCTCCCTCAACGGCGAAGAGATAAAAGATGATCAGATCATCAAGGTCGCCGTTCAGGATTACCACTTCAAGAATTTCGATGAGTTCTTCGATGTTCCATTGGAAGAAGTCCTCGCCAATAAGAAAGCCCGCATGGTCATAACTGATGACTTCTCCATCTTTGAAGAGCTGCTCAGTTCCATGAACCAGGTCGATGCCAAAATCGAAGGCAGGATAACCATTAAATAATTGAAAGCTTCCGTCCGGAAGCTTTTCTTATGTCTGTTATCTGTTTTCACCTGTTTTCTTTTGTCGTTGATGATCTTCACATGTTCATCAGTGATCAGTGTCGCATTGTTCTCTTTGGCCCAGGCCACACAGCCGTTGAGCACTGTCTTCAGAAAAAGACGCGGGACCTTGATGAAATTCTGCAAAGCCTCATCGGTGAACTTAACCTGATCATCCACCCGATCAGCTGCAAAGCGGATCGCTGACAGATCGATCTCCTTAGGCGCAGGTATTGGAGGTATTGCGGCATTCCAGGATCATCGCATAGCGGTCTTTGCTGGCGATATAGTAAGGGAAACAGAGCGAATAGGAACCGATGTTCAGCGAACCGTCAGGATTGACAGTGCTGATGCATACTGTCGGCATGGGAAAAGACTGAAGTCTGATAGTAATTATCGACTATCCGCAGATCTTTAAATGAACTCATAGACAAAAATCTCCTCTTTTCATCATAATTTTAATAAAATATTTTTAATTCACCACAAAATAATCTATAATATAGTTACGCACCAGTGGCGGAATAGGTAGACGCGCACGTTTGAGGGGCGTGTGGGCAATCCCATGCGAGTTCAAGTCTCACCTGGTGCACCATTAAAAAACAAGAGCTGATCATTCAGCTCTTTTGTTTTTCCTTGAATCTTTGCTTCAGCAATATATAGCGTTCTTCCTTCTCTTTCTTGGCGAAATGAGTTTCCCTTAATTGCGGATACTCAAGCGTATAGTCCAGCGGATGATCGAACTGTTCACTGGTCAGATCATAGATCTTATCTTTGATCACGTTGAAACAGTGGAAGTTGCCGTCACCCAGCGGTACACCGTATACTTCTCCGCCGAAGATATCCTGGATCAGAAAAGCCGTGATCGAACACTGGCCCAGTGTCCTGTTATCTTCAGTCCAGTCAGCTCTCATCCGCGGTGCACAGGTGTCGGCTTTCCAGCATTCACTCAGGATGTCATACATCTTCCTGAGATCGCCGTCAAAAAGATCTTTATCATCTGCTTTCTGATCGGCGTATTCCCATCCATAGAATCTGTAATCCTTATCAGTCATGGTGTTTCTTTAAAAACCTTTCCATCTTTGCGATCAGCTCATCGTTCTCATTGAGCAGATCATAGAGCCCGTCCTGTGACAGGACACCTCTTTTGAGATCTTGCGGAAGTTTCCCCTTCTCATCATCCTCATAATCCCTGCGCCACTTCCCGGATGAATAGTAGTCTTCCAGTTCCGCGATCTTTTTCTGTGTCCTTATGTATCTGTCCAGACATTTCTTCATCTCGCTGACAGAGCTTTCAGCTTCATCAAAAAGCTTCTCCATCTGCTCGATCCTGACAGTCTGCTTACTCTTCTTTGTCATTTCTTCCTCTTCAGATATTCGTTATACAAAACGTTCTTTGAGATATCATGGTCCTTGCAGACAGTGCTTACAGCTTCTCTTGCTTTCATGCCGTCTCTGACAAGTTCATCCACTTCATTTATCAGCCGATCCATATCGATCGTTTCTTCCTTCTTCTCGTATCCTTCGACCAGCACTACCATCTCTCCTTTAAGATCATGCAGCTGACATAATTCCGAAAGTGTTCCGCGATGATACTCTTCATGCAGTTTGGTCAGTTCTCTGGCCAGACAGGCTCTTCGATCACCAAGGACTTCATACATCAGTTTCAAAGTCTTCTCGATCCTGTGCGGTGCTTCATAGAAGATCAGCGTATACGGGAACTCCTTAAGCTCCTCCAGTTCCTTACGTGCCTGAGAAGACTTTGAATTGAGGAAACCGTAGAAGAGATAATGAGTGGTCTTAAGACCTGAGGCGACCAGCGCATTGAGAGCGGCATTGGGACCGGAGATCGTCACGATATCAAAACCTCTGCTGATCACTTCATTGACCAGTTCATAGCCCGGATCAGAGATCAGCGGATATCCCGCATCTGATACCAGTGCCACATCCTCACCGTTCTCCAGCAGCATCACGATGCCTTTCGTCGATTCGGATTCATTAAAATTATGATATGTGATCATGCGGGTATGGATATCGAAATGCGTGAGCAGCTTCAGGGTATTTCTTGTATCTTCACAGGCGATGACCGATACGGAGTTCAGAATCTCAAGAGCTCTGCTCGAGATCTCATTGAGATTGCCGATCGGGGTCGCAACAAGAAAAAGTGTAGCCTTTTTATTTAGCGACACTTTCTTCCTCTCTTTCATTCTTCTTTGCCGGCTTGTTGTATTTGCCTTTTCTGATCAGATCTTCAAGGCTGATGAAGACTGCGTGTTCATGATTCTCCAGCTTGCAGTTCTTGGCGATGACGTTCATCGAAGTGATGCGGTATTTCTCGCCTTCATATTCCACCTGAGCATTGAGCTTAGGCAGATCCTTGCGCAGATCACGGTAGGCATCATCTTCAAAGCGCAGACAGCACATCAGGTTGCCGCACTGTCCGGAAAGTTTCTGGACATTGAGAGCCAGCAGCTGATTCTTGGCCATGTTGATGGAGATGCGGTCAAAATCGCCGATGAAACGGGCGCAGCACAGTTCCCGGCCGCAGACACCGATACCGGATACCATCTTGGCCTTGTCTCTGGTACCGACCTGACGCAGATCGATGCGGCAGTGGAAGATCGAAGCCAGGACTTTCAGCAGTTCACGGAAATCGACGCGGTCATCAGCCAGATACGTAAAAGTGATCTTGGCTCGATCGAGCGTATATTCCGCTGAGATGACGTTCATCTGCAGATCGAGATTGTCTGATTCCTCCTGACAGATACGTTTTGCTTCGATCGCATCATCGCAGTTTCTTTCGAACTGACGGCGGTCTTCGTTCGTCGCCTTGCGGATGATCGGTTTGATCTCCATGGCGACATTAGGTTTATCAAAAGGATCGGCTACCACATCCGCATATTCGATGCCGCGCTGTGTCTCCACAACGACATGGTCACCGCTTTTGATACTCGGATCGCTCGTCGAGAATGTATAGGTTTTATTTGTTGTCTCAAAACGGACAGATATATATCTGATATTTTCTTCCATAATTCACCTTCAGCTATATGATATTATCTCATAACTTATCGCGTCAAACAGCAGCTTTCTTTCTGCGTTCACCAGGATCTTGTCGTTGGCATCCTCAAAGATCTCAAGCAGTTTTCCCGGATCATGTCTTCTGATCATCTCCAGATGTGCCATGTATTCCTCGTCCTCGAATTCATCTTCCTGCAGGGCATCTTCGATCATCCTGATCATGATCGGCATGTAGAAGTCGACACATCTGCGGAAATCATCGCGGTCTTTGAAAGCAGGATAGAATTCCTTGTAGAAAAGTACCGGCAGATGTTCGGGATCATCGAGATCTTCGATCGTCTTGTATACATAGTCTCTGGCTGTCAGATAGAACTGATCGTTGAGATCGAAGTCATCATCGAAACGGTGCAGGATATGCGAAAGCAGATAGGCATCCGTATGATCGAAGCCCTTCTCTTCATATCTTCTGATCAGGAAGGAGAAATCTCTGGTCAGGAACGGAACGTCCTGGCAGCGGGAGACGATCGTCTCCAGAAGATCTTCCTTGCGGTCTGAAATGAAGATGCCGTAGGTGTTTTCGTTTGACGGCTCCTCCATGAACTTCAGGATCATGTTCAAGACCTTGGCTGAAGCATTGTTGATATTGGCGAGGATGTAGACCTTGCGCCCCGATGATTCCAGCGATGTGCGGGAGAATTCATCCAGGATGTTTTCGATATCATCTCTTTTGATGCTGGAAGCATACCCGTCCACATAGATGACATCGAAGTATTCGTTCTTCCTGATCCTCTTGCAGATGTCACATTCCTCACACGCAAAATCATTCTTTCCTTCAATGATCGACTGAGCCAGCAGATAGGCTGTCTCGATCTTGAGCGGATTGTATTCACCAGAAAATAAGTAGCTGTGCGCTACTTTGTTGTTTTCCAAGGCATTTTTAAGACACTGATACGCTATCGGTTCAGCGTCCTGCAGTTGCTGTCTGATCATTTATGAGATTAAGGATTAATTCCTCGGAAGCGGCAATGACCTCTTCCTTAGGTTTTGATGCATCAACGATGCGGATCCGGTCACTGAAACGCTTCAGGACTTCCCGGTAGCCTTCAGAGACACGGTGATGGAAATCGATCGATTCCTGATCCAGCCTGTCTTTGAACTCACGGTCTGAAAGCCTGCTGAGTCCGACTTCCTCATCGACATCAAGATAGATCGTCATATCCGGATAGGTATTGTCGATCGCAAAAAGATTGATGGAAAGTACTTCATCAAAGCCCAGCTGTCTTCCATAGCCCTGATAAGCCAGGGAGGAATCCAGGAAACGTTCGCAGATGACGATCTTGCCTGCTTCAACAGCCGGAAAGACCTTTTCCACAAGATGCTGACGGCGTGAAGCGGCATAAAGCAGCGCTTCGGTCTTGGCATCCATCATGACGTTTTTGGGATCAAGGATGATATTGCGGATCTCTTCCGAGATCTCGATACCGCCCGGTTCTCTGGTATGGACGGTCTGATAACCCTTCTTTTCCAGATCCTCACAGACTGCCGTCGCTACCGATGTCTTGCCGGAACCGTCCGGTCCTTCAAAAGTGATGAACAGCCCCTTCATCAGTTCAGCTTCTCCGGTTTAGGCATGAGGGTCTTCTCGACCGCATCCATGATCTGTTTCTTGATCCGTTCGTACTCATCGTAACTGAGTTCGATATCTTCAGGATTGGCGATCCTGACCTGCGGCATCGCCACCGTTGAAGCAGCCATCATGGCCACGTCTTCGATCGCATCATAAAGCTCGATCGGCATCACCACATAACGTGACTTGCCGTTTTCGTCCACAAAAAGCACATCATTCTCTCTGAGAGAATCGAGCTCATCCTTGATATCTTTTATTCTTTCAATATCGATATTGTACATAGGAATATTATAACACTATAATCCTTCGTATGACCTTTCTGAGGCTTCGCTCACGAAAACGAAGAAATCAGGAACTGATCCGATGAAAGGATAACTGTCTTCAACGATCTGATAGAAGTTTCGCTGTCTTTCATCCTTGAGATCGAGATCCCAAAGATGATCAAGATAAGGCGCATATTCGACGTTCCTGAACATGTCTGCCAGTACTTCCTGCGCTCTCATCCGTTCTTCGTTTTTCAATAGCGTCACGAGCAGCAGGATATAGTCATAGGCGTCGAAACGGCTGTCCAGATAGAAACGGTAGAAATCCTCGCTGTCTTCGACTGTAGCATACATGAATGAGAGACGGTTGGTGCTTTTCTCGGAATTGCCGTTGAGTCTGATCATCAGCCGCTGTATCCTGATAGCCTGGGTGAAATTGCTGATATCGATCAGAAATTCGATATAGAGATCCATGATCCTGGTATAGGACAGTTTCTGATAGTAAGTGAGATCGGCATAGTGATCAGCTTCAGCCTGATAGATGCGGAAGCGATTGTACACCAGCACATCCTCACTCAGCATATAAAACACCAGAAAGGCTTCGGCACAGAAAGGATCGTACGAAAGAGCGTTCTCGACTCTGGTCCTGAGATCCTTCTTTGATCCAAACAGGATCTTCAGGGCTTTGATCTCGTCTTTGTCTGCTCCGTCTTCGATCTTGTAATCCTTGAAAGCAGCCTTTGTGAAGTAGGAATTGAAATACTCTTCGGTCTTCTCTTTCTTCCCGCCTGCACCTTTAAGAAGCTCTGCGTAATTACCCATCGATACCTTCCATCTCCAGCCTGTACATCAGGGCGATCGTCTTGGAGTCATCAATCTCGCCGCTTCTGATCATTTCCTTGATCTCTTGAAACGTGTATTTCTTCAGATCCAGTCTTTCATCCGGATCGAAATGCTGTCCAAGCTTCCGGCCTGTTTCTGCAAAATAAAGATGGATCCTCTCGGTACAGTAACCGCAGGTCGGAATGATGCTTCCGAGCTTGCGGATATTTGCTGCTTCATAACCGGTCTCTTCCACGACTTCACGCAAGATCGCCTCATCGGGATCTTCACCCTTCTCGATCTTGCCGGCCGGGAATTCCAGCATATCCTTTCCCAGAGCGTAGCGGTATTGAGTGACCATATAGTAGTATTCACCGTTCCTTAAAGCGATACATACGCCGCCGTTATGTATTACGACTTCTCTTAATGTCCTGGTTCCATCATCCAGTTCCACTTCATCCTTAACCACATGGATGACTTTACCGTTATAGATCTCCTGTCTTTCGATCTGTTTTTCCATATCTTATTTTCCTCTTATTAAAAAAGCGGAGATTCCGCTGTTTACTGATCACCCGGCAGATAGAAGACCTTCTCATCGCCCTTTGAGAACATGTATTCTCCCCGGGCATAGGTCTGTACATAATCAGGATCTTCCAGTTTTTCCTTGGTCGAGATCAGGGAAGCATTCTCATCTCTCAGTGCTTCCAGTTCAGCCGCCACCAGTTTGGCCTGCTGCTGCAGTGTGAACATATTCACGATCTTCTGCAGTACTCCGACCAGGATCGCGATCGCAGCCACGATCAAAGTTATCGAAACGAGTTTCGATACGATGCTTCTGGTCTTCTTCTTTTTGAGTTTTACTGTCTTTTCAGCCACGTTATTATTATACAATATTTTCCGTTTTTTTCTCTTCCAGCACCTCGTACATACCGAAGGCCTGTTCCTTGGAAGCGGAATCCCTGACTTCCTTCACCCTGATCACGATCTCCCGGTGTCCGAAGATGATCTTCACGATATCACCGGCCTTGACTTCACCTGAAGGTTTCGCTACGCGATCATTAATGAAAAGACGCTCATTCAGCGCCAGCTGTTTTCCCACTTCTCTGCGTTTGAGTATTCTTGCGACTTTAAGATATTTATCGATCCTCATGTTTCTCCAGTTTATCCAAATTATCGACCAGTTTCAACATCCTGGCGATATTTTCCTTCTGATTGCCGATGGAGATCGCCAGTTTGGAATTGCGGTAAGTGATCTCCATATCCCGTGAAAGTGAATTGCAGTATTCGAAAAGTCTCACACCGTCGATATTGTCCGAATACTTCTTGGACAGCACGATCGTGAACTTGCCGTTGGTATTGCTGATGCGATCGATGAGATCGAGGTTCACCAGCAGTTCCAGTCTCTTCTTATCAAACAGGGCTTCGACTTCCTTAGGCAGTCTGCCGTACTGATCACAGATCTTCAGGTAGTAATCAAAGAGCTCCTCCTTGCTGGAGATGTCATACAGTTCATGATACAGAGCAAGTTTATCGTAGTCGTTGTCCGAGAAAGACTCCGGGATATAACTTGAGATCGGAACGTTGATATTGCTGCGGGGCTGTTCTTCCGGTACTTCTTCACCTTTGGCTCTGGCGATCGCTTTGTTCAGCATCGCCAGATACAGATCCAGACCGACATTGTCGATGAAACCGGACTGTTTCTCACCCAGAAGATCTCCGGCGCCCCTGATCGTCAGGTCACGCATGGCGATCTTGTATCCGGAACCAAGAGCCGTGAATTCCTTGATCGCTTCCAGACGTCTGGTCGAACTTTCATTGAGCTGTTTCTTTTCCGGGATCATCAGATAGGCGTAGGCGACGCGGTCAGACCTGCCGACTCTGCCCTTGATCTGATAAAGCTGTGACAGTCCGAAGTTCTGGGCATTATCGATGATGATCGTATTCGCATTCGGGATATCCAGACCGGTCTCGATGATCGTCGTACAGATCAGAACATTGATCTCGTTGTTGTAGAAGCGGTACATGATATCCTCGATCTCCTTGCGGTCCATCTGTCCGTGTGCTACACCGATCCTCGCATACGGGATCTTTTTCTGCAGCTTGCGGGCAACTGAATAGATCATCTCCACATTGTTGTAAAGATAGAAGACCTGACCGGATCTTTCCAGTTCCCTCATGATGACCTCTTCCACCAGTGAATCGTTCTTATGTACGACATAAGTCTGGATCGGATAGCGGTTCTGCGGCGGTGTATCGAGCGTTGAAAGGCCTCTGATGCCGATCAGCGACATCTGCAAGGTACGCGGTATCGGTGTCGCACTTAATGAAAGTACATCGATGGAATTCTTCAGCTGTTTGATCTTCTCCTTGTGTTCGACGCCAAAACGCTGTTCCTCATCTATTATCAGTAAGCCCAGGTCCTTGTATTCGATATCCTTTGAAAGGATACGGTGCGTACCGATCAGGACATCGACTCTTCCCTCTTTCAGATCCTTCAGGATCGCCCGCTGTCTGTCTTCAGGGATATAGCGGTTGAGCAGTTCCACGCGGACCGGGAAGTTCTCAAAACGTTTCCGGAAAGTATCGTAGTGCTGAAAAGACAGCACCGTCGTCGGGCACAGATAGGCGACCTGTTTGTCGTCATTGACGGCTTTGAAGGCCGCCCTGATGGCTACTTCCGTCTTGCCGAAACCGACATCACCGCACAGCAGTCTGTCCATCGGCTTCGGGCTTTCCATATCAGCCTTGACTTCATCGATCGCAATGATCTGATCGTTGGTCAGTTCATATTCAAAAGTATCTTCAAACTCCTTCTGCATCGCCGTGTCCTTGGAGAAGGCAAAACCGATATTGGTATCACGGACACTGTAGAGTTCGATCAGCTTCTCGGCGATGTCGGTAACATTCTCTTCGACCCGACGCTTGGTCTCGCTCCATTCCTTCGAACCGAGCTTATGCAGCTTCGGTACGGCACCTTCCTTGGAGACATATTTGCGGACCAGGGAGAACTGTGACAGCGGTACCAGCAGTTCGTCGTTTCCTTTGTAGATGATCTTGAGATAGTCGCATTCGATCCCGTTGAGGGTCCTTGTCTCGATGGCCACATACTGGCCGATACCGTACTGATCGTGAACGACATAATCGCCGCGATTGAGTTCCTCATAGGAATTGAGCGTCCTTGCTTCAGCATACCTGTTGGCATAGCGTCCGGCATGAGGACGTTTCCTGAACAGCTCTTCACCTGTATACAAGGCAAGATCAGCTTTCTCCAGTGAAAAACCGCCATAGATGTTTCCATAGCCGATATTGATGCCTTCTTTGAGCTCGCCGGTATAGATACTGTAAGGGATATGCAGTCTGATCAGCGAATTGATCAGTTCTTCACATTGCTTTTCATCCAGGATGACGAGCTTATATCTGAATCGCTCGTTGCTTAAAACATTGGCGACATAATCGGTAGTACCGTATGGGAAATCGATCACGGAAATATGACTGACATCCCCGAACGGTCTTCCTTCCAGTATCTGTGCACCTTTCAGCTGTCTGTTCAGATCATCATAGACATAGAACTTCAGCGGCAGTTTCTTCTCTTCGTGCATCTCCTGGATGTAGGAGACAGTCTCTTCACTGAGCATCTTCAGATGTGCTTCGATCTTTTCCTGATCGGAAAGATAGACGATCTCGTCTTTCAGATAATCACGCAGATGACTGTTGTCGAAATAAGCCCGATAGAAATACTGGGACTGTCTGTAGATATCAGTCTTGATGTATTCCAGTTCCAGCTCCATCTGTCCGCTCTCCGCAATGATGTTTTCTGATAACCAATCCTTTTCCTCATCCGAAAAGAAGACATCTTTCGCAAAACAGATCTCAGCCTCTTCGATGTTCTCCAGAGTGCGTTGAGTATCGTTGTCGAAGAACCTGATCGAATCGATTACGTCATCAAAGAACTCGATACGTAACGGACGCTCATAGTTGACGGAAAAGACATCGACGATGTATCCGCGCGATGCGTAGCACATCGGGGTCTCAACGTGATTGGTCTTCTCATAGCCGAGCTGTCTCAGTCTCTCGATGAGCTCTTCTCTTTCAAAAGTCTGGCCAGTCTTGATCGTGATGATCTTCTCCAGCAGTTCATCCCGAGACGGCAGATGTCTGATCAGACCGTATGGCGAACAAAGGACGATCTTCAGCTTGCGGTCAGAAACGATCTTGTACAGCGCATTCAGTGAATTGGCCCTGTTTTCAAAAGATGAGGCGATCTCCTGAGCACGCAGTGATTCTTCCGGCAGATAGCTGCAGATCTCATCTTCCTCGAAATAGGAGATCAGGATATCTCTGAGCTTTGAAGCCAGATAAGCATTCTCTTTGACGACCAGCAGCGGTCTGTCGCTGTGAAGTGCTCTGATCGACAGCTTCAGGGCTTCTTCGACCAGTGAACTGTATGACAAAAACGAATGATCCTGATCATTCGTTACCTGTTCGACTATATTCAGTATTTCCCGATTTTTCATCAGTTAAACTTTGACATCACCTCATCGAAACGATGATCGAAAGCATAGATCAGGGCATCAGCCCCCTTGTCCAGTGTTTCATCGAGGATCTTCTTTTCCTCGTTTGAAAAACGTCCCAGCACGTAATCCTTCGTATCGAGCTGCTTGTCGTTGGAGATGCCGATACGGATGCGGTTGATCTCCGATGTTCCGAGCTGATCGATGATACTGGCCATGCCCTTCTGGCCGCCGGATGAACCTTTCATCCTCAGACGCAGCTTGCCGGTAGGCAGATCCAGATCATCATGAACGACGATCAGATCCTCCACTGGGATGTCGTAATAATGCATGAGCGAAGAGACAGCCTGACCGGACAGGTTCATGTAAGTCTGCGGCTTGGCGATGATGATCTTGTCACCTTTGTGCCTGTAGATACCGTAGAGTGCCCTGCACTTGTTTTTGTCGAAAGAGAAACCTAATTTATCACTCAGTCTGTCCATGAGTAAAAAACCCGCGTTATGACGAGTTTTTTCATATTCCATTCCCGGATTTCCCAGACCGACGATCAGCTTCATTCTTCCTTGTTTTCTTCTTTGGTCTCAGTAGCGTTTTCTTCGACGGCTTCCGTCTTTTCTTCCTCTTCCTTCTTTGGCGGATACTTGTCGTAGATCTCCAGATCCTTCATGTAAAGCTCACCGATTTGGGTGGCTGCGAAGGAATGCAGATCATCTTTATAGAAATCTTCCATCGGTTCACCGGTATAAGCCAGTGTAGCTGCCGCAAAACGCTTGAACAGACCGATGAGGTTCTTGTCGTATTCATAGGTCGCGAAACCGCCGTCCAGCAGTGAAGAAAGGAAACCGACACCGGCATCTTCCTTTTCACACAGGGCGTTGTAGATGGCGATGGCCGTCTGATACTCGACGCGGTTCTCCATCTCGCTCATTTCCTTGATCTTATCGTAGAGTGAATTCAGTACATCAAAGCGGGAAAGTCTTCTGGCTCTGGCCATGTTCAGATAATACCAGACGAAGACGTCCGCATTCATGACCAGCTGCTGCTTGGAATATTTGCCCTTGCGGGTAAAGATCTGCTTCAGATCCAGAGCTTCCAGCGTCTCCTTGCTGTCGAGCTGTCTGGCCATCTCATCATAAAGCTTCAGGACTCTGGCCTTGTTTCTGAACTCTTCCGACTTCTCGGAATCGATATAGGCGCAGATACGCTCATAGGCGTTCTCATTGCCGGCGATCAGATCCTTGTAGCACTCGATATATTCCTTGTTGTGTCTGTATCTGCTGATCAGCGTATAGTTACGGTAGATGACATATGCCAGCAGGCAGAACATCGTTATCATAAAAATATAATCCATATTTGTTACACTCCCCTTAATTCATTAATATTATAACCCAAACAGCTCATGATAATTCCGGTTAAGCTGTTTTTTGAAGTCCTCTTCCTCAAGGCTCAGTTCCTCGCAGATCTTCTTTCCGGTATAGACGACATAGGCCGGTTCGTTCCTCTTTCCACGATTGGGTGCCGGAGTCAGATACGGACAGTCCGTTTCGATCAGCAGCCTGTCGAGCGGTACTTCCCTTATGACCCTGAGCGGTTCTTTGGCGTTCTTCCAGGTCAGCGTGCCGCTCATCGAGATAAAGAAACCGAGCTTGACGAATTCCCTGGCCATCTCGGCCGAATCGGAATAACAGTGCATGACACCTCTTACCGGATATTGCTTCAGGATATCATAAGTATCCTGGATCGCATCGCGGCTGTGAATGATGACCGGCTTGCTCAAAGAAACAGCCAGTTCCACCTGTTTCCGGAAGATTTCGAGCTGTCTTTCTCTGTTTTCCTTGTTCCAGTGATAATCGAGTCCGATCTCACCGACCGCATCACAGTTTTCTTCTTTGCACAGCTCGGCATATCTTTCAAAGAGCTCATCATCGACGTCATCGACATCGCCCGGATAGATGCCCAGCGCATGCTTGAAAGTGATATCGGGATGGCTGATCGTGAGCCCGAATTGATAATCCTCGATATACGATGAAATGATCATAGCTTTCAGAACATCGTTCTCTGCCATGTGGTTCAGGACTTCATCAAGATCGTCCCTGAAGGCCTCGTCATTGATGTGACAGTGTGAATCCAGCCAGTTGCTCATTTGCCCAGACAGAAGTTCGCGAACATATGTTCGATCAGATCCTCCTGATACTCCTTTCCCAGTATCTGGCACAGATAATGATACGCACTGTCAAGGTCAGTGACCAAAACATCCGTCGTATCACTGTCCAGATGATCTTCCATTGTTTCCAGTTCTCTCAGACAGCTCTTCATTAATGCGATCTGTCTTTCGTTGTTCAGGATATCTTCATCAGCCAGGGAGATATCATCCTTGTATCGCTCGTTGAGATGATCCGTCAGTTCCCGGATTTCGTTGTTTCTCGCTGAGATCGAGATCTCTCCCATCCTGTTGAGATCGGATTTATTGTAGACGACCAGCAGATTGCGGTCTTTATAGCGCTCCATCAGCTTCCGGTCTTCATCATCGATATCCGAGGCATCGATGACCAGGATGATCAGATCAGCTTCCTCGATCGCTTCTTTCGTCTTTTCGATACCGATCTTTTCGATCTCTTCGCCGGTATCTCTGATGCCGGCCGTATCGATCAGATTGAGCGTGATGTTCTTGAGGATAACCTTGCCTTCCACGAGGTCTCTGGTCGTTCCCGCTATATCCGTGACGATCGCCTTGTCCTTTTCCAGCAGGGCATTGAGCAGAGAAGATTTGCCGACATTGGGCTTGCCGATGATGACGGTCTTCAGTCCGTCCTTGACGACTCTGAATCTTTCCGCCTTGTCGATCATCTGCTTCGCATCTTCGATCCACTTCTCGACATGCGGTCTGATGACTTCGTTGGTCATTTCGACTTCATCTTCATATTCCGGATAATCGATATTTACTTCGATCATCGCGATGATATCTTTCATCTCGTCCATCAGCGGCGTGATGAGTCTTTCGATCGAACCGCTCATGCCTCTGACGGCGCTGCGTGCCTGCAGGGAGCTTTCAGCTCTGATCAGGTCATTGATCGAATCGGCTTTGGACAGATCGATGCGTCCGTTGAGATAAGCCCGTTTGGTGAATTCGCCCGGTTCCGCCAGCCGGCAGCCGTTTTCCAGCAGCAGGTTCAGGATGAGTCTGGTCACATAGATACCGCCGTGGCAGTTGATCTCCACCATGTCTTCCTTCGTATAGGAATGACCCTTCGCAAAAAAGGAGACCAGCACTTCATCGATGATCTCATCTTTGTCATGGATATGGGTATAAACGATCGTATTCGGCCTTATCTCTTCGATATCCGAGATCTTTCTGATGATCGCAAAAGAATCGTCACCGGACATCCTGACGATCGAGATGGCACCGTCTTTTACAGCCGTGGAGATCGCACAGATCGTGTCATTCAACATACACAAACATTTTAATACAAATCACTGAAATCTTATAGACTGAAGCCCCTGAAAACCCACGTAAACATCAGTGCCTTAAACGCTGCATTATATCTTGAAAAAAGTACCCGTGCCATTTTAAAATAAAATCAGTAAGAGTGATTTCGACAATCACCAAGGAGGAAAATAATGAGTAAGTATGTGATTACAGTCAGTCCTAAGGGGAAGTATCATTTTAATTTAGTTGCGAATAACGGTGAGACGATCCTGACATCTCAGATGTATGCCGCAAGAAAAGGCGCTCTGAAAGGTATCCGTTCCGTTGCCAAGAACGCACCGATCGCACCGGTAGTTGACACGACAGCCAAGAAAGTCGTAGAAGCTGGCAATCCTAAGTTCGAGATCTTCGCCGGCAAGGACGGCAAGAGCTACTTCAAACTGATCGCTGCCAACGCCAAGGCTATCGGCCATTCAGAAGGCTACAATACAATGGCAGCCTGCAAGGCAGGTATCAAGTCTGTTCAGAAGAACGCTGGTGCCGCAATCGAAAAACCGGCCAGAAAACCTGCTGCCAAAAAAGCTCCGGCCAAGAAAAAATAACAGCTGAAGATAAAACAAGCGCTCCCGATCGGGGAGCGCTTTTTTGTTTGATTATGTCTTTCAGGACTCTTATCTGATGAGTTTGGCAACGAGTCCTTCGAGGATACCGAACAGTGAGAAGTCCTGGCCGCCATAGACGAGCATCCAAGGCTGGATGGTGTTGTTGAAGAAGTAAGCACCGAATCCTACCAGCAGGACCATGATGACACCGTTCAGAGCACAGGCAATGATCGTACCTCTGACGCCGCCCTTGGCATTGGCAATGATAGCAGCACAGCCGTTCTCGAAGAAGCAGGTGAAGATCAGAGGAATGACAACTGTCGGGAACATGCCTCTGGTGAGCAGGATCGTGATCGTTGAAGTGATGACGGCAACGATGAAGCCGATGATCAGAGAGTTAGGTCCGTAACCGAAGATGACCGGGCAGTCGAGAGCCGGAATAGCGCCCGGAACGACCTTTTCGGCAATACCCTTGAAAGCCGGAACGATCTCGGCGATCAGCATACGGACACCCTGCAGCATGATGACGACACCGACACCGAAGTATACGGAGTGAGTGAACCAGTAGCTGAAGAAGCTTCCTGAATATCCTAAGACATCAGCCGGTGCAAGACCACTGGCACCGATGACGAAGTAAAGGATGATGTATACGATAGCGATGGTGATCGAACCAGTAATTGAGACTTCTCTTAAGAATCCCAGTGATTTAGGAAGATTGAAGTCTTCACAGCTCTTGGATTTGTCACCTACCAGTCCGGCAACGAAACCGCCGATGACTGAAAGAGTCGTGGTCGGGTGACCGATCGTGAAGTCATCCTTGCCGGTAACTTCCTTTACCAGCGGACGCATCAGGTTCGGAGCAACGATCATGTACAGAGCAGTGAATACAGCAGCCAGACCGATCAGCTTGCCGCCGGTAAGACCTGCATCAACGCCTGCAGCGATGAATACGTATGGGAACCAGTAAAGCATATGTCCGGTGAGGAATACTGATTTCCATTTGGTGAAACGGGCAACCACCAGGTTGACGGCGAATGCGATCAGCATAACGATACCGATCTGGGTACCATACTGTCCGCCGATGTCGACTGTTGCCGGTGGAGCGGCCTGCTGCGGCATGAGGGTATTAAATGTTGTGATAATACCGTCGATGGAATTGCCGGTGATCAGACCCGTACCGGTGTTCAGTACGAAGAAGCCGATAGCGGTCATGATTGTGCCTCTGACGACTTCCGATGCTGATTTCTTCTGCAGGATCAGACCGATCATTGCGACGAGCGCAAGGAAGATCGCACCCTGGCCGAAGATTTCATTGATAATAAAATTGAGAATTGCCATAAGTAGCCTCCTTTTCTTTTTTTACTTATTCTTTCCCCAATATCAGACTAAGCAGCAGGATTCATGTAGGCCAGGACCTTCTCCTCGACCTCAGCCGAATCCATGAAATTGTCGATGACGACGACAGGAACTTCTGCGCGCTCGACGATCAGTTCTGAAAGCTCTCTCGAAATGAAGATGACATCGCACTGATTGCTCAGGCAGGTCCCGACATCTCCGCAGAAAGTATCGGCTTCCAGATCGTGTTTTTTCAGGATGTCATCGATCGCCATCCTGAGCATCAGCGATGAACCGCAGCCGAAACCGCACACACACTGGATCTTTGGATTATTCATAAGATACATACCTCCTTTAACCATTTATCGTAGCATACAGTTCCTTTGTATCTGTACAGGAACCGAGTCTGTTGATCATATTATCTTCCATCAGCTTACGGGCGATCTTCTGCAGATATTCCATGTGATCACCTTTGTCCTTGCAGGCCAGGCACATGACCACAGTGACCGGATCGTTGCGGCTGCCGAATTCCACCGGCTCTGACAGATTCACCAGTGAGACGGACGTCCTTTTCACTTCCGGACACGGGGCTGAATGAGCCAGTGCGAAGCCCTTGCTCAAAACGATGTAGGGACCCAGTTCTTCAACACTTCTGATCATGTTTTCGATATAGGCCTCTTCGATATCATCGCTGTTTAAAAGTAAGGCTCCTGCCTTGCGGATGGCATCTTTCCAGTCTTTTGCTTCAACCTTTGCTTCTATGTGGTTAATATCGACCAGTTCTTCCATTATCTGTTTCCCGTTCTTCTGTCCTAATTATAATCCTTCTTCCACGAGTATTCCATTCATAAACATAAGAAAAGCCTCCGGATATAAAGAGGCTTCATTTTCATTCATTGCCAAGACGGAAATCCTGTCTTTCCAGGACATTCATCTGGGCATCCGGGTTCTCCAGCAGACGCTTGGACTGATTGAGGATGGCATCCTCAACGAGGTTCCTTGCGAGACGTCCGTTACCGGAGTTAGGATCGTTCTGCGCCTGGATGAGCGTAAAGTAATCCTGCAGAGGTCTTAAGGCATCATCAGCGATGACATAGTCCTTGCCCTTGGCGATCGATTTGGCTATCAGCATCAGTTCTTCACCGGTGTAGTCGGAGAATTCGATGATGTTGGCGAATCTTGATTTGAGTCCGCTGTTGGCTTCCAGGAACTCTTTCATTTCCTTGGTGTAGCCTGCCAGAATGACGATCAGATCGTCACGGTGATCTTCCATGGCCTTGACCAGGGTGTCGATAGCTTCCAGGCCGAAGGAATCGTCCTTGCCACGGTAAAGCGAATAGGCTTCATCGATGAACAGGACACCGCCTAAAGCCGACTGGATGACTGACATCGTTAATGGTGCAGTATGGCCGACATACTTGCCGACCAGATCGGCTCTGGTGACTTCCACGAGCTGACCCTGTTTCAGGATACCGCAGGCCTTCATCATCCTTGATACGAGTCTCGCGATCGTCGTCTTGCCTGTACCCGGGTTACCGGTAAAGATCATATGTTTGGAGATCTCATTGGTCTTGAGACCCTTCTGTTTTCTGATCTGATTGATCTTGAGCAGATTCTCCAGTGAAAGCAGGTAATTCTTGACATCATCGAGTCCGACGATCTCATCCAGTTCCTTCTGGATCTCTTCTCTTTCTGCTTTGCTGTCATCGATGACGTTGAGATCGATGCTGGTCTCGTTGAAGATAGCTCTGATCGTCTCGTCATGCGTGATCTTCACTTTATTCACATCATCGTGTTTCAGGGCGATATCGACCATCTCGTTGTAGATCTTCTTGACGGTCGGTGAAAGTGAATCGATACCATCGTTAGGTTCATAGATCGATTTGAGATAATCGTTGATGCTGTGGTCGATCTCGACTTCCATCTCCAGCTGCTGAGAACATCTCTGGACCAGTGATTCGATGAGCTGATCGATGATCCTGACCAGCGCTTCCTCATCGAGCTTGTCGGTCTTGACCTTGTCTTCGATATGATCGATGAAAGATTTGCCGAAGATGTCCATTAACTTGGTCGGATTCTTTTCGGAGACAAAGACGAGGACCTTGTCGTTTCCGCCCAGATGATCGATGACATCACCGGAAAGTGTATTGGTAGCTTCAATGAGCTGATTGTTCTTGAGGGTATAACGTTTGGACAGGACACAGTTTCCTTCCAGTACGAGTTCTGCCAGCATCCTGTTGAAGATCGGTGAAGCTTCTTCGAAGTTTTCGATCAGCACGATCGGATTCTTGCCGCTGAGTGCGACATAGAGGTCCTGCAGGAAGAGCACTTCCTGAGAGCTCGACTGATATCTGGCCATATCCAGATAATAGACTTCGCTTGAAACAGACAGGCCGTACTTCTTTAACAGTGTGCCCATCGTATCGACCATCTGATGACGTCCGGTACCGTTGCTGCCGTACAGGATGATGCTGTTGCGGATCTTCTGCGGATCGGAACCGACGACATAAGGTCTTCTGAAAGCCGTCGTAAAAGCCTTGCAGGCTCCATCCTGACCGATGATCGTCTCACTCAGATCACGATAGATATTGTCGAACACTTCCTTGGAGGCCTTGCCCAGTACGACTGTCTCCGGTGTGTCGATGGAGATATTGAAATCTCTTTCGATATCGGATTTGAGCTTCTTGAGATCCTCATCGGAATAATTGAAATCCTTCGTCATCTCTTCGAGATCCTTCTGGTTCTGCAAAAGGATCCTGTTGAGCTCGCTCTCGGTATCCTTCAGGACATCGACGGAATCATTGTAGATATTGGAAAAACTTCTCCTTTTGGAGAAGAGTTCGTTCATCATTTTTTCTTTTTCTTCGTGTTTGGTCATGATTATAGTTTACTGTTTATCTCGCTGTTGATCCTGGCCATCATCAGTTCCTTGGAACGCTTCAGCGCCTTGAGGACATAGACCAGTCCGTCATAATAGCCCTTTTCATACAGCTGCGTATGTGAACTGTAGCGGTTGATCTCATCATTGACTCTGGCCTCAGTCACATAGAGATCCTTGTGGTTGTTGTAGGCATCGCTGTAATACTTCTCCAGCGCATCCTTGTGTCCTTCCACATAGGCATTCACATTGCTGGTGCCGTAAGAGACATGTTCGATCACGCCTCTGAAAGCTTCAAAACGCGTAGTATACTCACCGATGTTTTCCGGGATGCGCGGTTTGGAGATCAGTGTCTGATCGGCAGCAGCCGTATTTCTGTATGTCTTCTGTTCCTCTCTCTTTACCTCTTCATTCTTCACGGAATCAAGATCAGAAAAGATGTCATCGATATTCAGTGACTTCTTCTGGTTCTCGACTTCCTGAACGAGCTTGAACATATCGATATTCTGATTGTCTGCCATTATTTGTCCCCCTTGAACGGAGTATCGACCAGACCGTCCTGCTTCAGCAGTGACTGCAGGGTATTGATATCCGCATTGAGATTCATATAATCACTCTCGTGTAAAGAGTTGTAGATCGTCTTTAACGCTTCGTTGATCAGCTTGATCGTCTTGACCAGCTGCGTCTCGCACTTCTTGAATTCCTCGCCTTTGACGGTCGAATCGGAGAGACGCTTGTAGTTCTCCAGGATCCCGACCAGGATCGGCAGATAGTATTCATACAGCTTGTTCAGTTTCGGATCGACCGTGCCGTCTTCCCTGTCGACGATATCGATCTGCTTCAGCAGATCACAGGTCTGATACAGACCGTTGGTGACTTCTTCATTGAAAAGACCCTGGTTGAGGGAATTGATCTTGTCGATATACTTCTCCGCATCAGAGAAGCTGTCGATCTTCTCCTTCTTCTCTTCCTTCTTTTCTTCCTTGACCTTCTTCGGCTTCTTGGCCAGTTCAGCCAGAGCGGCGATGACCTTGTCGTAGCCCTCAGGATAGTAGGCCTTGAATTCCTTCATCTGGCAGATCTTCTCATCCTTGTAGGAGATGTAGAGATTGTCTACCGTCGTATAGGTTCCGCCCTGTGTCGAGATCGAAACATCATCAAACAGGACCAGTGCGACATTCTTCTTGAAATAGCCGGACAGGACCTTGTCGATCTGAGCGTTCTTGTTGTTCTTGACAAAACTGTTGGACTTGTTGGTCTTGACCTGAGAAGGATTCCGGTTATATCTCACATCACTCGTTGAAGGAAACAGAGCCTTGAACAGTTTGGAGATACCGTAACCGAAAAGCGCCAGGAATCCGAAAGGAATTAACAGGCCCAGCATCAGTTCCAGGATATCACTGGAAAAAATACCATCGATGATAGTCATTATAATGATGAATGTGAAAAATCCCATTCCTCCGCGTCTTCTTCTCATAACATTTTAATTATACAATATGTAAGTAATAATCGAGTGCTAAATTTGACCTATAATTCACATAATCGTCACTTTATTATATATAATATATTTATAAGGAGGTATTCTGATATGACAAAATTTGAGGATACTGTAAAAGAAATGGAATCTCAGGTCGAAGAACTTGAATCTGATCTGGCTGAAAAAACCGAGCAGTTAGATGAAGCCGGTAAGGAAAAAGCGAGAGCTCTCGTCAACAAGACCGAAGAAGCTATTAAGTCATCTATAGAAAAGGTTAAAGGCATTATCAATGATGTTCAGCAGGATGAAAAGCTGGATGAATTCCTTGATAAAGTAAAAGCTAAATCTATGGAAGCTGTCGATTTCACCAAGGAGAAGATCGGTGAACTCACCCAGAAAGTCGACAAGGAAAACAAACTCGACAAGTTAGGCGATGACATCATGGCTGAATTCGACAAGGTCAAGGAGTCTGATGTCTACAAGAAGACAGCTGATTTCCTGAGCGACATTCACGGCAAAGTCAATGAATTCTTTGAGAAGCCGGAAGTCAAGGAAGCCATCAACAAGGCTAAGACTTCAACAGTAAACATCGCTGAAAAGGGTGTTGAAGGTCTGAAGAAAGTCCTGAAGACTGATGAGATTCAGGAAGCTCCGAAACAGGAAGCTGAAGAACCTAAGACTGAAGAATAATAATACAGATTCCAGAGTATTTTCAAAGCCCGGTTATATACCGGGCTTTTCTCATGTTTCAGAATCCTTTGTCCTTGACCGTAGCGATCGTGTGCAGCTTGCCGCCTTTGAGCAGTACTCTTTCATCAGAGAGCTCACTGACCGTATCGGAGTGCGTGACGACGATGATCGTCTTTCCGAACTCATGGGACAGTTCGTTGAAGATGGCGATGATCTCCTTTTCGGTCGCTGTATCGAGGTTGCCGGTCGGCTCATCGGCAAAGATCAGATCGACGTTGCTCGCAAGAGCTCTGGCGATCGCCACACGCTGCTGTTCACCGCCTGAAAGCTGGGTGACGATTCGGTCCGCTTTCGTCTTCACGATACCGAAACGCTTCAGCAGGTTGTAGGCTACGGTCTTCCTGTCTTTAGGCAGCCTGTTGTCCGTCTCCGACATCGCCAGCATGACGTTCTCCATCGCCGTCAGGTAGGAGATCAGGTTGTAGGACTGGAAGACGATCGAGATGCAGTTTCTTCTGTATTTGTGAAGACCCAGTTCTCTGACGATATTCTGACCTTTGAAATAGATCTCTCCGCTTTTGGCCGTATCGAGTCCCGATATGATCGATAACAGGGTCGTCTTGCCTGAACCGGAAGGACCAAGAACGGTATAGAACTTGCCCTCTTCGAATTCATAGGAAAGATCATCGAGGATGACTCTTTCATAGCCGCCGTCGATATATGAATAATTGATGTTTTCAAGTTTAAGTATCGATGCCATCCTGCCCTCCTAATTGGTATTCATGAGGATCTTCTTCGGATTGTACCTCATGATCATAAATGAAGGGATGATGACGGAGATGAGCACGATCGCCAGACCCATGATATAGATCTCCCCGATGATCAGCGGCGAGATCGTGACCTCATATTCCGCGACCAGATCATCCAGCGAGATCTCTGTAGTATAATCGGCTGACCACGGATCGAAATAATCGTAGGAATAACCCTGATCCTCATTCAGATCACTGGAAGCGATCTGGTATTCCAGAACTTTGGCACCGACTTTCTTCGAGATCAGACTTCCGGAGATGACGGCCAGCGAGAAACCGATGATCGCCACGATAGCCAGTTCGATGAAGAACTGGGCAATGACTTTCAGTTTGGAAGCACCGATCGAAAGTAAGACACCGATCTCATATTCTCTGGTCTTGAGCGTAAGTGCCGTGACCAGCGAGATGATGACGACCGCATTGATCACAACCAGCCACACGATGAAATTCGCATACATGCTCAAAGTATCCAGCGGCTTGGCCAGTTTCTTGAACTCTTCGTTGTTCGCATCGAGGACGACGAACTGTGACAGATCGCCTTTGTAATCATCGACGAAATCATCGACATCCAGCGGATCGTTCAGCAGTAAGGTCGCATTCTCGATATCGATGTTTTTCATCATGTTCTCTTCAGAAGGTCTGTTGTCTTCATCGAGATAATAATCCCCGTCATAGTTATTCTGATTCTGGGAATAATAATCGAAGCGCTTCTGCAAGGACGTCAGCTGTGCCAGATAGGCCGATGTCGAAGGCATGAAGATCATATTGTCGGGATTCGAATACGGAGAAGCCCATTCAAAATTGGATGAGTCAGGAGTCAGCGGTGAATTGTGCGTATAGATACCGATGACTTCGAAAGTATTCTCCAGATCCTCTGCAGTTATACCGGCACGCTGTGTATCCAGTGAGGAATAGCCGCAAGACAGTGTGATCACATCCCCGACGCCAAGCCCGTTGGTAATAGACAGATTCTCAGAGATCACACAGACCGGATCACCTTCATTTATCTCTTCCTGATTGTAGAATCTTCCTTCCTTGATCCTGTAACCGCCGTCTTCAAATTCGATCATGCCCGGAAACATGTTGCATCTGATCATGAAATACGGTTCTCTGTATGTCTCGCAGACCTGAGTGCCTGTTTCATCGTAATAGCACTGCTCGGAACTGCCGCTCATCTCTTCTTCTCTTTTATTGTTCAAATGTACGAAATCCAGGGATCCTTTCTCATCGGCATACCACATGGAGGAACTCAGCGCATTGGCGATCTTGACTCTGTCATCGGCCAGAAACTGCACCACATCTTCCAGTTTTATGCTGGGGAAGTCTTTATAGAACTTGTCTCTTTCATCCTCATCTTCGATGGAATCCATATACGCCCAGACTTTTTCATAGTCGACCTTATAAGTGACGACCGCTCTCATCTTCTTGCGGGTCAGGATCTTGGCACTCTTGGAGGCATTGGATACACCCAGACCGATGATGACCAGATTGCCGATCAGAAAAAACGTCAGTACGAGCAGTATCGACTTTGAATACTTCCGGGTGACATTTTTTATCGCTCTGTTGATAAAATTCATTTATGCTTACCTGCTGTTGTCGTTGATGATGATCGTAACCGTAACGTCCTGCGGCAGATAGACACCGGCTGCCAGTGCGCCGCCGTCACTTCTGACAGCGTAGACGACCTGACCGTTGGTACCGCCGTTATTGACATAATCGATGATGAAATTGACATCCTCACCGCAGAGTTTCCTGGCCTTCTCTTCGTTCATGCCGGAAGCACCTGAGGCCAGATCAGACCATCTTAAAGTCTCCGTCACATTGCCGTCCGCATCAGTGATCGGCAGATCTTCAAGCAGGATGTTCTTGCCCTTGGAGATCACGACATGCAGTGTACCGCCAACTTCGACTTCACGGTCATTGCTGATGACGTATCCGGCCGGAACGACATCGTCGAATTCATGGCTCTTGGAAGTCGAGATATCAGCGCCCTTATCGTTCTGGGCGTCCTTGAATTCATGCAGACCTTCGACACCGTTGACGGTGTGGTAAGGACGGTTGTAGTAATCGCCGATCTTGACATAGTTGCCTAAAGAAACGGTAGCTTCCAGATAATCATCATCGGAAAGCAGCTTGCCTTTAGGAATGCTTTGCGAGATACAGACGCCTTCAGGCTGATCAGAGTAGATCTCCTTCAGCTTGAAAGCCAGGGAATTCTTGGCACACCAGCTGGTGACTTTCTCCTTGTCCCAGCCGATCATCTGTTCCATATAGACAGCCTTGCCTCTGGATACGACGACCGTCAGGGTCTCCCCTTCCTTCATCGTCTTTCCTGAAGAGATAGACTGAGAGATGACATTGTCTTTTTCGATCTTGTCGGAATACTGTTCGACGACATTGAGTTCGATCTTCTTGGACTTGGCCCAGGCCTCAACGGTAGCGAAAGGTTTCTTTTCGAAATCTTCGACCGTGACTGTACCGGCCGGAGCTGCTCCCTTGGAGATATTGATCTTGAGGTTGCAGCCTCTGGTGAAACTGTCCGCCTCACAGCCCGTAAAAGAATAGTCGATGACGGTATTCTCTTCAACGTTTTCATTATAGGAAGTCGAGATCTTGGTCTTCAGCAGTTTGTTGGAAGCGATCCACTCCTGGATATCTTCCTTGCTCATCGAATCAAGATCAGGAATAGCGATCTCTTCATCAGGATCCGGTCCCTTTGATTCCGTGAAATTAAGCTTGACGTTCTTTCTGACTTTCTTGCCTGCTTTGATGCTCTGGGAGATGATCATGCCTTCTTCATTGTCAAAATCGTAGATACTGTCAAAGATGATCCCTGAAGAATCGATGCCCTGCTGTTTCACCCAGGCACCGACATCGTTTCTGGTCTTGCCCTCAAAATCAGGCATGACGATCTTCGGAGCCAGGAAAAGGAAATATGACGCGATTCCGATCAGCAGTAAAACAGCGGCCGCAATGACGATGGCCTTTACATTCAGCGGTTTCTTCTCCTTCTGGACAGGAACTCTTTCTTCTTCCTCAAAACTGGCAGGTTTGCCTTCGTTGGAAAACTGGTCAAGAAAGTCTTTGTTGTCAGGCATAAGTTCATCCTCCTCAAACTATATTCTATTATAACCTCATATCTTCAAAAACACGGCTGACATCGTATCTGTTCATGATCACATCAGTATATTTCGGCTTAATCATGGTGCTATAATCATTGATATGATCAAAACTGTACGGCTGAAACCGGAAAACATCCCCGATCTGCTTGAATTCACCAGACAAGACGGTTTTCCTTATGCGGTCGATGAAGAAATGGTAAAAGACTACTGTACCGGTAAAGATCCGACAGATATGTGCGTGCAGACCTATGGAGTCTACGACGATGAACAGCTCATCGCTACTATGACAGCTTCATTCATCAAGGTCTTCTATCATCCAGATTCTCCAAAGGGCAGGACCGTGCACATCTCCGGTGCTTTCACGAGACCTGAAAGACGCCGTCAGGGCTTCGGTACGATGCTACTGGAAAAGATCAGAGCAGATGCTAAGGAATACTTCCACGCAGACTATCTGTGCTGTGACACCTATGCTCCGGAATTCTTCGGCAAATACGGTTTCAAGGAAAATGCCGAAGACAGGATGTGGATCATCATCTGATCACTGATCAAAGCTGCAGCGATATTTATTTACGTTAAAAGGACCGGATCATCTCCGGTCCTTCATGTATATCAGTAATAGTTATAGATGGTCATCAGACTTCCGTCCGACATCAGACGGTATGTATCATCCATCGTATTTATATAGACGCTGACATTGCTGTCTTTGGCCAGTGTGAGCATTTCATCGAGCGTGATCTGTCTCTGGACAGAATAATAATAATCATTATTGCCGCTTGAGACACCCAGATTGGTGTAGTAAGACTTATCATTATAGAATTGTATTTCTCTTTTATCGCTGTAAAACTCCTCGATAGCCTGACGACGGAAAGAATCGAAGATCGCCAGCGTCTCCGGAGAGCTTTCTTTTGGATGGCCTTGTCTATCAGCGGTACTGATATTGACATAGATCCAGTTGTCCAGTTCATACTGACCGGTCTTTTCAAATACGTACTGTTCAGTTGCCCTGTCACAGTCACCGTTCAACTCATATACGGCAAAGGCGTCATCTGGATCATACATGTAGGAGATGCCGAAACCTTTAGTGACACGACAAGCGCCCGCAAACAGGAAACTGATGATGACGGCACTCACAAAGATCAGCGGCAACTTGTACGAGAAGTACAGTTTACGCTTGTAGAGGAAATGCGCTGCGACATAGATCGCAAAGACGATCAGATACAGCACGAACTGATCAGAGATGAAATCAAGCACCGAACTGTAGCTGTAGTCAAAGAACGAAGTGATCAGAAACAGCACGACTGCCACATAGAAGTGGATCACGAACGGATACGCAAAGAAACGGCTGGATGGCGTATTGGCTCTTTCCACATCCCTGTCGACATAGTTCCGGTTAAGGAAATAATACGATGCAGCCAGGATGATCAGAAGCACGATCAGTCCCAGACTCAGAGTCGGCACCTTCTTCGCAAAGTGTGCATACAGGATGTCACCGCTGATATAAAGCGGAGAGAGATAGCCGATCTGCTCGAAATGGAAATTGTTCATGCCGCAGACATAGGAATTCAGAAAACTGAAGGCTACGAACAGGATCGACAGCGGCATGCAGGTATAGGCTGCAGTCATGATCATGCCATCCATGGAATTGTTTGCCAGCAGATACAGCGAAGTATTGAAAGTGATCAGTGTCGCTGTTGCGATGAACATCTCAGCCAGGATGATCAGGATCTGCATTACCTGCATCTTCTGGAAGATGCTGTAGACGATCAGTTCAGCCGCAAACGGCAGATAAGTCAGAGCGATCGCAAAGACCAGCGAAGTGATCATCATCGCCTTTCTGGATACCGGGATCGAGAAGAAGGTATCGATGGCCTTCCTGTCGTGAATGAAATAGAAGACATTGAAAGGTATCGCAAAACACATAACGACGGCGATAAAGCACTGCAGGAACATCGAAACATCCTTGCCGCTGCCGATGATGTTCAGCAGACTGATCAGAAAGATAAACAGGATCAGATAGCGTTTGGATCTGAGTAGATAATTAAAGTATTCTCTGGAAAACATTATCTGTTCCCTCCTTCGTGTTCATAGATGAACAGCTCTTCAAAATTGACGCTCAGGGTATCCAGGATGACCGGATCGAGAGCCTTGAGTTTTTCAACTGTCTCTTCTCTGTCGCCCTTGATGACAAGCGTATAGACTGAACCCTCTCTTCCATAATGCAGGATATTTAATCCTTCAAAAGCCGATTCATCGACATCATGAGTGAAAGCCAGCTGATACTTGTTGATATTCTGTTTGGATTCCAGAAGATCGCCATAGGTCGAGATCTTGCCGTTCTCAAGGATACCGTAGGAATCACAGATATCTTCCAGTTCCTTCAGGTTATGGGAAGAGATGATGACAGTCGCCTGATTGTCTTCGATGAATTCATTGAGTGACTTCTTCAGGTCATGTCTCACTAGCGGATCGAGTCCGTCAAAGGCCTCATCGAGTAACAGCAGCTTCGGTCTGATCGCCAGAGCGAACAGCAGAAGCGTCTGTCTCTTCATACCCTTGGAGAAAGAGGTCAGCGGCTTGTTCTCATCAAGAGCGAAGAGCTCGAGTGTCTTCTGGTATACGACCTCATCGATCGGATAGTATGAGGAATAGAATTCCTTCAGTGAACGGATATTACTGGCCATCGGATAATAAGGATCATCATTCACGAAGAAGATATCTCTTCTGATCTTTTCGTTTAAGTATGTATCCTCACCGTTGAATTCGACGTTGCCGCCACTGGTCCTGTAGATGCCTGCAACACATCTTAAAAGCGTTGATTTGCCGGCTCCGTTGACACCGACCAGTCCGAATATCGAACCGTCAGCCACTTCAAGGTTCAAACCATCGAGAACCGTTTTGTCATCAAACTTTTTTGTGACATTATTGATCTTCAGCATGTTCCCTCCTTACCGTATATTTCTTCAAGCAGATCGAGAAGATCTTCCTTCTGGAAACCTTCCTCTTTCAGTGTCTTCAACATATGTAATGCATCTTTACGGTTACGGGCCTTGTCTGTTTCCAGATCCTTGGAAACAAAAACACCCTTCTTGTTTACTGTATAGATGTAGCCGTTCTTTTCCAGTTCCTGGTAGGCCTTCATTACCGTGTTGGGATTGATGCCCAGATCATCAGCCAGAGCTCTGACTGACGGAAGCCTGTCATCAGGCTTTAAGATGCCTGATCTGATAAACTTCTCTATCTGTTGGCGGATCTGTTCATAGATCGATTCCTTGCCCTGCAGATTTATTAAGAACATCGCTTACCTCCTATCTGTATTATCTGTATTAATTGTATTATCTGTATTACTCAATGTCAAATAAAAAAAGGTCTTTCGACCATTTCTGAAATAAAACCGATAACAATGTTTAATTCTGGAATTCCGGATAGAACTTCTTAATATACTCGTACAGGAGTGCCAGGTCATCTTCATCAGTGAAAAATTCTCTCAGTTTTGCACAGGCCTCCTCATATGTCAGATTGGCATACTTCTTTTTCAGTACTTTAGCATACATATCGGCGGTCTTTTCCCAGTTTTCAGGAAGTGTCCTGCCCCCGAATATCTCTTCCAGTGTGCTGTCATCGATCCTCTTATTTGAATCCATTTTTCTTCTCCTTTATCTTTACATATATTTATACGACATACTGATATTTCTGGTAAATATTATGCGGTCTTTTTCTTTCTGATCAGTGCAAGCGTGATATCGTTCACATTGGTCCCGGTCGGTCCGGTCACGATCAGACCGTCAATCGCCTTAAGACCGTGATAGGAATCATTGTCAGCGAGGATCTTTTCATAATCAAGTCCCTTGTCTTTCAGTTTCTGATATGAGGATCCGTCGACATATCCTCCGGCCGCATCAGTCGGTCCGTCCGTACCGTCTGAACCCAGTGACATCATGAGGACGTTATCCATCCCGTCGAGCTTCTTTATCTGGGAAAAGACCAGTTCCTGATTCCGGCCGCCCAGTCCGTTTCCTTTCACGTGCACGATCGTCTCACCGCCCATGATCAGCGCTGTATCATGCGGATCATCCAGATGTTTCATCATCTCGTCATAGAGCAGATCTCCAGCCTCAGTCGCTTCGGTATCGATATGGTCTGTGATCAGGATCGGTTCATAGCCGTATTTCTTGGCAGCTGCCATGGCTTTCTCACACAGGATCCTGACTGAACCGATGATGATGTTTTCACAGTTGTCACAGTAACAAGATCTGCTTTCACTGATGATCTTCAGTGTTTCATCAGACAGATCGAGATCATATCTTCTGACCAGCTCCAGAGCATCCTCAGCTGTGCTCTTATCTTCCACAGTCGGACCGGAACCGATCACATCGAGCCTGTCGCTTAACACATCGGACAGGATGATCGCCGTCACCTGAGCAGGTCGACACAGTTCAGCGAGCTTGCCGCCCTTGACGGCTGATAGTTTTTTTCTGATCGTATTTATCTCAACGATATTCAGACCCTTCTTAAGCATCTGTTCGTTGATATGGCGCAGTTTCTCAAGACTGATCAGCGGCTTTTCAAACAGCGCACTTGCCCCGCCTGAAAGCAGGAACAGGACATGATCATCTTCCTTCAGATCTTTAAGCATTCCGATCGCCGCTTCCGTAGCTTGGATCGTTGCCGCATCGCTTACCGGATGACCGGCTTCATAGCACTCACAGTTTTCGATCTCTCCTTTGATATGACCGTATTTGCTTATAACAACGCCTTTACGGATCTTCACTTTCTCGGAAGCTGCTGCAGCCATTGAAAAAGCTGCCTTGCCTGCCGCAAGCAGATAGACATCATCATATTTATAATCTTCCAGAACAGCTCTTACGCCTTCATCAGGAAGACAGCCGTTTATCGCTTCCAGGCAGATCGCCTTCGCATCACTTAACATAGATCTCCAGATGACTCAATGCGTCCTGATCAGCTCCCAGGATGTCGCCATAAAGGATCACGACGTTCTCCCTGTCTTTGACTTTCCTTCCGAAAGCACAGGCATAGCCGTTCCTTTCGATGTATTCACCGCCGAACATCTCGCAGTTTTCCTTAACGCTTTCTTTCAGGACCACATCACCGATCTTCAGAACGCTGTAATTAATATTGTCCAGATACAGTTCAAGTCTGGTCACGATCGCTTCATCGACATCCGCCTCTTTCCTGCGGGTATTGCCGATATCGATGGAACCGAAATACTTGTCCCAGAAAAAGACCTTCACATCTTCCATGTGCTGTTTGCCTTTGATCGTGCCGTCTGCTTTCACATCAAAGACCAGGCGCATGAATTCGACTGTATCATAACCCGGGGTGATGGAGATATCATCAAAAGAAAAGACGTAATAGTCTTCTCTCTTACTGCACGAACACAGAAGCAACAGTGAAATGACGATCAGGATCTTCTTCATCTCTCGATACTCTTTGAAGCTATTATATCAGCGCCGAGCCCCAGAATGTCAGAAACTATCACGTCATTCATCCTCACCGGTGCTTTTACATTCAGATCTTTCAGGGCTCTCATGACATCCATGATCCTTCCTTTAGGCAAAGGAGCAGAACTGATGACCGGCAAACGGCGGTAATTTTCCGATTCGATACCGATCGTCGTCGTCAGGGTCCTTAAAGGATTGAGCGTTTCATTGATCGCATAGACTTCACCGCGCGGGCAGGAATTCCCGCTGACTTTTATCTCTTCACCGATCTTCTCAACATTCAGATGACAGCCCTTCGGACAGCTGATACAGATCAGATTCATGCGATCACCTCCCACTTGAGTTCACCCTCAAGTTTCTCCAATTCTTCCTTCTTCAGTTTTACTTTCTGCATTTCGCTCGGAACGATGCCCGGCTTGCGGATCAGTTTATCCAGTCCCTGTCCGCTGATATGGATACTGCAATCCTTGAAGACTCTGTTCACTCTGAACATGAATTCAAGATCCTCACCTTTATGGAAAGACTGCGGGATCATATAGGAGACACCGTCACCGGTAACATTTCTGATCAGCTCAGACTGTTTTCTGATACCCTGTACATACTCGGCAGCTGCCTTGCCGGCTTTCTTGCCTTCTTCAGATACATAGTCGACCAGATCATGGACATGCAAAGCATTGCCGCACGCAAAGATACCGTCGATCGAAGTCATATAGGTATCATCGATCACAGCTCCCTTGGTACGCGGATCCAGTTTCACTCCAAGCCTTTCGATCAGGGTGTTCTCCGGGATCAGTCCTACTGATAATAATAAACAGTCACAGGCGATCTCCTGTTCGCTACCTTCGATCTTCTGCAGTTTATCATCAACTTCGATCAGGGTGATCGATTCAAGACGTGAATCGCCGTGCACCGCTTCGACCGTATGTGACAGGTAGAGCGGGATATCGAAATCCTCCAGACACTGTTTGATGTTTCTGGCCAGGCCGTTGGAGTAAGGCTGCAGTTCAGCTACGCCGATGACTTTGGCACCTTCCAGTGTCATCCTGCGGGCCATGATCAGTCCGATGTCGCCGCTGCCCAGAATAAAGACTTTCTTTCCGACCAGGAAACCTTCTTTGTTCAGATATTTCTGCGCTGTTCCGGCTGTATATACTCCCTCACAGCGGTTGCCTTTGAGTCCGATCGCTCCGGCCGGACGCTCACGGCATCCGGTAGCCACGACGATGGCATCACCTTCGATCTTCTTAAGACCTTGTTTACCGGAAACGGTCAATGTATGATCCTCGATGCCGATGACGGCCGTATCATACATGAACTTTATACATTCATTATCTTTTATCAGGTCATAGTATCTTTCCGCATAAGCCGGACCGGAAAGCTCCTCATTGAAAGTATGCAGACCGAAACCGTTGTGGATGCACTGCTGCAGGATACCGCCGTATTCGCTTTCTCGTTCAATGATCAGGATATCTCTGAGTCCGCCCTCAAAGGCACCCAGAGCGGCTGCGATCCCTGCAGAACCGCCGCCGATGATGAGCAGCTGATGTCTTTCCATCACAGATCCTCCTTGGCTGCCGATACGCAGACCTTTGATCCGTTACGGTCCAGAGTGATCTCGCTCGCCGTCTTGCCCAGTTCTTCCGCCAGGATCTTTACGACTTCCGGTTCACAGAAACCGCCCTGGCATCTGCCCATTCCCGGACGGCAGCGCATCTTGACACCTTTGATGGTCGTGGCACCGCACTTGCGTCTGATGACATCTCTGATCTGTCCTTCCGAGATCTCTTCACAGCGGCATACGATCTTACCGAATGTCGGATCTTTACCGATCAGTTCCTGCTTCTCTTCAAAACTCATCTCATCCATTCTGATGAAAGGATTCCTGTGTATATATTCATCTTTTACCCTGCATTCAGGGAATTTAGGCATGATCATATTCTCCACGACATCCTTGGCGATCGCCGGAGCAGCGCTGAGTCCCGGGGATTCGATCCCGGCGACATGGATGAAGTTTTCGATCTGATCGTCTTCCTGAATATAAAAATCATTGAGATCGATATGCGGCCTCAGACCGGCGAAAGTATGGATCAGTTTATGGAAAGGAACGTTTTTGACGGTCTTGAGGATCTCCCTGCGGATCAGATCGAGTCCGCTTCCCGTCGCATCGTCCTCTTTGTCTTCGCAATAGTCGGAGTTCGGTCCCAGCATGACGTTGCCATGGACCGTCGGAATAGCCAGTACGCCCTTGCCTTTGACAGACGGTACCGGATAGATGACATGATTGACGTAGCTGCCGTCAAGATGATCGAGGACGAAATACTCGCCCTTGCGGGTCTCGACCTTGTATGGCGATTCCCTGAGCATCGAGGTGATCTCGTCGCAGTGTGCACCGGCACAATTGACGAGCACTTTCGTAGAGATCTCACCGTTGATGATAAAACCTTCGTCATCCTGACGGATATTTTTTACTTCATAACCGAGTTTCAGTTCAACACCGTTGAGGATCGCCTCTTCCATGGCGGCGATCGTCGTTTCATAAGGCGAGATGATACCGGTCGTCGGAAGCGACAGGACCTTCGTGACGTTATCAGAAAGGTTCGGCTCGATCTTCCGGGCTTCATCCCCGTCGAGCACTTCAAAAGGAACTTTACGTTCTTCACACTGTCTGACCAGTTCAGCGATCTTGACCTCTTCTTCAGCGGAAGTCGCAGCCACATATGCGCCGATCGGAACATAAGGGACCTTCAGCTGTCTGCACAGATCCGGATACATCCGGTTGCCCAGCAGATTGTAGCGGCATTTCAGCGTGCCCGGTTTGGGATCATGTCCCGAGTGGACCATGGCCGAGTTGGCTCCGGTCGCTCCCTCAGCTACATCATTCTCCTTTTCCAGCACCAGAACCTTCAGATCGAACCTGCTCAGATCGTAAGCGATCAGACTGCCGGTAATACCGGCTCCAATTATAGTTATATCTACCATCATCATCTTTATTATAGAATATAAACTCCTATCCTCCCATGGAAAATTTGTCCTGAACGCTCATGATCTTTCACCTGAATAGCGATGTGCTAGAATGAAAGTGTAAAGGGAGAACAATAATATGAAACAGTTCCGCTGTATTGTACGCAATCCGATCGGTATCCATGCACGCCCGGCAGCCCTGATCGCCCAGCTTTGTGTTGGTCTGAAAAGCCAGGTCATGATCAGATGCGGGGACAGGATCGCCAACGGCAACGATGTCTTACAGATCATGGCCTTAAAAGCTATAAAGGGCGATATCCTCGATGTCACCATCGAAGGTCCAAACGAAGAGGAAGACCTGCCGAAAGTCAAGGAAGTTGTCTGCACCGACTGTATCGAAGAGACAGACGTCGAGATCCTGAAGATCGCCTTCTTCGGCACCAAGGATTATGACAGGATCTTCTTTTCCAAACTGGCTGATGACAAAGGACCCGGTACCTACAATGTAGAGATAGATTATCTGGAATCAAGACTGACGAAAGAGACGGCCACTCTGGCTGCCGGCCATGATGCCATCTGCATCTTCGTCAATGATGAAGCTCCGAAAGAAGTAATCGACATCCTGCATGAGGAAGGGATCAGACTGATCTTGCTTCGCTGTGCCGGTTTCAACAACGTCGATCTTGAAGCCTGCAAGGAATACGGGATCACGGTCTTAAGAGTTCCGGCCTATTCACCATACGCAGTAGCCGAACATGCGATGGCCATCATCCAGGAAGCCAACCGCCGCCTGCACAGAGCTGACCGCAAAGTCAGAGAAAACAATTTCGCCCTTTCGGGACTGCTCGGTGTCGATCTGCACAACAAGATCTGCGGCGTCATGGGCACGGGCAAGATCGGCGAATGCTTCGCCAGGATCGCCAGAGGCTACGGGATGACTGTGCTTGGTTGGGATCCGTATCCGAATCAGAAACTGATCGATGAAGGACTGCTGACATATGTCAGCAAGGAAGAACTGCTGAGCCGCAGTGATCTCATTTCCCTGCATGCCCCGCTGATCATGGGTGACGGCGGTACCTATCACCTGATCGATGAGAAAGCGATCTCCCTGATGAAAGACAGCGTAATGCTGGTGAACACGGCACGGGGACCGCTCATCGATGTCGAAGCGCTGATCAGTGCTCTCAAAGCCGGCAAGTTCCAGGCTGTAGCACTCGATGTCTATGAAGGCGAAGACGAGAACGTCTATACCGACCGTTCGGATGAGGCTCTTCCGCATTCCATCACGGCCCGTCTGCAGATGTTCCCACAGCTCGTGCTGACTTCCCACCAGGCTTTCTTTACCAGAGAAGCCATGCAGGCCATCGCCGTTACGACCATGGAGAATGCCCGCAACTTCAATGAAAAAAGAGACTTCGGAAACGCTGAAGTCAAAGCCCAATAAAAAATTCCGGAGGATCTTATGAACCTCCGTTTTTTCTGTTATTCTTCAGGGATAGAATCGGACATGCTTTCGTCGTAATAGACGATCATGCCCTTGCCTCTGTTCTTGGCTGTATAAAGTGCCAGGTCGGCTTCCTTGTACATGTTGCCGATCGTACCGTCACCTTTCGTGAAGGCTGCACCGATCGAGACCGTTGCCTTCGGAACACCGTCTGTGTCATCGCCCAGTCCCTTCTGGATCGTCTCTGCCTTCTGGGTAATGATATCTTTGCAGTCTTCATCAACATTGACCATGATGACCGCAAACTCATCTCCGCCCAGTCTGAAGACCATATCGTAACTTCGGAAGCAGTGCATCAGGATCTTCGCGACCTTCTGTAAGAACCTGTCACCGATGTCGTGTCCGTAAGTATCGTTGATAAACTTGAAATTATCGACATCGATATGCAGGAAACAGATCTTCTCCGTTTCATATTTCGGATAGGTATCAAGATATGCCTGACGGTTGAACAGACCCGTCAGAGCATCATGGCTGGCTTCATAGGACAGCTTCTTCTGGTTGTCCTTGAATTTTGCCAGCATCTGGTTATATGAATTGGCCAGATACCTGAGTTCATCGACGCCCATTTCTTCCAGGAAATCATGTTCGTTGATGTGAGCGATATTCATCAGCAGCGGTGCTACGACATATCTCAGCAGCGTAAAGGCCACCAGGAACAGGAAGACCATCGAACAGGCCGTCACCCATCTCAATGACCAGATCGAACTGTCCAGCGACTTCATACTGGCTGACTGCTCGTTCTGCGTCATAACCGCCAGCTTGCTGACGAAGAATTCGATATTGTCATTGACGATCTTCTTGTGCATATCATAATCACCGAAATGGACCAGTTCACTGTTGCCGCCAAAAACCAGATCGATCGCCTTGTTGCGCTTTTCCTCCGGTTCCATGTTCTTTTCCAGATCGCTTAAGGAATACTGAGAAAGATACTCCCGGTATTTATCACCGACACCGTAATAATCCATTGCCAGCAGGATACTTCTTCCTTCCAGTTCCTTGAGTTTGGTCTCATAGTCGTTGATCATCTCCAGACTGGAAGCCAGCGAAGTGTTCTCGACCAGCGGTTCAAGTTCCGCATAGGCATTGTCATAGGTCTTCAGATCATTGAGTTCCGTAAAATAATAAGCCAGGAACTTCTCTTTGCCGGTAACGGCGAAGCTTCGCACATGCGTCGTCAGGTTGTCGGACCCCTGCTTGAGCTGGGAAGCGGCGATCTGTTCACGGATGTAGGCATCAGATGATTCCTGCAGCTGTTTTGAAGACTCGGAAACATTCTGGCCAGTATAAAAAAGAAGACCGGTGACTATAACTGTCAGCACGATCATCATGATACTTAACCATTTAAGTCCGATACCTCTTCTGGAATAATTGATATTATTGCTCATCCGTTTTCCCGATAAACCGAACACAAACAAAAAACATTTGTTACTGCTTATGTTTATTTTACCATTAAACAAATCAAAAGGCGCGTCTAATGCGCCTTTTCTTCGTTAAGCAGTCTCAATCCTTCCTTCAGATATTCGGAAGTGGTCTCATAGCGGCATTCCGCCAGTCTTGCTTCGATCGCCGCGATCTGGGCCGGCTTGTAGCCGAGTCCTTTCAGACCTTCGATGGCTTCATCGACCATCTCATTGCTGCGGATGACCGACTCCATCTCATACGGCTTTACCGGTCTGAACGAATAAGTATCGGTCATGTTTATACGGTTCGTGAATTTCAGGATGAACGCATACGGATCATCGATCTTTTCCGGTTTGGTCTTTTCAAACAGATCACGGGTATACCTGATCGAATACAGATACTGATCGACCAGATCGCCTTCATTGTTGCGGACGGTCGTGAAACCGGAGATCACGATCTCATCGATATATGACGAGACATTGAAATAGTTGGCACTCAGGAAGATGCTCAGACTCAGGATCGTACGGGCATATTCCTCACGCATCTGAACATTCGTCTTCTTCTTGTAGGAGATCCTGTCTTTGTTCAGATCCGGATAGTAGCGGTCAAAGTCCTCGATCTCCGGCAGATCCAGGTCGACATACAGGATCTTGTCTTCCAGTTCATAATTGACTCTGACATCATACGGAAGCTTTAGTTCATTCATGAAGGAACTGACCAGATTCTCGATCGTGTCCTCATCACCGAGGATACTGTTCTCATAGATCTGATGCATCGCTTCATTTTCAAGGCCATCGACGAAGTTTCTGAACTGTTTCTCATCCATGACTTCCGATGTATATTTATGCAGATTGACACGGGCTTCCAGATTCTCTTCATACTCTCTGATCGTCTCTTCGCGTTCTGCTTCTCTGGCCAGGATATCTTCTTCCCTGACCTCGTTCTTCTTGAGGGCCTTGGTCTTTTCAACTGTCTTCTTTGTGCTCTTGGCCGTCTTCTTCTTTTTGTTCTGACTCAGACCGCCGGCGATCTTCTGCCGGTATGAAAGACCGGTGCCGGTTATACCGACTGCACTGGGCGAGAGGTTGAGATAAGCTCCCCTTTTTCCTATGTTGACGGAAGCACCGCGCTTGCCGACTGTTGCACTCAGACCGTTCCTGGAAACATTGAGTTTCAGGAAGTTGCCGATCTTGATCGATTTATTGAATCTGATTCCCATATTCTCCTCCTGTTATTCGCCCTTCGTATCATCGTAGAAGATGAGCTTGCCTTTTTCGCCTTTCTTGGCCTCATAGAGAGCCATATCGGCACACTTGTACAGCTTTTCGGCATCGATATCGCCATCAGCGAAAGCCGCACCGACTGATATGGAGATCGGCGGCAGCACATCATCGCCCTGTGCCAGTCTGTTCTTGATCGCAGCGGTCTTGGCAGCGATCAGTTCCTTCTGTTCAGAGCTGACTCCCATCATGACGATCGCCATCTCATCACCGCCGAGCCTGAAGACCATGTCTTCCCGACGGAAGCTTTCCGTCAGGATCGACGATACTTTCTTCAGGGCGATATCGCCGGTATCATGTCCGTAGGTATCATTGATATTCTTGAAATCATCGACATCGACGATCAGCAGACAGATCTTCTTCTTCACGTATTCGTCGATCATCTCGTTGTAGCACTTGCGGTTATAAAGGCCTGTCAGGCCGTCGTGATTGGCTTCAAAGGACAGCATCTTCTGGTTGTCTTCCACATCTGTCAGCATGCTGTTGAAAGTGGAAGCCAGCGTGCGCATCTCTTCGAGACCATAATCATCCAGATACTCGTGGTTGTTGATGTGTTCGATATTGGTGACCAGCGGCTTGATGACGAAGAACCAGACGACCAGCACCATCAGGATGATCAGCAGGAAGGAGAGCAGGATAAGATAACGCTGTTCCATCAGGGCATCCGTCATGTTTTTGGCGCTGGATACCTGTTCAGCCTTCATGTCATCGGACAGCTCATCCATACAGATCTGGATGTTCTCCACCATGGATTCCTTGTATCCCTGATATTTGTCTTCAAAGAGCAGCGTCCGGGCCAGTTCCAGCTGTTCCTCCGGTGTCATCTCTTTTTCCATATTGTTGACCATGCTGTCACTGATCACATCTCCGTACTTTTCAGTGCCTATCCCTCTTGCCAGCAGAGCTAAAGAGATCGCATGGTGTTCGACTTCATTCATCTTGTTGGAGAAATTGAATGCGACACGCAGATGCGGATAGGATGTCGTATCCTTCATCATCGGTCTCAAGGCATCGATCGCCTTCTCCCGGTTCTTATTCTGTTCAGCTTCACTCAGATAATTCTCCAGATACTTGATGTCACCGTTGATGACATAGCAGCGGGCCTGTTCCGACAGATACTCCGTCGCATCCTTCAGGTTGACCGAGTCGATCTGGTTCTGGATGAAAGCATCAGTCGTCATCTTGATCTGATCATAGCTGCTTTTAGCCTTGGAGATGGAATAGTAAAGAAGGATCATGACGATGACCGCAACAAAGACCATCATGGTACCGATCGACCTGATGCTTATAGAAAAAGGCTTCTCTCTGTTTCTTTCTTCCATTTCTTTTATTTATTCAGATCAGCCAGCAGATCCAGCTGTTTCTTTATCTGTTTAAGATAGGGTTCATAATCCAGCTCATCGGCATTGTAAAGATGCTCTGTCACTTCACTGCACAGCCTGAAAAGCGGATCGAGCGACAGATTGCCGCTGACGCCCTTCATATTAAGTATAGTCTCATATGCCTTCCGATAATCATTTTTTCGCACCATTTTGCACAGGACTTTATAATCGTTCTTCTTTATGAACAGTTCGATAAGATGCAGATAAAAAGCATCATCGCCTTCAAAACTGATCCTGGCGTGATCAATGTCCGCTCCGTACTCTCTCAGTTTCTCAATATCGATCATTTCTTCCTCTTTCTGTTCTTATTCTGCAGCTCGTGAGCTTTTTCCATGACATCGTGTACAGAATCGCCTTTTTTCTTTTCGGCCATGGTACATTCGATCACAAGATCGCCCATATGTGCATATCTGCGGCAGAACTTCTTCAGCATCTCATCTTTCTTCTTCAGCTGTTTTCCTTCGATGAACGTCACGAACTCGTCTGCCCCGATCCTGTAGATATCACAGCTCTCAAAGACTGAAGCTATCGCTTCATAGATCTTCTTCAGTTCGTCGTTTCTACGGTCTTTATTCAAGCCTTTTACCGTGAAATAGGCTATCGCATAATCTTTGCACGGATGAGCAGAAAGATCATTGCCTTTGTCGATGAAAGCCAGGCGGCTGAAAGCACCGGTCACACTGTCGGTGTCTGACAGCATGCTCTTTTCCTTCTCCCGGTCGAGCTCATTGCGGATGATGTTCAGGATCTTCTCTCCGATACCGCTCATGGTCACGACCAGATACTTTCCGTTTCCTTCCGCTACCGGCATGATCCTAACATTGATCTGATTTACCTTGTCTCCGTAAACGACCCGGTAATCCTCAGAGATATAATTCTGCTTATTCAGGACCCTCACGACATATTTCTTATCCCAGAGCTTCATAGCTTTGTTCAGGTCATCTTCAGCGACATAGCCTCTGGTCTTGATCATACAGTATTCAAAGAAGTTTTCATTGACCTGCAGGACTCTAAGATGATCGGTACCGTTATCCGTTGTATATTCGATGAAGTTATCAGTCTCCATATCGACATAGTAGACACTGTCATAAAAGACTGAAAGTCCCTTGGACAGATTATGATAGATCGATTTATGATCGGAATTCATGTGGCTCGCTATCATCGAGCGGTTCAAAGAATCATCGCTTTCTTCCTGCAGCTGTGCTGCTCTTTCCTTGATGAACTTCTCAAATTCCTCTTTTCTGACTGGTTTTGAGAAATAGAAACCCTGGATGATCTCACAGCCCTGCGATTTCAGCAGATCCAGCTGTTTCCTGTTCTCCACGCCTTCAGCGATCGTGATCGTATTGAGACAGTCAGCGATATCCATGACCATCCTGAGCATCTTGCGGCTCTTCTCGTTCTGGATCGCATCATTCACAAAGGAACGGTCGATCTTCAGAGCATCGATCGGCAGATCAGAGATCATCGCCAGCGATGAATAGCCTGTACCGAAATCATCCATAGCGATCCTGAAACCCATCTTCCTGAGTTTCCTGGTCGCCTGGATGACGTAATCCGTGTCTTTCACATAAGCCGATTCCGTGATCTCCAGGATCAGTTCTTCCGGTTCGATACCGTACACGGAAATAATGTTCCTGACCGCATCGAGGAATCCCGGGCTTAGCATATCGATACGTGAAACGTTGACACTAACCGGGATCGAGATCCCGTATTTCTTTTTCCAGGCAGCGATCTGGGCAGCGACGGCATCCCAGACATAGCAGTCCAGCTGTGAGATCAGTCCGTTCTCTTCAAATAGCGGGATAAAATCACCCGGTGAGATAAAGTCATATTCCGGATGGATCCAGCGTACCAGGGCCTCAGCCGAATACAGGAAAGGTTCACGACCCTGGATATTGAACTTCGGCTGATAGTAGACCTCGAACTGCCCTTCGCTGACCGCCGTTGAAAAATCCTCGACCAGCTGTTCATTGAACAGTTCCGCCTTCTTGAGTTTATTGTCATAGACAGCTACAGCCTTACTGAAATTGCCTCTGATCGAATCAGCTGCGAGCTTGGCATAAGTGAACTGTCCGGAAACATCATCGTTCTTGTCTACATTCGGATATACTCCCATGCGCAGGAAAACATGATAGTCTTTGCTGTCGAGCTTCTTCTGTAACGATGAGATGAACTTACTGTAATCAGCTCCACTCTTGAGATAGACCAGGAAGGTATCGCTGACTCTGCGGCAGGCGATGCCGCCGATCTTATCAGTTTTCTCTTTGATCATGTCTGCCAGTTCACACAGCAGACGGTCACCGTATTCACGACCGAACCTTTCATTGATCAGATGGAAATGGTCGATGTCGATGATGAGAGCGTCCATCTTCACATCCGGATTGAATTTATTGAATTCGCTGACATAGCGATAGAAGAAATCACGGTTATAGAGACCGGTAAGCGCATCCGTCTCCGTCGAAGAAATGATCCGGCGTCCTTCCGAGAGCTCGATGTTGACCTTGATCCTGAGTCTGATGATATCCGGATGCGGGAAAGGCTTGGAGATGAAATCGACTGCTCCGGAGCTTAAAGCTTCCGCTTCCGTAAAGGCATCAGCCGTAAACATGATGACCGGGATCTTCTTCAGTTCCTCATCGGCATTGATGATCTTGAGTGCATCGAGACCTGTCAGTTCAGGCATGATGAAATCCATCAGGACCATGCTGAGGTTCTTTCTGTTCTCTCTGATCTTCTCCAGAGCTTCACGGCCGTTTACGGCATAGATGAGATTATAGTCATTGCGCAGTAAAAAACCAAGGATCTCCCTGTTTATCTGTTCATCATCGACGATCAGGATCATCCTTTTATTGTCAATGGTATAAAACTGTTCACGATCCAGAGCCATTATATTTCCTGAATAGTTCCTGTAAATTAATTATATATGAAAAACACCGGCAAAGGAATTACCGGTGCTGATCACATTTTATGTTCAATCGATGCTGTAGACGCGTCCTTCTCTGATCGGATGAGCCGGCGGAACTTCACCGTCGATATAGCCGATCGCACAGTGTCCGACACCTGCCCACTCGCCCTCTACGCCCAGATCCTTCAGCAGTTTCTGGAACTTCTCCATCTCGAATTCTTCTCTGGCTCTGTTGATCCAGATGCTTCCCAGCCCCAGCGAATGTGCTGCCAGCATCAGGTTCTGCATGACCAGTGCTCCGTCATAGGCACCGTTCTTCCCGCTGGCATCACCCAATACGACCAGGATGACCGGAGCTCCATAGAACGGATCCGTTCCTTCCGCAAAGCCTCCGATCCGGCAGTTTTCTTCCCTGAACATCTCTATGACCTGTTTGTTGGCTATCTTCAGGATGATGGCACCCTGCCTGTTCTTGGCACTTGGCGCATATAGTCCCGCTTCAATGATCTGATCGATCAGTTCCTTGTCAGGCATATCAGGCTTGAAGCTGCGGATACTTCTTCTTTCCTTGATCGCCTTTATCACTTCATTCATGGCTTACCCTTTCCATCAGTTCTCTGACTTCTTTCTTTACTTCATTCTTCACTTCTTCATCATCGATGTTATGAGCTACTCTGCCGATCCACTTTCCGACTTTCACGAATTCCTCTTCTTTGAAGCCTCTGGTGGTCATGGCCGGAGTCCCAAGTCTGATACCACTGGTGTAGGCCGGTTTCTCTTCATCGTAAGGGATCGAATTCTTGTTGACGGTGATATTGACCTCATCGAGTGCTGTCTCGAGCTGTTTGCCTGTCAGACCCAGTGTGCTCTTGACATCAGTCAGCACCATGTGGTTGTCCGTACCGCCGGATACGATCCTGAAGCCTTCTTCCTTGAGCGTTTCGCATAATACCTTGGCATTAGCCAGAACCTGTTTCTGATAATCGATGAAATCATCCTGCATGGCTTCGTGGAAGCAGATGGCCTTGCCGGCGATGACATGACATAACGGTCCGCCCTGGATACCCGGAAAGACGGCCCGATCGAGCTGCTTGGCAAATTCTTCCTTGCATAAGACCAGTCCGCCTCTAGGACCTCTCAGCGTCTTGTGGGTCGTCGAGGTCACGAAATCGGCATACGGTACCGGAGAAGGATGCAGACCGGCAGCGACCAGTCCGGCCACATGGGCCATATCGGCCATGAAATAAGCACCGACTTCATCAGCGATCTCTTTCAGTCTCTTATAGTCGATGAAACGTGCATAGGCGCTCGCTCCCGCCACCAGCATCCTCGGTTTTATCTCCAGAGCCTGCTCACGCAGTTTATCATAATCGATCATCTCGCTTTGCTTATCCACGCCATAACTGTATACTTCATAATCACTGCCGGAAAAGCTCAGTTTATAGCCATGCGTAAGATGCCCACCGGCATCAAGTGACATGCCCAGGATCCTGTCTCCGTGGTTTAATACCGCCCGATAGACAGCCATATTGGCTGCTGAACCGCAATGCGGCTGAACATTGGCGTGATCCGCTTTAAATAACTCACACGCTCTTTCGATCGCCAGCTTCTCGATCTCATCGACGTTCTCGCAGCCCCCGTAATAACGCTTTCCGGGATAACCCTCCGCATACTTGTTGGTGAGACAGCTGCCTACCGCATCTCTTATTTCCTTTGAACAGTAATTCTCCGAGGCAATAAGCTCAATATTATATTTCTGTCTCTCTTCTTCTTTTCTGATATATTCCTGAACCAATGTATCCATCTTTCCTTCTCCTACTGTTTCTTCAGATTCGCAAAGTATCCCACAGTGATCAGCAATATGAATCCGATCGTAAAGATCATCATTGCTTCATTAAAATGTGTCATTATAAAATCCATAAACAGCTTTCCGGTAATGATAACGAATAAGGGCCAGAATAGATTGTTCATAACGGTTTCTCTCCTCAACTAAATTATACTTTATTCTGGCTTCATGAAGACATGATCGTATTCTGCATTTTTTGCATAGTTTGATAAAATTAAATCATGAAGAAGTTCCTCAGATCATTGTTCATCATCCTGCTGCTGGCAGCAGGTCTGTATATCTATGCACGCTACACCTATGTAAATGAAACACCATACGTCGAACCTGTTCCGGCAGTTGAAAAGATTGCTGAACATGGTTCATACACTTCCAAGGAAGATGTGGCTCTCTACATCCATACCTATGGAAAACTGCCTTCCAATTTCATCACCAAGAAGGAAGCAAAGAAACTGGGCTGGGATTCGACCAAAGGCAGTCTGTGGAAATACTGTGAGGGGTGCAGCCTGGGAGGTGACGTATTCACCAATCAGGAAGGAAACCTGCCGAAAAAAAAGGGACGCACCTATTATGAATGCGATATCAACTATAATGGCAAGAAGCGTGGCGCAAAACGCATCGTTTTTTCCAACGACGGACTGGTCTATTATACCGATGATCATTATGAAACGTTTGAACTGCTTTACGGAGACGGACAATGAAATATAAAATCAGTATCGAAAAACTCAATGAGAAAGGTTTTGAATACCTGCAGGAAGTATTCCCTGATTTTGAAGGTGAAGACTTCGATTACCTCTACGCCTATCTGAGCTACATGGATGAAACAGATATCATCTTCACCGATTGCGAACAGTTCTCCGAGTTCTCCCTGACGATCATCAGGGTCATGAACGATGTCAACGAAGACTACAACAATCTCACGCTGTCCTATGAAGAGAAGAAAGAGGAAGAGACAGAGAAGACCGTTCTGGATATCGCCAGGCTCAATGAAGAAGGACATGACTATCTGGGAGAGCTTTTCAATTTTTCAGAAGACTACGGAAAGAACCTCGACGCCCTGTATGACTCCCTGAGTGAGCTTCCTGACACGGAAGTCGTCGTCATCCATATGGATGAAGTGAGCAGTCGTTCCCTGAAGATCCTGTCAGTCTTTGATGAAGTGGCTGAAGAATACGGAAACATCCACATGACATATCTGTGATCAACTATATAAATAATGAAAGAGGAACTATAAATGAACACTGAATTTCTTATTGAAGCAGTAGGATATCTCGGATCACTGCTCGTACTGGTATCGATGCTGATGACATCGGTCGTCAAACTGCGCATCATCAACATGATCGGCAGCATCATCTTTACGATCTATGCTCTGATTATAAAATCCTACCCGACGGCTTTCATGAACTTCTGTCTGGTCCTGATCAATCTGCGCTTCCTGTGGAAGTTAAAGAGAATGGGCAAGGAATATGAAATCGTCGAAAGCGACCACAATGACAATCTGCTCATCCACCTTCTGGATCACTACAAGGCAGACATCGACAAGTGCTTCCCGGGACTGCAATACAGTCTCGATAAAGATGATACCGTCTACGTCGTCCTGTGCGAAGAGAAACCTGTAGGCTTCATGCTGGGATACAGAGACGGCGATACATTATTGCTGGAACTGGATTACAGTATCCCGGAATACCGTGACAATACGATCGGTGAATTCCTGTACCGGAACATCGCCAAGAAAGGCGTCAAAAGAGCTGTATACAAAGGACCGGCCGATAACCACATGCCTTATCTGAATCACATGGGCTTTGTGAAGACTGACGAAGGCTACGTCAAAGAACTGTAACGAAAATACCCGTTCAAACTGAACGGGTATTATTTTATCGTTACTGGTAATTATTTACTGTTTCTTGCCCTGGTTGGCTACAGCTTCCATGGCAGCTTTCAGTGCTTCCTGATCGCCAAGATAGTAATGACCGGTGACATTGAAATTATCATCGAATTCATAGACGAGAGGAACTCCGGTAGGAATATTCAGTCCGAGGACTTCTTCCTTGGTCATATTGTCAAGATACTTGACCAGAGCTCTTAATGAGTTGCCGTGAGCAGCGATGATGACACGCTTGCCGGCCTTCATCTGCGGAAGGATGACTTCGTTGTAGTAAGGAACTACTCTTTCAACAGTCGTCTCCAGAGATTCATTTAAAGGCATCAGAGCAGGATCTTCATTACGGTAGACATCCTGATTCTTAGGTGCTCTTTCATCATCCTCTTCAAGTGCTGGAGGCTTTACATCGTAAGATCTTCTCCAGATCTTGACCTGTTCCTCGCCGTACTTCTCGGCAGTTTCAGCCTTGTTCAGACCCTGTAAAGCACCATAGTGTCTTTCATTCAGTTTCCAAGTCTTGTATACAGGCAGCCAGTTGCGGTCCATCTCATCAAGGATATGATTCAGGGTATGGATAGCTCTCTTCAGATATGAAGTGTAGCAGACATCAAAGTCATAACCCTCTTCCTTCAGCAGTTTACCGGCCTGGATCGCCTCTGCATGGCCCTTTTCACTCAGATCGACATCAGTCCAGCCTGTGAAAAGATTAAGCTTGTTCCACTCGCTTTCACCATGTCTAACTAATACCAGTTTCATTGTTTTCCTCCTTGTTTTACACTCTAATTTTACTATAATCAGCTCATCTCCTGCATAAAAATCTCTATTTTGACCATCAAGGGATAGGTGAAAGCCTCCATTTCTGCAGATAAAGATATAGAGGGATCTGAAAACTCCCTTTCCGTTTTATTGCCTGTGCAGATCAAGGAGGTGCAAATTGGGTAAAAAAGATATTCATACAAAACTGCTGACCAGAAACAACGATGTCTTTGCAGAACTGTTCAATACATTCCTTTTCAACGAGGACATCGTCGATCCGAAAAGACTGAAAGAGAAAGATACGGCCGAAATTGCCGCCATTCTTAACAAGATGCATGTGATCCAGAAATACCGGGATGTGATCAGATATGCGGAGATCAAGAACGATGATCATCTGACATATCTGCTGCTGGGGCTGGAAAATCAGACTCATATCAGCACGGTGATGCCTGTCAGAGTGATGTTGTACGACGCATTAAGTTACTCTGATCAGATATCCGGATACCGCAAAAAGATGCGTGAAGACGGCAAAACATATACCGGTATTGAATGGCTCAGTGGCCTTCCACAAGAACAGAAGATCGCTCCGGTCATTACTCTTGTATTGTGTTGGAGTCCGGATCAGTGGAACAGTCCAAAATGTCTTTATGACATAATCGACAGACCGACATTGAACAGGTTTGGAAAATACATCAATGACTATAAACTGAATCTTGTTTCGGTGTATGATGTAAGTGATGAGACACTACGTTCATTGAAGACCGAAATAGGTCTGGCACTTGAATTCTCTAAATATTCCAAAAACAAAGAGAAGATCATAGAATTCGCAAATGATGACCGATTCAGAAAGGTTTCAAAAGAATTTGTGGAGACGATCAGTGTTATGACTGATACGAAAATTAAAGTAAATGAAGATGGAGGTTATGTGAATATGTGTGAAGGCATCAGGCTGCTTCAGGAAGAAGCGAAGATACAAGGTATAGCTGAAGGAAAAACTGAAGGTATAGCCGAAGGAAAGATTATCATTCTTAACGAAATGGTTCGTGACGGTGACATCAGCGAAAGAAGAGCTGCTGAAAAAGCTAATATGAGTGAAGAAGAATTCAGAAAACAGTATATGAATTATTCTTTCTGATCAGATAAAAAAACAGGAAATGAAGAAGAACCAGAAAACAGCATTATTAGGTATCGGTATTGCCTTATATGTAGTATTATCGGCATTTGTAGTCATACCGATCATCAACAGGATCAAACTTGATCTGGGCTATATCGTATTCGGACTGTATCTTAATTCACTTGGCATTCAGGGTACACTGGTAGGAGTCATCGGCTGTGTCATAGCCGAACTACTGAAAGGTGGTTCATTCAGGATCGCCTGGCCGATCGGGCAGGCATTCATCGGAATAAGCCTGGGTTACCTACTCCCCAGAACTGAAAAGATCTGGCTGAAGATTATCTATACAGTAATATCCGTATTCATCGGTATTTCCCTGATCAAAACAGTCATTGAAGTTGCTATGTATCAGTTCCCGTTCAGTCTCAAATTTGCCAGCAACACCGTAGCCTTCGCTGTCGATTCGATAGCTATGGTGATTGGAATAATTTTGAATAAGAAAATTCATATAACAAAACAAACTTAAATATAAACCAAATTACTAATAATCTATCAGATTGTTCATTATAAAAGAGAGGTAAACAACTCTCTCTTGATTTAATGATCATTTTTAATAAATCCATTAATACTCTATATTACTGGATCTTGCAGATAATTAAGAACTTCCTTTTATCGCAATGGTTCTTGCAAACGCCATATCTCTGGTTTCAGAGCTTTCAGGAGCAACATAGTTTCCTGTATCATCAATTATTAGACAATACCATCTTCTCTGATTGTTTTCATAGTTTTCAGGAGCAATTAACTCATAGATATAGTATGTTCCATAAGGCAATTCACCAACCCAGAAAACACCATTGTTGTCAGAATACAGGTTAACCAATCTCTCCCCTGATGAGGTAATATAAGGATCATTGCTACTTCCTCTATACACATTGAAACAAGCCCCAGACAGAGAATTATATAAATCACTTATCTTTCGTAATATGATCTGTTTAAATCCATAGTTGCCACTCCAATACAAGAGTCTTGAATTGTCACCAACATTCGTTCCATAAAGGTATTCATTATCAGACTTATTCTCAGAAGTGGTATCGTCCTGAGCGTTTCTGAACATAGCGAAATTACAAGCACTTGTTACACTGTTACTGATCTTTCCGAACGGCATAAGAGTTTTGTTATGATATTCACTATCGGACCAAACCCAAATAGAACCATTTTCGCCAGTTAAATCACCATCAATAACAATTGAAGATGGATTGTTTTCATTAGATTCTTCTAAATAAATATCCTGTCTTGGTTTTGAATAATACTTTCCGCCATTAAGAGCTACTATTGCTTCGTTCTTGAAGTTTCCTACATTAGGATTAATATTACCTGATACATCTACACCAGTTCCTCCAAAACCAGGATTACCAGAAAGATATAATGTGCTTCCTGTTGACAAATAGATACCAGCGCCATTACCATCTGATACATTATTTCTAATCTCACCGCCAGACATTTTAACGACGCCACCTGTATTAACAAATACTGCACCACCTCTATATCCTACCGTCTTACCTTCTTCATTAAGATAACTGCCTACTGATGAATATTGTAAAGATGCTCCACTCTCAATATTCAGTCTGCCTCTTACAGAAACCAAACCTCCATCAGCGTTTACGGTATAAGAAGCCCTCTTGTTGTTATCGAGAATAATGTTGTTAAGAGTCAGCGTTCCGTTTACTGTAAGCATTGAACCATATGATTGATCACCATTCTGAGAACGAATAATCGTACCAACACTGCCGCTCCCTCTGTATGGCAACTCTGAAGCCGTCTTAGACGCAGTAGTAATTAAAATATTTCTATCGTTCTTCACAAACAGTGAATCAGATAATTGATATCTTTCCACCAGCATCTCTATATGATAAGGCTGAGATGGATTATATGATGTTCCTGTTTTGTTCTGATATAAAACGCCATTAATTGCAGCAAATGCACCCTTTTCACCGTTTAATTCAGTATAAACTGCCGGAATATAATATGTTTTATTATTTAAAGCATATTTTCTGTATAGCAAATTACCATTAAAATCAGTAATTTTACATACAGGTATTATATTTACATAATCGGCGAGTGATGTGTAAGGATCGATCTCCGTTTCATCCTTATTCTCACCAATTTCTCCAGTTTGCCTTAAACCTGGAACAATGCAATACTTCGCCTTTAGTTCATCATCAGTAAACTTTTCTTCTACCTCATAGTACAATCCGTAAGATAAGTTAACTCCGGTAATTGATTCGCCGTCTTTAAGAGTAAATGTTGCGGTAGTTGAATCTGTGCCGTTGCTTACAAAGGTCATTTCACCATACTCACCTTCAATATCCTTGGCATCTTTCTGCCCGGCCTGTTTTGCTTTACCTCTTAACGTAACGACAAAAGTGAACTCTTCATTCGGATCATAGGAACTGGAATTTCTATCTTCAACAGTTTTGCTGACTCTCAATGAATAGATCTTTATCCAATAAATTGTATTCGGACTTGGATTTTCAGTAATAATTCCACCTTTCAAACCATTGCGGTCATTTACAAAACCATATAAATTGTTTTTATTGTCTCCATCAGCAAAAGTACCAAAAGGGTTTGTTTCCTGGCCATGCTTATTATATAAAGTTGTTCCGTTTGGAACATATACTCCTATATATGCACCAGGGTATAAACCACCACCATTAGTATTGATGACAGAATTGGAATCTTTATTAAGTTCTACGTTACATGTATATGTTTTTCCACCCTTAGTCACAGTATTGCCTGAGACATTGACCCTGCCTGAGAAATAAACGCGAGAATCTTCGTTGTAGAATGCTATGCCACCACCTACGCTTGTAGCTCTATTGTTAATAATAGAACCTCCAGACATGTTCATGTAGTAGTTGTTATTACCAGCAATGTATACTCCACCACCATTGACCGCCGAACACTCGCGGATCGTACCACCAGTCATCAGGAATTTTCCAGCTTTTATACGTACACCACCGCCAGAACCACTTGGACATGAACATTGATAAATGTTGCCGGCTGAAAGTGTCAATGTTCCTCCATTATTTACAAACACGCCACCACCATCTTTTGTAGTTGAACAATTTCGGATTGTTCCGCCATTTATCACAAACGAACCCTTATCCAAGTTTACGCAACCACCATCGCCACCATTTACTTTCGCATTCTGCAATATAGCGTTTTCACCAAGAGTAACGACCTGAGCTCCATTACTATTGTTGCTGTCACCAATCCACAAACATCGTGTACTGCTGCTCGAAGTTATACCGTTTTCAGAACCACCATCAATAATGATGTTTTCCAGCAACAGATTGCCTTTTGCCGCAAACAGCGTCTTATTTGAATTTACACCAGAACCACGAACTACAGTTGCTCGGCTTCCGCCTCCGACAAATGGATATTCAGCATCTGAGCTGCTTGCCGTAGTAAATGTAACATTACGTCCCTCATAATACCAGACAGTAATGTCTGCGTTCGTTACGTAATTATCAAGCATCTTTACACTATAATCTTTCCCTGTATAAAGGGTTCCATCTGCTTTATACAATAAAGGAGATTCAGTTCGCAGCATATTGAAAGCAGCAGTAGTGCTTCCTGGATTTCCTTCAGTTCCAGTATCGAGTTTGTCAAAAATTGCAGGCCCACTTCCTTTTATTGTTCCATCTTCAAGTGTTACCGACTTCAGATAAAGAAGGATGTCATTGCCATCTTCATCCTTGCCACAAATCTTGGCAATTGGCAAACCCGCCCATATGATTTTGGTTCCCGATTCATCCGTGCGGTCAATGATACCATGTAACGTACTTGTATCCGCTTGGAATACGGCGTTGTCATCCTGGAATCCAATCGGATTCGCAATGAAAGAAGTACCGAATTGTGTTCCAACTTTGGCAGCATTTGTAACACCAATAGTACCACTGAGGTTGCAGTATACATAAACACTAGCTTGAGCGTTCTGATTGTTCACATACCATAGATGCAAGTTGGAATCTGCTCCAGAAGCTGTATAGTTATCGTTGATAGATGATGAATCCGTTACATCAGCCGCAGAAGCTGGACTTGTCTGTTCAGGGCCTACGTACAAAGTGCGATTATCTTCAAGATAGACGCCTGCTGCATTATTTACGGTACTGGATGACAGACGGTTGCCAGAGATCATGCTGTCGTTGCGCATATAAAGCTGTGACTTACAATAGATACCGCCGCCTTTGCTACCAGACGTATTGGTCTTTATATTTGAACCATCAATGATCAAGTAATAGTTATTACCACTCTTATCTTTGAAAATACCACCACCATCACTGCTTGCACTGTTGCCAGATACCTCAGAATTTAGGACAGTTGCATTATCAATATTCGCATAAATTCCACCGCCTTTGCCGTTAGTTGCAGCGCATTTTGTAATAGTCGATTCTTGAAGAACAAAAGAAGAATCCGAAATTTCACTTGAGTGATATATTCCGCCACCAGATTTCGCTGTGCAGTCAGAAATTTCGGTACGTCTGCCTGTTATATTGCCACTATTATCAGTAATATAGTCTCCAACTTCAGGAATGCTTATAGGAGCTTCCCCATCTGGATAAGTATACGACTCCACAATAACACTCTTGACTCCAGTATATGTACCACCGCCATTGCTGTTCGATGTATTGCCATCAAATGTACATCCTGAGACAATTAGAGACATTAATGGCCTTGTAGTATCATTGCCATCATATAATATGCCTCCACCCGAACCAGTAGCGGAATTCTTAGATATCTCGGAATCAGAAACTGAAAGTGTATATGCGTTAGAATAAACGCCACCAGCAGATGCGTTGGTTACTTTGCAGTTATTTATTCTGGATCCGGTAATAGTCATACTCGATCCTTCACTATTTTGGCTTTGATTAATACCGCCACCGGTATTTTTTGCTGTACAGTTGTTTATTATGCTGTCAGTGACTGTTATTGTTTTTGCAATAGTATATACTGCACCACCTTTATCACCAGAAGTATTACCATTCATTGTACATCCTGTAATGCTTAGTACAAGATTATCTTTATTTGCATATACACCGCCACCGTCGGAAGCTGCTGTGTTATTTGAAATTGTTGAATTAGAAAGAGTAAGAACATTAGCTTTGCTGACATTTACTCCACCACCTTTACCTGCTGATGTGTTGTTTGAAATGGTGGAACCTGTTATTGAGATGTTTCTCGCTTTTGAATTTAAACCGCCGCCACCGGTTTTGCTTTCGGTTTCTACATTTCCTGTAATCATGGCGTTAGTGATTTTCAGTGTAGCGTTATTATCATCTTTGTCATGGTAAATACCACCAACAGCTTTTGCTGTACAGTTTTCAACACTCATTTTACCGACATAATGTGTTCCTGCAGCAACACCATTCGAAAGATTAGCTCCACCAGCAGCTTTTGCCGTTCCATTAGCAAAGATTGGATTTCCATTTGAATCCACTTCATAACTATCGCTTATGACCATCTGTTTACCGACAAAGTAAACGCCACCGCCGGTTGCCGATGAACATCCATTGATTGAAACACCATATAATTCAGCCTTTACAGCATTTGAATTGGAAAGTGCAACTGCTCCGCCATAGGCTACTGCTGAGCAATTCGTAAAGGTAGTTCCCACGATCGTCGTATACTTTGAGGTACTGCGGAATCCGCCTCCATTTAAATTTCCGCCCGTTAGATGGCAATCATTGAAAATACAGTTCTCTACAGTAGTCCAGCAGTCCGCTGATGGGCTCGCACTTTTTAATGCATAAACATTGAATCCGCCTCCATTACGACTTGTAGCATTGCAATGTTCGAAAGTGCATTCTTTAACGATGATATTTCGCGATCCAAGTTCCATACCGCCTGCAGCTTTTGATGTACAATTGGTAAACTTGCATTTTGTAACTAACGATTCTGTATAGTAAGTATTTGATTCGACCTTATGGAAGACGCCGCCTGCCTGCCAGTCTCCTTCACAGGAATCGAATTCACAGTTTTCCAATTCGAGTTTGTCAACCCACGCATGAATCGCACCACCGCCATCACGATCACCCGTTTTTGTGGAATGGCAATTGTAGAAATACGAGTTTGTAACCTTTACCCAGGAATTGCTTGTCCCAGATGTTGTTTCTACGAAAATGGCTCCACCATTCCCTGCGAACAAGTCTTTAAAATTCACATTGTCAACGGTAACCGAGCTTCCTTTTGCAACGATAGCACCGTACTCTGTGCTTCCCTGAACACCCTTGACATTGAAAATCAGATTCTTAACTGTCAGAGCCGTCTGCGTTGATCCGCCTGTTGTAGAGATCATGGCATTTGTGTTATCTGTATCACGGCTGATGGTAGCACGATTTTCTCCTTCATCAACCGGAATGTATTTATATGTTCCACTCGATGCAGTAGTAAAAGTGATGTTGTATCCACTTGGAACAACAACCGAATCAGAAGAAGGCAAAAGGTAATCCACCAGCATCTCTATAGCAGCAGTCTTTTCTGTTTCCAATGAATAAGGTGGATCATCCGATGTGGTTTTTACAACATCCGCAATGGCACCGCTGATTGTGGTATAGCGATGTTCTGTACCAGTAGAATCGACAACTTTGCATATATATCTGTCATCACCGAAGATGATCTTGTATGTATTGTTTGAATTAAGAGTTGAACCGGTAAGCGTTTCAAAACCACCAGATGAATTTACAGTCAGTTGTGTTTCTATCAAGCTTTCAGATTTGCCTCGTCTCAAACGAACATCAGTACTGGCTATACTGCCAAAAGATCCATCAAGATTGTATGTCATGTTCTGTCCGCCAGGCAGAAGAAGTGTGATGGCTGTATTTACGGCCAGTTTCAGATCGTTTTCTGTAGCCGGAAGCAAAGAAGGACGAACAGAACCATTCTTTGCATAGACAGTGCCATATCCGGCATTGGAAGCCGTATTGATTACACTCAATTGACCGATCGTATCATTTCCAACAGTCAGATCGCTTATATTCAAAGCCGAATTAGTATTGTTTTCAACAGAGATATATGCTGGCTCTGCATAATATATTATGATCGTACGATTATTGAGTGCTTCGGTGCTTCCGTCTCGTTTTTTCAGTTCCCATGCCTGAGAATCATTATCCCATATCAGATTTGTAATGTAGTCACTATACGCGCTTGCTCCGCTTGCAAAACCAATTGCATATACTGCAGTCGAAGTAAGACCAAGTGTATTACTGTTTTTTACATCTTCTGCCAGTCTCGAAATAGCTGCAGAAGCAAATTCAGGACAATAATCAAATGCTGCTTTTTTAGTAGTATAATCCGCTGTTGGAGGAAGTCCATCAGAGAAAGAAGCCTGATAGCGTACTTCAACTTTGATCAATACTCCCCAGAAAAGCTGTTTGGAATCAGTATCTTTCTGCACACCGAAATCACGACGGTCATTAGTGATCTTCGTTGTTGCAACATCATTTTCTGTGTAGGTTGCAAATCTGGCTCCAGGAACGTCACGCTCAGATGTTAAGCTGTCTGGAACATAGATTCCAATGTCTGCATTGCTTCCGAGGCTCTCCATATTGAGAACGTCTTTAGAATCCTGATCGAGATAAATGTTGCTCTTCGTTTCTCCATCGCTAAGTGTGTTGCCAGAGATCTTTATATCCCCGGAGAAATAGAGACGCGCATCTGTACTCCCCATGCCAATTGCGCCGCCTGAAGAAGCAGTATTGTTTGTATAAGTTCCTCCTGAGAATGTACCTCTGCCGGAATTGACAAATACTGCCGCACCATTGACTGCTGTATTATTCGAAACTGTAGTTGTATTAGGAATTGATACTGATCCGCTTCCAACATAAAGGGAACCACCCTTTTCTCCGGCAGTATTGTATTTCATAATAACAAGATCAGTTAAAGTAACATGTCCGCTTTCTGAGTAGATTGCACCACCGTTTTTACTTGCAGTATTGCCTTTATTTTCTTCTCCAAAATTTGTATTTGAAAGATTTATACTGCCACTTCCAGTACACAATGCACCGCCATTACCACCGCTAGATACGTTCGATATCAAAATACTTTCAGAAACGGTCACTGAGCCACTATCCGAGTAGATTGCACCACCGTCACTGCCTGCCCTGTTAGATGATATTGATACCGAAGTAACTGTTAGAGCGCCGGAACCGGCATAGATTGCACCGCCTTTTCCGTTTGTAGCTTTGTTGGAATTTAAAGTTTCACAAGATAAACTTACATTTCCTTCAGAAGAATAGATTGCGCCACCATTTGTATTAGCCGTATTTGAACTGACATTGGCATTTTCGGTCAAAACTACATTGCCACTTGCCGAATAGATTGCTCCACCACTTCCAGATTCTGCTTTGTTATTAATAACATCTCCATCAGAAATAGTCACTAAACCACTGTTTGTATAAATAGCGCCACCATTTTCTGTTGCAGTATTCATTTTCACTGTTCCACCTGAAACAGTCACATTTCCTGAATTAGAATAAATAGCTGCGCCATTCAATGCAAGATTCTCACTTATATTTACAATCGATGATACTGATACTGAAGCGCTGTTTGAATAAACAACACCGCCTTGACCATCTTCTGCTTTATTTCCTGATATTTCACCTGCATTAAATTCAACAGAACCACTTCCTATCCAAATCGCTCCGCCGTTTTCTGTTACTATATTGTTTTTGATTTCCGGATGAACACTTTCTGATCCTGAGACAACTATCTGTCCAATTTCTGTATAGATTGCCGCACCATTAGTTGCGGTATTGTCAACAAGTTTACCTTTTCCACTTATATTGACTGCGCCATTTTCAATATAAACTGCACCACCATTTGATGACGCTGAGTTATCATTTAATGAAGCAAACATAGAAATGTCTACTGTTCCATTAACTGCATAAATTGCACCACCATTTACGGCGTTGTTTTCTTTTATTGAAGCAGTTCCTTTAACATCGATGCTTCCATTTCCACTATAGTAAAGTACTGCTCCTTTATCTGCAGTATTGTTGCTTAGAGTACAGTTCTCAAAAGAGATATTACCGCCAGTTGCATTTATTATTCCACCGTTACCGCTGTTCTTGGCATTGCTTATTTCTGTTCCTCTTCCGATTGACAGGTCCCCTGAGCTCTGGATTAATGGATAGCTTACTAAAGTCGAAGCACCGTCAATTATAACGTTTTCAAAACATAGCGTACCATTATTGGTGAACAACGGTTTTTCAAGCATACTTTCACTACGGGTAAATACAGCCATAGTACCTGCTCCAGAGAAACCCGGATCTGCAGTTGTGATTGTAATATCACAACCATTAGGAATAATTGGCAAATCTTCTACCGGAACAACATAATCTGTCAGCATTTCAATCATAGCTGTCTTATTAACTATCTCTTCGCTGACATAGTCAATCGCACTGTTAAGAGTATAGAAAATATGTGTAGAACCATTATCAATAATCCGGCAAAGTGCCTTCGGACTGTTGATTAAATCCAGTTTAATGTCGCTATCAAGCGAAATCAAAACGGTGCAGTCATCCAGAACAGGAACAATAGTGCTGGATCCACCTGTTATCTTGCTGGTCTTGGCACTGAGATTGAAATATCCTTTTTCCGTTTCTGTAATCGTATAATCACCGACTCCAAGTTCTTTGATCTTGATCTTCGATCCATCTCTAACACTCATTACGATCTGACCTGGATTGGTGCCGTCATAAGGAACTGCCGGAACTTCTGAATCATCTCCGCCTTCAATAACATACGATGATTTTGTAATAGAATCAGAAGATATCGTAACTGTAAAAGACCTATCAGTAAAGAATGGGTTATCGCCGCTGGATGAAGTATCTACCGTTTTACATACCTGAAGATCATAACCACGTTCACTATATATTGCATAAATGGTAGGCGAATATGTCCAGGAAACATTGTTCCAGCTTTCGTTATCAAAGCTATACTGTAATACACCCTCAGATATTCTAAGGTGCATGCTTAAATCATCGCTCACACCTAATAATGAACTTACACTTGTGATCGTATTTGTTTCGCCAATACCTATCTGATCGTAACCAAGATAGCTTTCGTATATGCCGTCATCCAGGATCGGAGGCATGCGGAATCCCTTGTTTCCGCCTGTTTGACTGATCAGGAAGTCTTTCATATCGATCGAAAGAGGCTGATTCTGTTCAACATCAAGATCGTTTAAAACGACACTTTCACGATTATATGTTAATCCGTCGGTTTCAGATACTCCATCTACAGATCCCTTTATTGTTTCGAGTGTACCGTTTTCATATTTGACATATTTTATCTTCAGAAGTGGATAATAAACGTAATACAGTTCATTATTGTCCAGATCTCCAATTGTATTTCCATTGCTGTCGTTTATCGTCAGATGATATACGTTATTTTCGCCACTGGTATAAGAAATGGTATATGCGTCATAGCTTTCAACAGTAACCGCATTGCCTTCGATGTTATCATCTGTACCATATGCCACCGCGCCAAAAGCGCGTACTGAAGAACCATCATATATATCGGAATAATTTAGTTTAGTTAGAATCTTCTCTGAGCTGCCAAGAGAAATATTAAAAGTATCAGTTCCCGAACCGATCAGACTATTAGCAAGTTTGATACCTGTCTGATCAATCAATGCAATGTTTACTTTAACCGCAACAGAATCCAGCGAATTGGAATAAGATACAACCGGCTCAACGTACGATTCCGTTGTTGGATCAGCTGTTGTATAAGCCCAGATATATTTGCTTTCATATGTTCCGACACTTGATCTGTTATCTGTATCAAAGCCATCCTCTGAATCCTGAGAAACTCTAACTGTCTGCGAATGCTGAACACCCGAAACATTCTCATAATATGCTATGATTCTTCTCGATTCGCCACTCTTCAACTTGAAGTTTAATCTCTGAGCTTCTCCACTTGTTTCATCATCACTAGAGATAACCACCGTATAACTGAATTGTTTTGCACCTATAACACCTTCTGTCGCGAAAGTAGTTTCATTAATAGTGATTATATTAGGCAGCTGCTCAAAATATATAACGTAGATTTTTGGTTCATATCCACAGCTGTTCCAGTTGCTGTTATCGGTTGAATACTCAAAGCCTTTCCAGCTGTTTCTGATAGACAATGCAGGTCGAGCATTGTCTGAATCTGAAACATTCGTTATGACATTCATACCACCATTAGAATCGCCTATTGCATAAGCATAATAATGAAGTGATTGATCATTTGCCCACTGTAATGGACTCGTCAGATATTCATTTATTGCAAGACTTCCAAGCTTTTCAGTACTATCTTTTGCAGAGTCTGAAACTGGGACAGTCGAAGTGCCGGCAGTATTCATTTTCTGATAGACAACATTGAGTACTTTCTTTTTGTAATATACAAAGTACAGTTCATCAGTATCATTTAAAGCAACATAGTTATCGCTTCCGGAATACTTTGCACAGATCTTTCTGCTGGAAATATCATATTTAAGCGATACAACCGTCTTATCATCAGATACAGCAGAAAGGCTTGAAGAAACTGTCATGAAAGCAAATACATAATCAGTTTCTTTCGTAACATAATCATCAGGATCTAATTCGATTTCAGAAGTGCCAACATTAACATCGTGTTTTTCCCAATCAGTGAGAGATAATGCTTCTGAAGATGCATCAACTACATTGACATTAATTTTTACTGGGTCGCTCCAGTATGCATACAGCGAAAGATCATCAGTAACCGCAGAAGAAAAGTCATATTTGGTATTGCTGGTCGTGTCTGCTGTCCAATATCTGAATAATTTATCTCCTTCACCTGTATAGGTCGGATTAGCCGTTGGCTCACTGATAGTGTTGTTTAGATATACAGTTTTTGAATAAGTATTAGTTTCTTCATCATATGCATATGAATTCCAGTATTCATCAGAAGGCCATTGAGCATTACTGCTGTTAAGACTGTATGTTACGGTAACGCCCCAAACGGCATATAAAGTTGTCGGTTCTTTGGTATCTACACCATAAATATACTCTTTGTCACTGCCTTCGACTGCCTTAGGATAGAAGACTGCATTATCATCATTAGGATCATAAGTGGCACTTGTACTCCATCCCAAAAATTCTTTACCTGTATTAGTAAAGCCAACGCCATTACTAAGTGTAAACCTGGAATTATTCTTTATACTTGCTACTGTTGCTTTATTCTCGCTGATTGTAGCTGTTGCCGGAGAACCGTCTTCCTTATAACCGAAATCAGCATTTTCAGCAATTATTCCACCATTTGCATCATAAATAATCGAAGCTCTTCCGATCCTCGAATAAACTGCATCAAGATAAACAATATCTCTTCCACTTCTGGCAAATGCATATTCAGCATTCAAAGTAAAGATCTGTCCAGGAGCATATATAACATTGCTGTCAGAACCGCGGACTTTCCATCCGGTAAATGTATAACCTGCTGGAGCATTTGCACTAACCGTCAGTGTTATACTTGCGCTGTCTTCATAAGCATTATTAATAATCAGCTCTGAACTGCTGTTTTCGTCGTCAAGTGTACCAGCTCCGGCGTTGTATGCGATATAGAAAACACCGTTTTTCTTCCATTTCAGAATAAGACTTGTATTGTGATCTGTGCGTTGAGTAAAATCGTATGGACTCTCTGATACAGTTCCATTTTCATCAACTTCATACCATCCTACATAGCTGTATATTCCTGGCTGACGTTCAAAAGTTGTATCCTCAGTAGCTTCGTTCAGATTTTGAGTATAATACGTCTTACGATCATCGCCGGATACTCCTCCATAATAATCAAGATCATGTTTGACATAGTACCAGTTTCCTGAATTTGACTCGACATAATCACGGGTAACATGAGTATATTCGCCTATCGGATTATCGAAATAAGTATTATTGAACCAGGTAGCTCCTGTTCCTTTCAGAACACCGGAATCATAATAATACAAAGCACCGTAATTCGGATTGATCTTAACTCTGAATTTAATCGGATTCCATCCAGCATAAACCGTAAGATCTTCATCAGGCATAGCCATTTCTGACAGATCAGCATTAATTGTGCAATCTTTATCAAAATACCAGCCACCAAAAGAATAAACGTCTTTTCCCTTTTCTGATTTTGTCGCAGAAACAGGATCGTTTGGAATATAACTTCTGAGCGATGTTCCATACTCAATATTTGAAACTGTGTCGGGCATTACAGTTGAATCGTCATTCGAATTCTCGAATTTCAAAGAATGCCCTTCTCCGCTAGGTGTATAACTGCCGGATAAAACATAATAAACATTAAGTACAGCCGTTTCGTAATTGCTTAGAGTAACACTGTCATCACAATGATCGTATGTATATCCGCTGATTGTTAATGACTTATATGTATCGCTTACTGTTACTTCATCGCCAATCTCTCCACTTGATGTAAAACTCTGGACATAATCATAATGCTTTTCAGAAACACCGTATTCATCGGAAGTCTTTTGTTTCCATATAACAACTTTATAATCTGCGCCCCATTTAGCATACAAAGTCGCATCGGAACGCATATAAAGTTCTTCATTCATGATGTAGAATGTGTCATCTTCGATTGACGAAACGAGATTACCGTTGCCGTCAGTGACTTGTGCACCATAGGTTATCGTTTCTTTATCACCATCAGTATTCAGAGTTCCTGTATACCAGCCTTCAAAAGAATATCCTTTTCTGGACACTATAGGAAGTGGATCTGCAACATTAGTATCTGAATAATAATATGCAGGCGGTACATAATCCGCACCGGATCCTGAATAACCGGCATAGTAGGTTAATAAATGTACATCTTTATACACCGGATATAATTCGATTGATTCCGTAATGTCTATGTATCCGTCTTCATCAGGTGTAATGATACTGACTTCATTTCCTTCGTCATCAGTCGATGATCCAGGAACAGAGACCGGTTTATATGACCAGCCATAGAAGACCATCGTTTTACCGCTGTCACTGTTATATTTTGCTTTTAAATCGCTGATCTTTATCTTTCCGTTGTTTTCTTCATCAAGTTCACTTCGACGGCTGAATGCTATTGGCCACTTGGAATTATCATTATCATATTGTCCGTAGAACACAACATTCGCAAATTTTTTATAGCGGGCAAAAAGGAGGACACTGGAATTCTCTATAATCTCCGGAATATTGTCAAAATCATACGGTGTCTCAGATATTTCCACCGCTCCTCCATCACCAGTACTGCCTTCATACCAGCCAGAAAAAACCATATCCTCTGAAGAGGTGATCTGAGGAACAAGCGGTTTATCGCCGTTTTTTATTTTCTGCACAGAATATGTTTCGTTGTTTTCGTCTTTAAACAGATATTCAGTATAGTCATTATCTTCATTCAGATAGTAAAAAACATAATCGCAGAAATACGTGACATAATTTTCTCCTTCTGTCGTTTTTTCACAGATTACATATACGGAGAATCCACTAGTCTCAAATTCTACTGTTTCACCTGTAACTGTACTATCCAGGACCTCAGTTTCTTCTTTATCGATATCCTGGATATGTACAACTTCTACATTCGCATGTTCTTCAAAAGTATCTCTCAAAAGCTCAATGCTGATCTTGACATTGCCATCAGGCTGACACTCTTCACCGGTTTCCGGATCGATTAAAGCAATATCAAAAACTCTCGCTGTTACGATGTTTTCCGGTTCTTCACCGATCGACTGTGATGAAATATTAATATAGTCATCATAAGAATCGTCATCTTCGGTTATCTCCATAACACGGAGTTGAGCATCTACCGGTATGCCAGATAAAGAATTATATGATGCAGTGATCAGATAATCGTGATCACGATAAGTTAAAACATTGTTCTGTTTAGCCTCCGCCAAAGCAAACACTAATTCATCTTCAACCTCAAAGCTGATTTCCAGATTGTCGTCGTTTTCAACAACATTTGGAATTATTAAAGATGTCCTGCCATTTTCAAAACAGACTATAGCCAATTGATCAATATCCAGTTTCTCATAATTCTCATACAGTTTTAATCTAACTTTGATAGTTACATCATCGTCTTTGTCTGTACTGAAATTGTATTCTTCCTGATTCAGCTGCAGATCAAACAATAAATGATAATTGATAAAACTGTTATCAACGATCATGTTATTTTCGTTGATATAATCCTCATACTGATCATCGTTTTTCTCGATCTCATCAATATCTATAAGTTCGTTATAAAAATGCTCATCCTGTCTTGAGAACACAGCTGATACAGCATACTCTGGAACCTCAACTTCTTCATCTTGAGCAGCAGGCTCTTCAACATCCTCATCGTTCCTGATTATATTTGCCAATACCAGGATCACTTTATCTTCAGATTCACTAAAATCTACGGTAAATGTGTCATCGCTTATGCTCTGATCATTTCCGTACAGAAGCAATATTTCTGTATTCTCATATTCTTCTGAAGATTCCTCTTTAACTTTTTCAATAACGAAAGAAATCTCTGTTTCAGGAATGATCTTTTCATTTTCTGAAACTATAGAGAGATTATAGATTTTTAATGCAACATCATCATTTCCAAGAAGTTCAGCTGAGCGTCTCCTGTAATCTTCATAATCAGAAAAATCACTGTTTATTTCCGATACACTTAGCTGATAATCATTTTCTATATCACTTTCTTCATTGAATTCAGTCTTTATTTCATATTCATCGCCATCAGCGCTGTTGATATTTCTTTTCAGTTCATAAACAAAATTACTGTTTTCATTATCTGAATCGATCTGCAAAGCATCGACATGCGAAACAGGAATGCTGGAAAAAAGCATCAAAAGTATGATAAAAATCCGTGCTATATTTGAATACCAGGTTTTAATTCTTTTATTTAACCTCAGATACTTATTCATTTCCATCACCTTCATTTGTTTTTTTATTGATTATCTGAATCTGATAATCTGGCCAGTCACCATTATGCTTGTCAACAAATTTATTTGAAGTATTTTTACCAGATAACTCTTTTATGCTCTGATATAAATACTGTCCATTAAAATTCCTCTTCAATGTACCGTCATATGGCGCGGCGGCAGTTGTCAGTTTGATAAAGTTACGATAAGAAGTTGTGCTTTTATCGATCGCCTTGATAACTGTACTGCTGTTTTTATTTCCGATTGCAGGCAGTTCTGTATCGTTAGGTGCAATAAGATAGTAGCAGTTGCTGTGGACCGATGGGCTTGAATCATTACCTATAAAAGCACCGTGATTTTCTTCTTTGTTAGCATAAGAAACATAAGCTGCTGCATATGAGTTACTTATTGCTGAACCGGAATACGAACCAATCAGACCGCCAGCAATCGCTCCCGAAACAGAGCATGTGGCATAGGAATTGCTGATAGTCGCACCCTGAGAATGTCCAATCAGGCCACCAACTTCATCAGTTCCTGTTACATTTATCGGAGCATCATTGAATTTTCCGTCTATCGTATGTCCCGCAGCATAGGAATTGCTGATCTCGGAATTGCCGACCGCAGATCCAATCAGGCCTCCCGAGTATTGTCCATTTTTTACAATCACAGCAGCTGCAGAAAAATCTACTTTCGTATTCGAACAATATCCGATCAGGCCACCAACACTGTCTGTTCCGCTAACATATTCTGTATACTTGTATTTTCCATCGCTGCCACGGTAAAGGCCGCTATCTATGACTATTACATTTTCGACAGATGAATCACTGATTTGTCCCACTAAAGCACCGGCATCTGATCCGATTATCGTAAAATCAACTAACATCAGATTCTTGATTTCTCTTTTCTTCGTATCATCTGGTTTTTTCGCAACTTTTCCGAATAAACCGGCAGGCCCAGAATAATTAACATTGATGTTGCTGATCTGATAATTCTCACCGTTATAATCAACCGGTAGATCAACCGGGCAATAACATCCTTTTAAAGTGGCACCTGTTGCGTCATTTTTATATACGATAGTATTACTCTTATTGGTTTTATCAAGGAAAATATCCCAATCAAGATCATTGCTCTGCTCGGCTCTTTCAAGTTTTGTTGCGTCGAGATCCAGACTCGAAATGTCATCATGCAGATTTTCCAGATGCCTGATATTTGAAATGTCCGCAATATTCTCTGTTTCATTGTTGTTGTTAACAGTACTGGCATCACCAAATAATGAATTGGTTTTTATTTTTGCTGTCCTGGTGATATTAGTCAATCTGCTGTTGTCAAAAGCTTCAACATATACAGTCAGGTTTTCTCCCGGTATGAATTTCTTTGTATCCTTATATGTGAACAGCTCGAGAATATCACTAAAATGCATCTCTTTTTGTGTAATGCTGTCAAGACAATAAGAATAAGTATCTTTAAAAACGCCATTGTTTTTCTTTAGAGAAACATAACCCTCAGCACCACTTACTTCGCCAACAATAACAAGTTTAAGCTGAAGACTTGCTTTTTCAGAAGTTTCTAAATCTGCACCTTCGATCCTGACATTTACCAGCAATTCTTCAGCATTATCTACCCTGATATACGGGACAGGAATTTCGGCACCAGTTAGAATAGTTCCGGCGCTTAAACTTCCGTAATAACCTATTACTCTTTCTTTATCCTCATCCGGATAATTGCGTCTGATTGGTTTGCTGTCTTCATCCCTTAATGACATTAATCCATTAGGATTCTTATAAAGGTCTGAACCGTTAAATGTGAAACCGTATTTTTCATCACCCATATCAGAATAGAAAACATCCAGGATCTGTCCGCTCTCAGGATGATATCGAACAATATAGGATCCGCCTTCTCTGGCTCCACTTTCGATCGAGCCAAAAGGCAGCATTAAATCAAGCAAAGTATCTGACTGGCTATCAATATCTCTTTGAACAACGAAATAATATGCTCCAGATTCATTACTATCTGCTGTTCCAAAACCGGTTTTTTCAGTTTCCAGATACCCTTCGTTATACGCCATGGACAAATGGTTCTGAGCCGCAATAAAAATTTCTTTCGCTACGGCATCATACTGCATCTGTTTCAGTATTCTCATGTATCTGATCACCGCAACAAAACCAACACCAGCCAAAATACCGATGATCGCAACAACAACCATCAGCTCTGCCAATGAAAATCCTTGTCTGTTTTTCTCGGTCTTTTTACTCATCATCTTGTTGTCTGTTTAAAACCTTTATCATATACTCGTCAATTTCAACGTATTCAACGGTGCTGTTTTTCCTTTTCACTTTAAGGTTTTTTACTGCAACAACACCTTCTTCATACTTTATCGAATCAAAAGATACATACAGATTCTTGCTGGCAGCAGGATCAGATACCAGCAGACGCGAATCATCTTGACCATCACCGGTAATATCATTGATATAAATGCCGACATTTTCATCAAAACTTAATTCGTGTTTCCTTCCATTATCACCAGTGTATGTAATAACGGTAGCTGAACTGTTCTCAAAGTCTTGAGCCAGAGCAAGTTTATCCCGCAGTTCAGTCATGGTAGTAGAGATCAATGCCTGGGCATTTGATGCATCTACGATCTTATGATAGATGTTAATTGCTGTTGGAATCCCACTGGCCATGAGTCCAGACACCATCAAAAGAATAAGCATTGCCAACAATGTTTCTGCCAGTGTAAAACCTTGTTTTGATCTCTTGAATGTCTGTTTCATCGTTTTCCCTAATCCCCGGTGGTCAATCTTGCTATCGAAATAATATCTATACTATTCATTGGAGCAGTGTAATAGTAAACATTTATCTGTGTATCGCCTCTGTTGTTCAAATAAACAGCTTTTTCAGATCCACTTATCGTCGTCGACAAATACGCTTTGCCATCAATACCTTTTGCTGCTGTTTCATCAACCAGACTGTTTTCTGCTTCAACATAATCTTTAATATGCTTCTCACTTTTGGTAATGAGATTTGAACTTGACTGAACCATCCCGGCAAGGATGAGCAGAGCAAAGGCTGCAATCAATAAAGCTACCAGCGTTTCCGCAAGCGATTCACCTCTGTTATTTTTTCTTACTATAATCCTTCTCATTTCTTTCTGGTTCCCGGCTGATTATTCTGGTTTTGCCATTACTTTCTGAATATTGCTGCAAGTCCACCTGATAGTCGTTGTTTTCTTTTCGACATTTTCTTTTTTTGAATATACTTCCGAAATATCCGGAGCTAAACTCATTTCGATAATATATCCTTCAGAAGCGACATCCATAATTATTACGCCATTCTTCAAAGTCACATCAACATCAACACTAAGGAGATTTTTCTCGCCATTATCCAATTTGAATGTATAATTATCAACACTATCATCTGTCTTATAGAAATCCGATTCCCACATCGCTTCTCCTGATGTGCTTTCTAACAAATTAATAGCTTTTTTAGTAAGAAAATCAATATTACTATTCGTACTGGAATAATCATGAATATTATTCTCGGGATTGTCGCCAAATACATATTTTAGTGAGTATTCGGTGCCTTCTTTTGTTCTGATAATAGTTGACTGTTCTCCTTCAAATTCATCTCTCAAAAACTCTACTGCAGAAGTAACCCGGTAATACCTTTGATCCATTTTGGCTTTATCAGCTAATCTGCCTGAAGCCACCGTTCCTGCAGTAAGTATAATGGTTCCAATAATTACACAGAACAAAAACAAAAGTAACGCAAAAGAAAGTGATGCGCCTTCATTAGATCTTAGTTTTCTTTTTACTGCTTTATTCATAAACAAATCTACATGAATATCCATGACAAAAAAGAGTGGTCATAGTTATCCATCATTAATTATACATGAATAAAAACATCATCTTCAATACATATATTAAAGATGATGTAAGCGTTTTCATAAATACAATTGTAGATATTGTTTTATTAATTTAAAAGGATTGAGATGCTGTATTTAGGGGCATTACCACCCGAGGCTTGTCCGCCAACATAAGAAGTATCTTCTCCATCAACATTATTCTTCCAAAACACATCCACACGAGCAGGGGTAGCATTCGGATATATAGCGACCATAACAACTGCTTTTCTATAATCTTGATCAGCTTTATATGCACCATTTGGATTTCCCATAACAAATGTCGTTCCACCATCGATTGTAGTGCCCTTACCGTATGTCTTTACAGGTAAATCTTGCCTTTTTTTATAAAATGTCCCGCTCTTCGGATCGTAAGCTCCAGCTGCGTTATCTTTAGCACGGTCTGAACCTGAACCTGGCCACCATTTTAATCCTGCTTTATCCGCACTTGCTTCATCTTTTACTCCAGCATAGTATAACTCGATCGCTGCCGACGCGGCCGCGCGCATAGTATAGATATCATATGCTTCCCTGGCTTTTTCGATCTGTTTGTTGAAAATAGGTATTGCTATTGCCACCAATACCGCTATGATAGCTACAACTATCAGTAATTCACCTAAAGTGAAGCCTCTTATATCTTTATTTTTCATATCATTATAATTATTTCATAAAACAACTATTAAAGAAACATACATCAGCGCAGGACATTAAATCGGAATATATTCTCCGCCGTCATTGTAGATCTGACAATCTTCACACCAGTCATTAATCGATTCTTTTATCATATACCTGAACTCATCGAAATCCTCGTCACTGACCAGCCCTTTTTCATACATGAAAGCATAGAATTTCTTTATACTTGCCACTTCAGAACGCAGTGTTTCTGGTGTCGACCACATGCACTTCCGGATAAAGAAATAATCAAAATAATCCGCGATATAAGTATAATTGATCCCTTCCTTAGCCGATACTACATAATGATCATTCAGAAAGACATCAATATAGAAATATGCTACGTCAACATGCTTCTGAACCGTCTTTGGAGCAAGATTCTTACTATTCAAGTATTTCTCAAATTCAGATATCAGCTTTTTGTTCTCTTTTTCAATGTTCGTGTATTTTACTTTATCCATCATTTTTCTCTGATCTGATCCTGTTTTTCCGGTAAATACTTATTTCCCTTGAAATAATTATCACATATTATGCAAAATTTCGCTGATTTTCATCTTTTTTCGCATAATATTGTTTCTTACTGTTTAGTTGCATATTAATTAACATTGTATTTATATTATTAATACCTCATAATTATTATATAAAAAGGAAACATAAGCATGAATAATACAACTGTTACTTTCAAAACAGATAAAGAAGTTAAAGAGAAATCAAAAGCCCTATTTGAAGAACTTGGTCTTGATATGTCTTCGGCCATCAATATTTTTCTTCGACAATGCATAAAAGAAAAAGGGATCCCTTTTATCATCAGCACAAAACCAGATCAAACAACTGTTCGGGAAAATAAAGAAGCTGATAATAGCATTGAAATACGCGATACTTTTGAAAACAAAGCAGATACGTTCTTTAGGAATAATAACTTTTAGTTGATTTTAAGTTCTTCCTCGCTCAGATCGGTATTGTTCCACCATCCCCAACCGATATGTTCATCAAGATTCTGGAATGGCAGCATTTTCTTATACTTCAACGTTCCATCATTTTCGATATGGACGATATATCCGTCTTTCCAGGCAGAATCGCTCGCATAAATCGGCGTATTCCTGGTACTAAGCCCTGCGGAATCCAAAGCATTTATGATCGTTTTGGTGCTTTCTTCTGACCAAGGTATACCACCATTGGAATTGTTGAAATAATGCATCGCTCCATCTGCATAGACGGCAACTTCTATATAGTCTTTATTGAAACTCAATTTGTGATTGTGATAAGCCGTATTCAGCGCATTAGCGATCTTATGCATACTGTCAATATCTTCCTTGCATCTTCCTAAATCTGTACTAAGATCGTTTCCGCCCCATCTCAATTCTATACCCGCTCCAGTAACAGTAACTGTAATGTAGTTAGCATTGCCGTTCTCATTAGGTGTTCCATAAGCGCCATCCATGACATTGACGAATTTATTGACCGGCGTCGTAGATCTCCCATAACCTCTTTTCGGTTTTTCCAAAGAAACTGTCTTTGTGGATGCATCATAGTAATAAGGACCGGGATAACCGGTATATGAATATTCGATAGCAGCTTCAGCTCTGGCGTTGCGCATGTTTGTAAGATCGCCTTCCTGCTTCGATTCTTCACTTTGCGAATAAAAAAGAGGAATACCGATCATACACAGTATCCCAATTACAGTTAAGGCAATAAGGATATGGGCTAATGAGAAACCCTTATTATCTCTAATCATTATCTGATTATATTTTAACTTATATTGCTATCTGGATAAATTATAAGTTACCAGTTATGTGTTAAACTCGATCTATTACAGAAACAGTAAGAGTCAGTCCCAGTGGTTTCATGATTTTCAACAATGTATCAAGGCTTGGAGTTGATTTGTAGGATTCGATCCTGGCAATCGAAGCCTGTGGCATATTACAAAGTTCGGCCAGCCTTCTTTGTGAGATACCCAAAGCATTCCTCTGTTCAATGAGTGAACTGATGATCGATGCCATAGTTTCGATATTTTCCATTTCGTCTTTACTGGCCGAATCAATATTCTTAACATATTTCTTGTAATCGTTCCACGTTCTCATAAGTTTATCCATTTCTTTCAAGATAGTCTTTTATCTCCGTCTTGTCTATGGAAGATTTGATACGTAAATTCTTCCATAAAATCCCAGACTTCGGATTTTCCTTCTCTCGTCTCATAGAATACAACTTCAAACATCATTGGTTTTCTTCTTTTCTATGATATCAATTTTGATATCAATCTTCAATCAAGGCTTTGATTATTCAATATCAGTACAGTTATAATAACAAAACTTATATTTACAATCACAATTCAGATTCAAACCTGTATGGATTTAACTTGCAATTATCCTCTATATCATTATTCGCAAAATCACCCTTCTTCACCTACCTTCTATCTACTTTTTATGTATAATAAATTTACTTTTATTTCTGTTTCGTCAAAATGCTGCTTAATGATGTTATAATAATGTTACAGAATAGTAAGAATTCAAAGAAAGGATCGTACGCGAATACGATCCTTTCGACTTTTGTGGCTGCAGAATAATAAGAATTCAGCTTGATGCTACATCAATAAATTGAGTATAGTGATTACTATCTGCAGTACGAATACTGCTATTTTCAGATAGTAAGACTTCAAACTGATTCTCCTTTGTTTAGAGCAAAGTTCTTCTTCTGCAACCTCTCAGGAGTTCATGCATAAGCAATATCCTCCATATCATTATCTGCAAAATCATCCCGCTTCACCTACCCCCCCATCTGCTTTTTTGTGTTATTGAGCTATGTACAGGAGGTGTAGACCGATTGAAAACCAGAATTATCAGTTCTAACCGTGATCTGATCGTAAAAATCATCGAAAATGAAACTTGTTGTAAAGCCAGATATGATCTTTCACCATCATTTAATTGTCATATAGGTGATTACACAATCACTAGAGACGGATTTATTCTTTCCGACGTATCAAATAACATCTTCCCTCTTCTTGGTTCACTGGGTTTATGTGACCATCCATTTCCTAAGATAAGACCTTTAGAAAATGATATTTACTATTCTTCCCAGCAGCATGATGGCTCTTCATTATCCAAACTGTTCTATATCATCTATTCCCGTCAACATCTTCTAAACAGATCATTAAATAAGGCTAAAGCATTCTTCATTGACCGTAAACTCATCAATGCTTTACATTCTCATCAGCCGGAAACACTCAGTGAGTTCCTACAGACTCTGTATTTTCATAAAGGTGAATATAAAGGGTTGATCATCGGTGATGAGTACATTATTTTCAACGGATTCAGAAATAACGAATCTATTCCTCATGAGATATGTAGCATATTAGCTGACAAACTGATTGAAGAGTCATTGTCAAAGAAATGGGTCAAAGCATCATTACACAATAACAGAAACAAGAAATATATCATGCGTTCCTGGCTCAACTCACTTGGTTTTACAGGAACCGGATACGAAGAATTAAGAAGATATTTCGTTCATGACCTGCCCGGCGTCAGCGACAGAAAGAAGGTCTGACAATGAATAATAATGTACAGATAATACCTGCAAAAGAGATAAGTATAAAAACTGGAAGAAATAATCGTACACTTCGAGTCGCTGCCTATTGTCGTGTATCTACAGATGAAGAGAAACAATTAGGGAGCTTTGAAAACCAGATCGAATACTTCGATAAACTTATCAGGGAAAACAAAAGATATAAACTGGTAAAGATCTATTCTGATGAAGGAATATCCGGTACAAATATCAAAAGAAGGATTGGCTTCAAAGAAATGATCAGCGACTGCGAATCGGGAAAGATTGATCTGATTATTACCAAGTCAATCTCACGTTTTGCGCGTAACACGCAGGATTCTCTTAATTACACACGTAAACTCAAAGACATGGATATTGGTATCTACTTTGAAAAAGAAGGAATCAACACTCTGGAATCATCAGGCGAATTATTACTAACACTATTCAGCTGTTTTGCTCAGGAAGAATCCAGATCGATCTCTGAAAATACTGCCTGGGGCATTCGTTCCAAATTCAGGCAGGGAATACCTCATCTTAATGCGAAAAATCTGTATGCATATGATAAAGATGAAAACGGAAAACTGATCATCAACGAAAAAGAAGCAGAAGTCGTCAAAAGGATATATGCTATGTTTCTAGAAGGATATTCACTGAACAGGATAGCGAAAGTACTGAATGATGAAGGCATAAAAGGAGTTCGTAACGAAACAAAATGGTGTGCTGTCACGATTGACAGAATGCTGAAGAATGAGAAATACAACGGTTCTATACTGATGCAGAAAACATTCACTTCCAACTATCTCACCAAACAGCATACAGTAAATAAGGGCCAATTAAATCAGTATTATATTGAAAATGATCATGAGGCCATCATTCCCAAGGAAATATGGAAAGCTGTTCAGGAAGAGACCGAAAGAAGAAAACAGTTCATTATCAACCATAATTTACGCGGATTATCAAGAAACAGCAATTCAGCATTCTACGCCAAAGTATTCTGCAACAAATGTAACTATCCTTTTCAGAGAATCTACAAATACGGTGTAAAGAAACCTTATTGGGAATGCCCTAAATGCAAGAAGAAGATTGATGAAGAAAAACTTAGATCTTCATTCTGCGATTGTTATAACAAAATAGTTACAGATAGATCTGACTATCTTCCAAAATGGAGAAAAACGATCGAGTACGGAACTCCTCTCGAAGCTATTAGAGCTATCCAGATGATCGATATCATTAGGTATACTATCCCCTTTGAGATCAAAGAAGTTACTCAGATGATCTTACAGAAAGCAATCGTCTATGATAATAAAATAGTGATCGTTTTATTATCAAATGACAAACTGATAATTTAATTAAATATTCGTAATTATTTCATTTTTACGAAGATTTGCTAAAACTATTGCCGTTTTAGTAGCTATTTCAATTCCTATTTTCTCAGCACAGTTAGAAAAAGCTAGAGAAGCAACAGATATGGCTAACATTCGTTCTGCTTATGCTGTAGTTCAAGCCGCCGTTCTTACAGAAGATGATGATACAACAATTAAGCTCAACAATGTCACTGGAATTTCTTCTTTCGAAAAAACAACAGATGGGTATAAGGGAACTGTTACCCTCAAGCAAAAAGAAGATGGATGGAAAACGACTCCTGCTCTTCCTGGAGATGTTTCTGGAACACCAAAGGCTGATGGCACAGCAGTAATTGAATATAAAGCTTCTACAGGAAAAACTACGATTTCATTCTCATAATAAAGTATACTTATTGTTTTTATACTTGGCCTCTGTAATAGGAGGCTTTTTTAATTGCCGTATTAGTTGCGATTTCTATCCCAATTTTTACTGCACAGTTAGAAAAAGCTAGAGAAGCAAC
>JAFRKA010000014.1 GCA_017432005.1 Erysipelotrichaceae bacterium
CACTGCATCCGGCCTGTTCAGGCTTTTCAGTCCATACACCTTTCTTATAATCCTCAACACATTTCAGTTTGAATTTCCAGTCATACTTCATTTAAAAACCCTCCTTACTGGTTTGTCCAGTTTGGAGGGTACATATCAGATCGTTGATACCCTCTTGTCATAAATAATTGAGAAAAATTATAATCATATTATGTAAATGTCAGTATATCAGACATGGTCAGTCATCTTGTTTTTGTGATGGAAAGGATCCTGAAACTTCCTCACGAGAAACGGATTTTTTTGTTTTAATCATCAGTCAAAAAGGAGGAATTATGTCAAACGCTTATTTCACCATCGCTCGTCCTGAAAACGACGCATTCCACGCATATCTGAGCGGATCAAAAGAACGTGCAGAACTCAAGGAAGAACTTGCCCGTCAGGCTGCGCAGGTCGTAAAGATCCCGCTGATCATCGGCGGTAAAGAGATCTATACGGAAAAGACTTTCAAGGTCACGATGCCGCATGATCATGGTCATGTGATAGCCGAATGTTCGCTCGCCGGTGAAAAAGAACTGACGATGGCTGTGGATGCCGCACTGGCAGCCAAGAAAGCCTGGGAGGAGATGCCCTGGGAACATCGTTCAGCCATCTTCTTAAAAGCTGCTGACATGATCACCGGTCCTTACCGCAAGGTATTGAATGCTGCGACGATGCTGGGACAGTCCAAGACTGTCTTCCAGGCAGAGATCGATATCGCTGAATTGGCCGACTTCCTTCGTTTCGGTGTCTGGTCAGCTCAGGAGATCTTCAAGGATCAGCCGGCTTCCATACCGGGTATCTGGGACCGTCAGGACTACCGTGCTTTAGACGGATTCATCTGTGCCATCACGCCGTTCAATTTCACTTCCATCGGCGGTAACCTTCCGACAGCACCGGCGATCGTCGGCAATGTCGCCGTCTGGAAACCGTCCCGTACGGCCGTTCTGGCAAATTACTATTATATGAAACTGCTCATGAACTGCGGTCTTCCGGCCGGTGTCATCAATTTCGTGCCGTCTGAAGGAAGCGACGTAGGAAAATATGTCCTCTCCCGCAAGGAACTGGCAGGTTTCCATTTCACAGGTTCCACTGAAGTCTTCCAGGGCGTCTGGAAGCAGATCGGTGAGAATATATCATCTTACTGCAATTATCCGCGCATCGTCGGTGAGACAGGAGGCAAGGATTTCATCTTCGCTCACAATAGTGCCGATATCCGTCCGCTGGCAGCGGCACTGATCCGCGGTTCCTTCGAGTATCAGGGTCAGAAATGTTCAGCCTGCTCACGTGCTTTCATTCCTGAAAGCATCTGGCCTGAGGTCCTTTCGACCATGAAGGAGATGATGAAGGAAGTGAAGATGGGCGATGTTCAGGATTTCGATACTTTCCTGGCTGCCGTCATCGACAAGGCATCGTTTGAACGCTGCAGAGATTATCTCGACAGAGCAAAGAAGAGTCCGGATTGTCAGATCGTGATCGGCGGCGGATATGATGATTCCAAGGGCTGGTTCATTGAACCGACCGTCATCGTCTGTAAGAAGCCGGATTATGAATCGATGGTCAAAGAGATCTTCGGACCGATCCTTTCCGTATATGTCTATCCTGATTACAAACTGGAAGAGACGCTGAAGATCTGTGATGAGGCTTCTCCTTATGCTTTGACCGGTGCCGTATTCGGCCAGGACCGTGAAGCTATCGTCATGATGGAAAAAGCACTCCTTCATGCGGAAGGAAATTTCTACATCAATGACAAGTGTACCGGTGCAGTCGTCGGTCAGCAGCCGTTCGGCGGTGCCCGTCAGTCCGGTACGAACGATAAAGCCGGTACGGTACTCAATATGATCCGCTGGATGTCTCCGCATTCCGTTAAGGAGACGTTCAATCCTTCTGACGCGATCGTTTATCCGTACATGTCAGAAAAGTAACAACAGAAGAAGGCAGTAACTATGTATACATCAAAAGAAATAATCGAGAAAACGAACAGATACGGTGCTCATAACTATGCACCGAAACCGGTCGTGATCGCCAAAGCTGAAGGAGCTGTCGTAACCGATCCGGAAGGGAAACAGTATTATGACATGCTGTCGGCCTATTCAGCACATAACTTCGGTCATCGTCATCCGGAGATCCTCGCTGCGGCCAAGGAACAGCTGGATAAATGTACACTGACCAGCCGTGCTTTTCATTGCGAGAATCTTGGTGAATTCTACGAAAGTCTTAGCAGGCTGACGGGCAAGGACATGATCTTGCCGATGAACACCGGGGCAGAAGCAGTCGAGACGGCACTGAAGACAGCACGTCTCTGGGGCAACCGCATCAAGGGTGTTGAGAACGGCAGACAGCAGATCATCACCTGTGCCGGCAACTTTCACGGGCGTACGATCGCGATCATCAGTTTTTCGACTGACCCGCTGGCCAGAGACGGCTACGGTCCGTACTGTCCGGGTTTCGTAACGATCCCTTATGGCGATGCGAAAGCACTCCGTGATGCCATCACACCGGATACCGTCGCTTTCCTGGCTGAACCGATCCAGGGCGAGGCTGGTATCATCGTCCCGCCTGATGGCTGGCTTAAGGAAGTCAGAGAGATCTGTACAGAAAACAATATTCTGTTCCTGGCAGATGAGGTCCAGACCGGATTTGCCCGTACGGGCGATATGTTCGCCTGCTGGCATGAAGATGTGATCCCGGATATCTACATCATGGGCAAGGCTCTCGGTGGCGGTGTCATGCCGTTATCAGCGATCGCCGCCAATGAAGATATCCTCGGTCTGTACACACCTGGTTCTCACGGTTCCACCTTCGGCGGCAATCCTTTGGCCTGTGCCTGTGGCATCAAGGCGATCGAGATCGTTCAGCGTGATGACTATCCGAAAATAGCACGTGAGAAGGGAAAGCATTTCATGGACGGTCTGAAGAAGATCAATAACCCGGAGATCAAAGAGATCCGCGGCCGCGGCATGATGGTTGGAGTCGAATTCTACAGTGATGCCTTTGATTACGTCAAGGCCTGCATCCATGAGGGCGTTTTGTGCAAGGAGACTCATGATCACACGATTCGTTTTGCACCGCCGATCCCTATCTCCTATGAGCAGTTGGATGATGCTCTGGAGAGGATCACGAGGGCATTAAGCAAATAAGTATCCCTGTGATCACAGATGTATCAGGAGGATCTTTGAGGAAGAAAAATATGAAAAAAGCTTTACTGGTTGCAGGTATCGTGATGATCATTGCCTGTGTATTATCTATGATATATGCCGGACTGAATCTGTTCGGATACTATCGTGTACTTGACGGATCAGCTTCCCTGTACAGGAGGCTACATGATACCGCGATAACTTTCGGGATCATTGCTCTTGTTCTGGGACTGATCGGAACAGTATGCCTGGTGATCCGTTCCAGAATCAGTTAGTTTAAAGAAAACAGATATATCATGATCAGCAGAAAGGCGCTAACAGCGCCTTTTTTCGTTATTTTGTCTGAATTCAGTTAGAGTTCACATTTCTTTACTATGATAGAAAACGGTTGAAAAAAAGGAGCTGCGAAATGGAACAGGAAAAGCATTATCGTCACGAACTGAAATATGCCATACCTTATGCGGAATATGTTGCCATGCGTAACAGACTTCGTACAGTCATGAAGCAAGATCCTCATGTATCTGCAGACGGACTGTACAGAATCAGAAGTGTCTACTTCGACAACAGTGATGACAAAGCACTGCTGGAAAAGGTCAACGGCATCGCCAAGCGGGAGAAGTTCCGTATCCGCTACTACAATGATGATCTCTCGTTCATTACTCTGGAAAAGAAGATGAAGATCAATGATCTGTGTCTGAAATACGATGCGACGATCAGTGAAGAAGAATTCCGGAAGATCATGAAGGGAGATTATGAATGGATGAAGGAGTATCCTGATGAACTGGTCAGAGAATTCTATGCGAAGATCAGATATCAGCTCCTCAGACCTAAAGTGCTGGTATCTTACGTCAGAGAACCTTATATCTTCGCCGCAGGCAATGTCCGGGTCACCTTTGATTCAAAGATCCGTACCAGTCTCTTCCGTCAGGATCTGCTTAGTGAAGAGATTAATGATATAAGTGCGACGGAAACACCGCAGGATATGTTTCTGGAAATTAAATATGATGCCTTTCTGCCTGAAATAATTCAGGATCTGATACAGGTAAAAGGAATGAGACAGCAGGCTTTCTCAAAATACGGTGCCTGCCGGACATTCGGTTGATAAATGTTTGTTAAATATGGGGGAAAAATAAAATGACATTCAGTGATATTTTCAAATCAAGTTTTCTGGAGAGCGTTACCGAGTTCTCAGTGATCGATACGCTGATCGGCATGCTGTTTGCGCTGGTCATCGGTCTGTACATCTTCCTGATCTACAAGAAGACGTTCAGCGGTATCATGTATTCTACCGGTTTTGCGATGACCCTGGTCGGCCTTTCACTGGTAACGACGCTGGTCATCATGGCCGTTACATCCAATGTCGTACTGTCATTAGGTATGGTCGGTGCTCTGTCGATCGTCCGTTTCCGTACAGCGATCAAGGAACCGATGGAGATCGTCTTCCTGTTCTGGGCTCTGGCTGTCGGTATCGTCATCGGTGCCGGTATGATCCCATTGGCTGTCATCGGTTCAGTGATCATCGGTCTGATCCTGGTCATCTTCTCCAGTCAGAAATTCCACAATATACCTTATATCCTGATCGTCAGCTGTGCTGATGAAAAAGCTGAGCAGGAAGCCATGAACGTTATCGAAAAGTCCGTTGACAAGTTCATCATCAAATCGAAGACCGTCAACAACGCCGGTATCGAACTGACAGCTGAGATCAGAGTGAAAGATGATTCGACCGGTTTCGTCAACAGCGTCAATGATGTTAATGGCGTATCCGGTGCTACCCTTGTGACCTTTAACGGGGAATACATGGCCTAAAAGGAGGCAGCGATTATGGCTGCAAACAGACATATTTCCAAAATAATAATCGCGCTTACGGCCATTGCTGTCCTGCTGTGTTTCCTGGCTATCGGTTATGCTGACAAGCTGAATAAACTGTTTGGAGGCAGCAGTGTCACGATGGAATATGAATCCAAACTGTTCAATACTGATGAGGTCATCAGTATCGATATACAGATGGATGAGGACGAATGGGAAAAGATGCTGGCGAATGCCTCATCTGAAGAGTATTACGTCTGCGATGTCGTGATCAACGGCAAGAAGATCAGAAATGTCGCCATCAGGCCTAAAGGCAATACCAGTCTTTCCGCGATCATGATGGATCCTGATTCCGACCGTTTCTCTCTGAAACTGGAATTCGATCACTTTGTGGACGGACAGACGTGCTTCGGTCTCGATAAGCTGATCCTGAACAACAATTATGCTGATGCCACCAACATGAAGGAGGCCATCATCTATGATATGTTCCAGTATCTGGGAGCTGATGCATCCTTATATAATTACGCGGAAGTATCAGTAAACGGTGAATACTGGGGCGTCTATCTGGCACTGGAAGGTGTCGAACAGAGCTTCATGTTACGAAACTATGGCACACAGGACGGCGAACTTTATAAGCCTGATACGATGGAGATGGGCGGCGGAAGCAGTTCTTCCTCATCAGGTCCTTCGATGCCTGGCATGAGCTTCCCTTCAGGAGGCGGCTCAGGTTTCGGCGGCATGACTCCTCCGTCAGGTGATTTCCCTTCAGACGGCAACTTCGAGATGCCGGAAGGAAGTTTTCCTGGAAATGGGGAAAGACCTGAAGGCAACGGTTTCAACTTCAATGGTGGAGGAAGACCGGATGGTGAGAGCGAAGGTGATCCTTCTTCCAGCGGTTTCCCTAGTGGCGAAAAACCGGAAGGCTTCAGCTTCAGCGGTGAAGGAAGATCGGAAGGCGGCTTCAGCTTTGACAGCGAAAACATGCCTGATATGGGTGATTTCGATCCATCCGAAATGGGTGGCGGATTCTCCATGGGTGGCAATGGTGGCGCCAATCTGAATTATACTGATGATGATCTCGACAGTTATTCAACGATCTGGGAAGCCGAGATCACCGGCACCAGCAAAAACGATCACCGTCGGGTAGTAACTGCTTTAAAGAATATTTCTGAAGGAAATGATCTGGAGAAATATCTCGATGTCGACAATGTTCTGAAATACATGGCTGTGCATACCTTCGCGGTCAATATGGACTCGCTTTCAGGATCGATGTCGCACAACTACTATCTCTATGAATATGACGGTCAGCTCAACATCCTGCCTTGGGACTATAATCTGTCCTTAGGCGGCATGTCCATGAACAGCAACAATACCGGTACGGATATCGTCAATGATGCGATCGATACACCATTCTCCGGAACGAAGTTCTTTGATTCCTTGCTGGAAAACGATGAGTATAGAGAAAGATATCATGAGTATCTGCAGCAGCTGGTCGATGAGTATGTGAACGGCGGACGCTTCGATGAAGTATACAGCCGGATCAGAAATCAGATCGATGAGCTGGTCAAGAACGACCCTACAGCGTTCTTCAGCTATGAGGAATATGATAAGGCAACAGGTATCCTGTATGAGATCATAAAACTGCGTGCTGAAAGTATCGACGGTCAGATCAAGGGTACGATTCCTTCAACAGATGCCGGACAGCGTGAGGATTCATCTGCACTGATCGATGCATCGCATCTTGATGTCTCGGCGATGGGTGAATTCGATATGGGCGGTTTCTCCGATAGAGACTCTGATGAGGATCCTGATTCTGAAGAAGGAGGCAGACCGGAAATGGGAGGCTTTGATTTCTCGAATATGGATTTCCCGTTTGACGGAGAAAGGCCTTCGGCAGACGGCATGATGCCATCCTTCGGCAATCAGTACGGAGGAATATCGAAGATAAAGAATCTGCTTGTCTTCGGTGCCTGCCTGCTCGGCATGCTGGTGGCACTGTTCATCGTAAAGCGAAATAAACGGGTTAAATAATATACTGATTAGAGACTGTTATGACAGTCTCTTTTTTGTTGAAACTATAAGTAACAGGAATGAGAAGACCCGGTTATGTATAATAAAGGAAAGATAAGTTCCAAACAGATAAAGGGGGAAAACGATATGATCAAGATCGAGATGACGATGCGTTCAGCAGTGCTGGATATGGACTGCAAGCTGGAGATGCTTCTGCCGGAAAACAGGAAGAAGACAGAAGATCTGAGAGGAAAGAAGTATCCTGTTCTTTATGTGCTGCACGGCATGAAGGATGACTGCAGTTCCTGGATCGATATGAGCAATATCAAGCTGGTGTGCAGAGATCTTGATCTGATTGTGGTCTTTCCGTCCGTCACCAATTCTTCCTATGCAGATATGAAGTACGGTTATGATTACTATACCTATGTCACGGAAGAACTGCCGCTGAAACTGAAGAACTATTTCCCGATCAGTGACAGAAGAGAAGATACCTTCATCATGGGTGAAAGTATGGGCGGTTACGGGACTCTGAAGATCGCACTGAACAATCCGGATAAATACGCCAAAGCTGTCTGCCTTTCCGGTCCAAATATCGTTGATTTCCTGGATTATGACAGTAAAGTCACCAAAGCCAATTTCGGTTCAAGGGAGGAAGTCGAAGGAAGTCACAATGATCTCTGCAAAGTCGTTGATGATCTTAAGGCATATGGAGGTGAGCTTCCTGAACTGGCTTTCTATTGCGGAACAGAGGACTTTGTCTATGAGGGTTGCCGCAAGATGGCTGATTATGTGAAAGAGAATCTTCCGGCGATGAGAGTGGAAGAAGGATACTGGAAGGGTGAACATAATTTCTTTTTCTGGAACGAAGCCGTTCCCAAAGCTTTACAGTTCTTCGGCTTTGAGGTAAAGGGAAACAGTATCATCTGATTATAAAAGAAGGGAATAAACATGATTACAGAGTCGTTTGATGACAGATCGCCTGCGAAGATAAATCCGCATATAAAAGAAAACAGAATAAAAACAGAGGCTGTGATCTTTACATTTTCATATGTTGTTGAGAAGTATGTCATCGAGAATTATCAGTGCGAGAAGGTCGGAGAACTGAAGATAGCTCACGGGTCGACTGATGTCTATTGTTTTGATCATCAGGGAAAGAAGTATGGTTTCTATAAGACCTGGGTCGGAGCTCCATCCTGTGTCGCAACCGTAGAGGAAGTACTGACGATCCTGGATACGGACAAAGTGATCCATTTCGGCGGAGCCGGCTGTCTTGATAAAGAGATCGCCAGAGGAAAAGTGATGATACCGACTGAAGCATATCGCGATGAAGGCACATCATATCACTATGCTCCAGCATCGGACTACATCAGGATCAGGAATGCGGATATAGTTGCTTCCTGCATGGAAGAAAACGGGATCCCGTACGTCATGGGCAAGACCTGGACGACGGATGCGTTCTACAGGGAGACATTGAACAACTTTGAGAAGCACAAGGCTGACGGCTGTATTTCCGTGGAGATGGAAGGTTCTGCTGTTCAGGCAGTATGCGATTTCAGAGGCGTGGAAGTTTATATGTTTTTCACCGGTGGCGATCTGCTGGATGCACCGGAATGGACGAACAGAAAAGAGAAGGGTCAGATCAGGGATACTCAGCACGATTCAGGACATTTTGAAATAGCACTGAGACTTGCGGAATACGTTTCAGATCGCTGAACATTTCAGTCAGAGAATATGTTAGAATAGTGATGCATCGGAGGACAGTATGCCGTAGCATAGGGGATCGTAAGTCATAAGACTTGCAGGCCGCCTGTCAGATAAGATGTCGGGTGAGCCCGGTAATGAATCATTTTTCATGCCGGGCTTTTAGTTTCCGGCAGACAGGAGGTAAAACTATGTTACAGGTAGAATTGGTTTCATTACAGGAAGAAGACAAGGAACAGTTTATCAGGGATAACCAGTGGGCTTTCAAATACGGAGCTACTGAGGAATTCGGAATGAGAGATGATCATTTTGAAGAAGATGATCAGATCATTTCACGAGAGACCATCGAACGCAGTATCGAAGAGGGGGCTGCATACAGGATCATGGCTGACGGAAAGAAAGCAGGCGGTATCGTCGTCAGTGTTGACGGAGAACACGGTGAACTGGAGATCCTGTTCACCCTTCCCGAATGTCACAGTAAAGGGATCGGATATAAGGCCTGGTGTGAGATCGAAAAGCTTTATCCTGATGTGAAGGTATGGGAGACAGTCACTCCTTACTTTGAGACGCGCAACATCCATTTCTATGTCAATAAACTGGGATTCCATATCGTAGAATTCTATAATTCTCATCATCCGGATCCGGGTGATCCAGACATGACTGAAGAGATGGATGACCAGTTCCCTGACGGGATGTTCCGGTTTGAGAAGAAGATGAACTGAAAGAAACAGACCGGATTCTATGAGAAATATACCGAGGATCTGAAATGATCCTCTTTTGATTAATTATTTTTTATGAACGATAATAATTTATAATTGAGATATGGAATACTTTGTTACAGCGATCATTTCTTATCTGTTAGGCACCATCAATGCAGCTTACTTCATCGGCAAAGCACATGGTTTTGATATCCGTGAAAGAGGAAGCCACAATGCCGGTGCCAGCAATATCAAGGTAAACTTCGGCTGGGGAGCCGCTGCCTTTACATGTTTGTGCGACATGTTCAAGGCGATCGTAGCCGTAAAGCTCTGTACTTATCTGTATCCTGACAACGAGATCATTCCGTTTCTGGCCGGAGCCATGGCCGTCATCGGACACATCTTTCCTTTCTATATGGGGTTCAGAGGCGGCAAAGGCTTTGCGAGTTATCTGGGTATGCTGATAGCACTGGACTGGAAGTTTGCTCTGGTCGCAATGGCTACTACAGCCGTTGTGTCGCTCATCACTAACTACATCGTTGCCGGAACACTGATGGTCATGGTGATGTCACCGATCTACTTTTTCTGCAGCGGAGCCAATACCGTAGGAGTCATTATCGTCAGCTGTCTTTCACTGCTGATCATCTGGAAACATCGGATCAACATCAGAAGGATCATCAAACATGAGGAGATGGTGATCTTCGATCGAAACAAGAAAAAGGATCAGAATGATAACGGACAACAGGATCAATAAAGATCCTGTTTTTGTATAATATAAAGTGAAAGAAGGTAAATAATAATGAAATACTGTTCATACTGCGGAAGTTCCGTAAACAACAATGCCAACTACTGTCCTAACTGTGGCGGCGCTTTGAGCGGCGGCACCAAGGATGTTATGACCGTTTATGGTGAACCGGTCGACCTGGATACCGGATATCGTATCATTCTGTTTTCCAGAGGGACCTGCAGCCTCAAGACGGCCAGGGAAGTACTGTGTGACCTCTTAGGTTATACTACCTCTACTTCTGATGATCTTTTGAGCAATATGCCGATCGAAGTGGCAGATGAATTGACTGAGTTACAGGCCATAACGATCGCTCAGGCATTGAGCGAATACGGCATGGAAGTGACGATCGTCGATGAGAATGACCAGTATGTGGATTTCAATGATAAAGCCAAGAGTTCAGTCTTTGATTCTACCGGATCGCTGATCGCATCAGCGGTAGCTGCTCTGGCAACACTTTCAGCTGCCAACAGAGTTCACCGTTATCGCCGTTACAAGAAGCCGAGTCTTCTGCAGCTTCTGTTCAGACCTCGATATGTGGTACCGGTCCCTGTAGTTCATAAACGTCGTAATGTCGTTCATCATCCTGAACCAAGATACAGATACGAGGTAAGAAAGCCTCAGCCGATGATGATGACAAAACCAAAACCGGTCTATAACAGCAGACCTGCTTCAAAACCTTCCAGCAACATTCGTGTCGGTACAGGTTTCGGTGTCAAACCGGCTGTAAAGCAGGCAGGCAATACAGGTTTCAGTAACCGTAAACCGGCAGGCAAGACCAGTACTTCTTCAGGTTTCGGTACAGCCAGACAGCCTAAGGCATCAAAAGCCAGCACCGGACTGGGCGTACATAAATCAGCCAGCCATTCAGCCGGAAACAGGCCGTCTTTATCAAACAGACAGCCGGCCGGCAGAGGAACGAAGAAAAGATAAGATGAGATGAAGGATCGCGGAAAGCGATCCTTCTTTATGAAAAAAACAAATCAATGTCTGTCGATATTGATCTGTATCCGAATGTCTTTATTGTATTCTCGGACCTGCCTGGTGATCTCGGCGATGATATCGTTCTTTTTCAGATCATAGGAATAAGGTATGGAGATATCAACGTGGTAACACGCAAGATTCTTGTTGTAGTGAAGATCGTGATAGGAGAAACCGTCATAGAGATCAGTCGTTTTCTTGATGATCTTTCTGAGCTGTCTGATATCCTGATCGTCACTTACCGGATCGCCATGCAGAGTGATGATGACACCGGTCTTTTCCTTGACTTCCTCTTCAAGAGTATCGAGCAGGTCATGGACCTTGATAAAACTCATCCTGCCATTGACTTCCACATCGGCACTGGCATAGTTGGTATTTAAACCATAGGAATGAATGCGCAGGTCATGGACACCCATTATCTGTTTATTCTCTTTCAGGATCGTACTTATCTCTTCTGTCAGCTGCGCATCACCTGATCTGCCCAGAAGGATGGAACTTGTTTCCGAGAACAGTCTGAAGCCGTTATAGATGATCAGGATCGAAACAGCGATACCGATATAGCCGTCCAGATTGATTCCTGTATAAAGAGTTATGAAATAGCCGATGACGATGACCAGGTTCCTGGCGATATCGGAAAGAGAATCAGATACCTGAGCCTTGATACTGATGAGCTTGGTGGAATTATATATACGGCTATAGTACCAGGCCAAAGCCATTTTGATCAGGATCGAGATGACGATCAAGATGATGATCCTGCTGTCCTGTAATAATGTTTGAGGATGAAGGATCCTTTGGGCTGAAGCTGCCAGCAGTGTCACACCGACAAACATAATCATCAGGGAGATGCCCTGTGAGAGCATATTCTCCATGCGACCGTGACCGTAAGGGTGATCCTTGTCAGCCGGCTTGGCCGCGATCCGATAGGCGATGAAGATCAGCAGGGAGTTGCCTACATCAGCCAGGTTGTCGAAACCGTCAGAAAGGATGGCTATCGATCTGCTGAAATAACCGACGATGAGTTTAATGATACACAGCAGAGAATTGGTGATGATACCGATGACTGCGATCTTCAGGCTGATCTTTTTGAGATCGTTCATATAAATAATTATATGTCCGATGAAGATGCATGTTAAGTCTGGGATCGACGCTGCACTCCTGTATAATAGATAAGGAAAAGAGGTAAATGTGAATGGAAAATGTAAGGATTCAGGACGATCTGTACCATAGTGTCAATAATGAAAAACTCGAGAAGCTGGTCATTCCGGATGACAAGTTCATGGCCGGAGGCTTCGCCGAGCTGGAAGAAGATGTGGAAAACATCATGAGAAAGGATTTTGCAGCTTTTGCCGGAAACGAACTGGCGATCCCGGAAGATCTGCCGGAAGTGAAGGAAGCTGTAAAGCTGTACCGCAAAGTTCTCGATGTTTCGCCGAGAAACGAAGAAGGTATCAGACCTGCCTTGAAATATCTGAATAAGATAAGGGAGATTCAAACACCGGCTGAACTGAACAGTTCATCACTTTCACTGATGCTGGAATATGCTTTACCGTTACCTTTTAATTATGATGTCCAGCCGGATATGAAAAATACCGATGTCTACGCCCTGTATCTGAAGGGACCTTCCATGATCCTGCCGGATACCACTTATTATGAGGAAGGGAACGAGACCGGGAAGATGCTGCTGGAAGTCTACAGGCAGATGATCAGTGAACTGCTGGCATTAACGCCTTTGAGTGAAGAGGAAAGAGAAACATATGTAAAGGATACTCTGGCATTTGACCGCAATGTTGCCAAAGTTTCCAAGAGCATGCTGGAATGGGCCGACTATGTAGCCGACTACAATCCGATGTCACTTGCGGAAGCAAAGGAATACATGAAACCTTTCAATCTTGAAGGTTTCCTGAGACAGGTCTATGGCGATGAGATACCAGAGATGATCGTAACTGCTGATCCTAAGGCGATCAAAGGTTTCAGCACCTATTTCAATGAGGAACATTTCGATCAGTATCTGCACTGGGCTTATGTCAATCTGCTTGTCAGAGTTGCCGGTTTCCTTTCTGAAGACATCCATACTTTATCAACGACATTCGAACGGACAAAGATGGGTATTGCCAAAGATCCGATCCTGGAGAAACAGGCTTATCAGCTGGCCAGTGAGACTTTTGCGGAACCGATAGGTATCTATTATGGACGCAAGTATTTCGGTGAAGAAGCCAAGGCTGATGTGATCGCGATGGTCAGACAGATCATCGATACTTTCAAAGAGAGGATCTTGAATAATGATTTCCTGGCTCAATCCACCAAGGATAAAGCGATCCTTAAGCTTGATACGATGAAGGTCAAGATGGGTTATCCTGATAAGGCTGATCCGTATTATGCTTCGCTGAAAGTTGATGAGGAAAAGACGCTTCTTGATATCATGTGCAGTCTGAATATCAAACGTCAGCTTCATGTACTGAACAAACTGAAAAAGCCGGTCAACCGTGAAGAATGGCTGATGCCGGGACATATGGTAAATGCCTGCTTCAATCCTTTTGCCAACGACATCACCTTCCCGGCAGCTATACTGCAGGAACCGTTCTATTCCCTGAAGCAGAGTGTCTCAGAGAATCTGGGCGGTATCGGTGCAGTCATCGGACATGAAATGAGCCACGCTTTTGACAACAATGGTGCTCAGTTTGATGAAAAGGGCAATCTTTACAGCTGGTGGACCGAGGATGACTATGCCGGATTCAGAAAGAAGACACAGGATATGATCGCAATCTATGACGGCATGGATTTCTATGGCGGCAGAGTCAACGGTGAACTGATCGTTTCCGAGAATATCGCGGATAACGGCGGTGTTGCCGTAACGCTTGCCATCATGGCGAAGAGAGACGATGCGAACTATGAGGAATACTTCCGCAACTGGGCAAGGATCTGGTGTCTGAAGTCTTCTGAAGAATTCAGGCAGATGGCACTGGTCAATGATGTCCATGCGCCGAATGAGCTCAGAGCCAATATCCAGCCACGCTTCTTTGAAGAATGGTACAGGACTTTTGGTGTAACTGATAAAGACGGAATGTATATGGAACCTGACAAGCGTATCGTCATCTGGTAAGTGATGAGACTGCTGTATGAAAGAAGCCGGATACAGACTGGAATTTGAAACCGATCATCTTTCCGCTGAAATGGTCAGTATATGCGATACAGCAGCTGAAGGAACAGGATGGTACAACAAAACAGAGACAGCACGTGATCTGATCTTTGTCCGCAAAACGCTCCTGGAGGAAGATGATCTTACTGAAGAAGGATATGAAGACGGGGACACGCTGTTTCAGCGAGTGTGTTTTGCTCTGGCAGAGAGATATCCTGATCTGCCGTTTACGGGTATCTGCAACAGCGAGGATGAAAACACAAAGATCAGGATCACTGTCACGCATACAGCTGAAGAGCTGCGTTTCAGGATGCGGAAGAATGATCACAGAAAACTGTCATACAGAATGATCTGCTGGTATAGAGACAGTGAAGGATCGTTTGTGAAGAGTGAACTTGGAAGCAACAGGGAAAAGGACCTTGAACAAAGGAGAGAAAAATGAAAGTATTCATGATCGGTGGAACAGGGCTTCTGGGTAGTCAGGCTGCTAAAGAGCTTATCTCAAGAGGACATACAGTATCTTCGCTGGCGCTGCCGCCTTTACCTGAAGGAGCACAGCTGCCTGAAGAGATGAAACTGGAATTCGGCAATTACCTGGAGATGAGCGATGAAGAGCTGAAGGAACATCTCAAAGGCTGTGACGGTTTCGTATTTGCGGCCGGAGTGGATGAACGTGTCGAAGGTCCGGCACCGATCTATGAGATGTACAGGAAATACAATATCGATCCGGTAAAAAGACTGCTGGCTTTATGTAAAGACTGCGGTGTGAAACATGCGGTGATCTGCGGTTCTTATTTCTCCTATGCAGCCCGGAAATGGCCGGAAAAAGAACTTACGAAGTGGCATCCTTATATAAGAAGCCGTATCGATCAGGAAAATATCGCCCTGGAATATGCCAACGACATGGATGTCGCCATCCTGGAACTGCCGTACATTTTCGGAACACAACCGGGCCGAAAACCGGTCTGGGTCTTTCTGGTACAGAATGTTTTGAGCATGAAGACTGTGACGATGTATCCGGATGGCGGATCCACGATGGTGACGGTCGATCAGGTCTCACAGGCGATCGCCGGAGCACTTGAAAGAAATAAGGGCGGCAACTGTTATCCGATCGGTTATTACAACCTGACCTGGAGACAATTGTTGAAGGTCGTCCACAGGTATCTGGGAGTACCTGACAAGAAGATCGTCACGATCCCGAAATGGATGTTTGCGTTAGGCTGCAGGGCGATCATGAACGCTCAGAAGAAACGCGGCATCGAAGGCGGACTGAATCTGGTCAGATTCGCAGACGTCATGTGTTCGAACCTCTTCATCGACAAGAGCGAGGGCTGCGAGTTCCTCGGTGTCGAAGATGATGATATCGAAGCAGCGATCGGTGATTCTGTCCTTTTGTGTAAGCAGATCATTGACAGGAAGACGGATGTCCTGGATATGAAGGGTGAGTGAGAGTTCATAATTATTTGCCACCCGTGCAGGATAATCGTATAAAATAAAGACAGGAGGATTTAACTATGGCAGAGAGAAGATTAAGTGATGATGCATTGAATGAAGTATCAGGCGGTGCAGCTGGTCAGATGACTGTTATCGGTTATGCAAGAGTCATAACTACTAATCTTAACATCAGATCCGCGGCATCAAAGAATTCTAGTTTCTTAGGCCAGACCAATGCGCCTGATCAGCATAACGTCTATCAGATCGTACAGAATGAAGGATTTATATGGTACATGATCGACGTTAACAAATGGATCGCCAATGACGGTACATGGGTCAAATTCATCAGCAAGTAATCTATCGTTAAACAGATAACATAGCAAAGTCGCTTCAGGCGGCTTTTCTATTATGTTCTGCTTTTCAGTTATAATTGAATTGAAGAAGAATCATCAGGAGACATAAAATGAATGCCGATATCTTTATAAGCTATAAATCTGAAGAAGAGGAGTATGCCCGCCGGGTCCGCAAGGTCCTGGAAGACAACGGGATCTCCTGCTGGATGGCGCCTGACAGCATTCCGATCGGATCCAATTACATGAAGCAGATCCCGCAGGCGATCGAATCATGCAAGGTCATGATCGTACTGGTCTCGGAGAAGTCGCAGCAGTCGACCTGGGTCAAGAATGAGTTCTCCCAGGCCATCAGCAAAAACAAGCTCATCATTCCATATGTCATTCAGGACTGCAAGCTCGAAGACGAGTTCGCTTTCAGCATGAGCACGATGCAGCAGGTCTTCGCCTGGAAGAATGAAGAGGAAGCGCTTCAGAGAGTCGTTCAGGATATCAGGACAGCTTTGGGTGATGATCCCAATGCCAGGATCGAGATCTCGGTCGTCAGAAAACCGAAGATCGCTCCTTATGTGATCGGTGCTGCACTGGCAGTCGTTGCCTTGATCGCGGGGTTCCTTCTTTTCAATAAAGGCGGCAAGCACGTTCCTGTTTCAGCAACTTCAGCAGAGGTCTATTATTCCGAAGTCATCCCTTATTTCATGACCGGTCGTCTGGAGAGCGTGGATGATGCCATGAATAATAATTATTTCAATGAAGATACCTACAGCAGAGCTTTCTCGCTGCTGAGTTTCATCCGCAACGATTCAGATAAATCGGTCTTTGTGGAAAAGATCGCCTGCGACATCGATGAAGTCGTACCGATCGAGGTGCCGGTCGTTCATCTGGATGGTTTTTTCGAAGGTGATACTTTTGCGGCTTTCGCTTTCAATAACGGCTGGGGCGAGGCAAAGAATGCCAAAGTGACCTGGGAAGCAGAAGTAAGTGACGGGATCCCGGTCTATCCGGAACTCATCTCAGCCCTGAGTGGATCCAAGACTGTGTCGATCAATTCCGGAGAGGCAGCTGAGGTCTACAGGATCAAAGTCGACCTGAGTGAACTGCAGGCATGGTGCCGCGAGAGAAAAGATGAATATATCCCGACATTATATTCGGTATATACGCAAGTTGAATTTGACGGCGGTCATGACGGTTTTGCGATGTTCCTGATGTATGACAGTGATAATGATTCGTTCTTCGTCGATTACGGCGGTGCCGATGACGAGAAACCGAGCGTTACTCTGTATGCAGTGCTGGATGTCGATAATCCTCCTGAAACGCTGCGTTTCATTTCGGAGGATGCCAACCCGTTAGTCGAAGATACTTACCGGATCGAAACCGTCATCATTCCGACCAAGTCCTGCGAAGTGAAACTCAACGGTTCCTACTCGATCGGCGGAACGCTGTATGAGACGGAAGATTACGATGTTATAGTCGCTGTACCTTATTTCTCGGATGATGCTTTCGAAATGGGCGGATATCTCACCCGAGATCTCTACCGGATCGATATGAACAATACATCTGAAATGAAGAAGATCTGTCAGAAATACCGTTATGATATCGAATCGATCCTGCCTGATGATGCACCACGCGGATAGACAATGTTCTTTGTATTAGGCATTAACGAAAAACGTGAAGATCTGGCTGATGAACAGCTGGTGACCTGTGAAAGATGCGGAAGCTACGGACGCTATCTTGTTTTCATGACATATAGTGTCCTGTCGCTGTTTTTCATCCCGGTCTTTCGCTGGAACAGACATTACTATGTGGAGATGAGCTGCTGCAGGGCTCTTTATGAACTGGATCCCGAGATTGGCAGACAGATCGCTTCCGGGCAGAATGTCGAGATAAGAAATGAAGACCTGACCCTGCTCAGTTCAGGATACGGTAACACATATAAGAAATGCAGCTATTGCGGATATGAGACGAATGAAGATTTTGCTTTCTGTCCCAAATGCGGCAACAGATTTGAATAGACATGATCACTCAAATATATTCCATCCAGAGTGTTGAAGAAGCACTGGCCTGTGCCAAGGCCGGAGCAGACTATATCGGTCTTTCGATCGATACGGGTTTTGCCTTGCCTTCTCAGGTTTCGATCGAGACGGCCAAGCAGATCTTTGATGCACTGGAAGGCAAAGCGAAAAGAGTACTGATCTGTGTCACCAACAGTGACGAACCGCTCTATGAGCCGGTCACTTATCTGAAACCGGATGTGATCCATCTGTGCGGTTATGACTACTATGCGACTCCTGATTTTGTGAAGAAGATCAAGGGACTCTGTCCGGGCATCGAAGTCCTGCAGGCGATCGGGGTGGAAGATGAATCTTCCATCGAACAGGCGATCTACTATTCGAAATTCTGCGATACGCTGATCCTTGATTCCGTCGATCATAATATCAACGGGATCGGAGCAGCCGGTTTCACCAATGACTGGGATATCGACCGCCAGATCGTGGAACAATCTTCCTGCAAAGTCATCCTGGCCGGTGGTCTTTCACCGGACAATGTCAGAGAAGCGATCTTGAAAGTGAGACCCTGGGGCGTCGATTCTTTCACGAAGACCAGCGATGTCTTTCCGGACGGCACCAGCAGGAAGAACATCGAAAAAGTCGAAGCTTTCGTAAGAAATGCGAAAGCAGCTTTTGAGGAACTGAATGGCTGAAGTCCTTTGTCTGGGCGACAGCTGCGCCGATATCATCATCCCGTATGGAGAAAGTCTGACGGATCAGGATGTATCCGTCGTTTTCAACTGCGGCGGAGCAGCTGCCAATACGGCTTTCGCCTTAGGCAGACTGGGTGTATCAGTAGCTTTTGCCGGCAAGGCCGGTGTCGATCTCTATGGTCTGTCCATGCGTAAGGAACTTGTTGAAAATAATGTCGATGTCTCTTCTTTCATCCTTTCGGATAAACTGGTCTCGACGCAGATCCTGATCGTCATCGATGAGAAAGGGGACCGTCATCCTTTCCTGATGCCGAAAAAAGATCCTTCCTATCTTGAGATCTATCCTGAAGAACTTGAACAGATCGATCTGAGAGAAATGAAATATATCATCACCAACGGAATGATGCTGTTTGAAGATCCGGCTGCTTCAACGATCGTATCTTTTCTAGAGAAAGCACGTGAACGGGGCATAAAGATAATGCTGGATCTCAATTTCCGTCCGGAGACAGCAGGCAAGGATCGTTCACATCTGAATAAAGTTATAGCGATGACCGATATCCTTCTGGGATCAGCTGATGAAGATTTTGCGATCCTGACAGGAAAGAAGGATCTGAAAGAGGCAGTGAAAGATCTGCAGGAAGCTGACAGAACGATCGTCGCACATGATAAAAACGGATCAACGGTTTTTGAAAAAGACAGAACATATCATACCGATTCCTATAAGGTCGAAGTGGCTGACACCATCGGTGCCGGTGATGTATTCAATGCGGGCTTCATCTATGGACTGATACAGGGGAAAGGACCGGATGAATGTAACAGACTGGGCTGTGCAGCAGCTGCTTATTCTTTGATGAGACCAGGAGCCAGGAACACTCCTGATCCTGAAGAACTATACAGATTCATGAAGGTATAAAAAAGATCATATCGCTAGGATATGATCTTTTCAGGTTTTAAGATTTTGCCTATGCTAACATCTTGTTGACCAGAGCCTGGACTTCATCATAATTGTAGCCAGCAGCAGTCAGCTTGTCATATCTCTCCTGACCGTTGCCCCACTTGCCCTGGATTACTTCCTTAGCGATAGCCTCAAGATCCTTGTTGCCGCCGCCATGGAGCAGTTCGTTGACTTTGCCCTGTACTTCAGAATAATCGTAGCCAGCAGCTGTCAGTTTGTCTTTTCTTTCCTGACCGTTGCCCCACTTGCCCTGGATAACTTCTTTAGCCAGCTTTTCAATGTTTTCAGCTCTTACTTTCTGCTTTTCAGCTTCGAGTTTAGCTTTTGCTTCAGCAGCAGCCTGCTCTGCAGCCTTCTTGGCATCTTCAGCAGCCTTGATCAGACTGTTGGCTTTTGATTTGACCTGCAGATAGTTGTTGTAGCCGGCAGCTTCCAGTTTTTCCTTGATTTCAGTGTCGTTGGCACCCCAGAGACCGTCTACTACTTCCTTAGCGAGAGTATCGACATCTTTTGCGACTTTCTCGATCTTGGCAGCAGCCTGTTCTTCTTTCTTTTTGAATCCATCGAATAAACCCATTAAATCATTCCTCCTTCTTTTTTCGATCAGCTGGCGGTAAACGTCAGATCTGATCATGATTATAGTTTTAATGAACTTCTATAAATAATTATATTACACATTAGGGCTCCTTTTCATATTTTCTATACAGTTTTTTAAATAGGAAGCTATAATTAGATTAAGGTAACATTTTAAAGATAAATACGAGGTGATCCAATATGAGTGAAACGAAAAAAAGGCTTGTGACCAGAAGTGATTTTGACGGTCTGGTATGTGCGATGATCCTGAAGGAGCTCGATCTGATCGATGACATCAAGTTCGTGCATCCGAAGGATGTACAGGACGGCAAAGTCGATATCACATCCAACGATATCACGACCAACCTTCCTTTCGACAAGCGCGTAGGTCTGGCTTTCGACCATCATGAATCCGAGCTTTCAAGGCTGGTCGGTGTTGACTACAAAGAACGTTATATCATCGATCCTGATGCCAAGAGCGCAGCCAGAGTCGTCTATGACTACTATGGCGGCAAAGAAGCTCTGCCACGCATCTCCGATGAACTGATGGAAGCTGTCGATAAGGGTGATTCCGCTGATTTCACGCTGGAAGAAGTGCTCGATCCGAAAGGCTGGGTACTGATGAACTTCCTCATGGATGCCAGGACAGGTCTGGGACGTTTCCACACTTTCCGCATCTCCAACTATGATCTGATGATGGAACTGATCGATCACTGCATCACGATGGACGTGAACGATATCCTCGAACTGCCGGATGTCAAAGAGAGAGTAGAACTTTATTTTGAACAGCAGGAGCTCTTCAAGGAACAGCTTAAGCGCATCGCCAGAGTCTATGATCGAGTCGTTGTGATCGACCTGAGAAATGAAGAGACCATCTATGCCGGTAACCGTTTCATGGTCTATGCCATGTATCCTGAGACGCAGATCTCTGTTCATGTAGCCTGGGGCTTCAAGAAGCAGAATACTGCTGTCATGATCGGCAAATCGATCATCAATAAAGATTCCAATGCGAATATCGGTGATCTGTGCCTGAAGTATGGTGGTGGCGGACACCGAAATGCGGGGACCTGCCAGATCGACAATGACAAGGTCGATGAAGCATTACCTGATATCATCGCAGAACTGAACAAAGACTGTACACCGATGGAATAATTCAAAGCTCCGAAAAAATCGGAGCTTTTTCTTTTTTCTCTTTATCTTTTCAAATATTCGAGTATAATAGTCTTACAGGGGGTTTTAGCGCAGTTGGAAGCGCGCATCGCTGGCAGCGATGAGGTCACGGGTTCGAATCCCGTAAGCTCCACCATGAATGGACACTTAGCTCAGTTGGGAGAGCACCTCCTTGACGTGGAGGGGGTCAGGGGTTCGAGTCCCTTAGTGTCCACCATATCTGCTTCGAAAATGCCTGTAAAATGGGCATTTTTCTTTTATCCGTGGAAAAATCCGTGGAAAATATATGGGATTACTATTTTTTGTATTTGCGATTTAATGTTGTGCTAATCAGATCTTCGTTGCTTGCAGTCGCATAGGCATTCAATGACATGTCTTCGTTCTTATGTCCCATCAGTCTCTTTGTGACAGCTGGATTGGTGCCCTGGGCATACAGATCAGCTGAGAATGATTTCCTCATAAGAAGTGAATAAACCTTGATGCCGCAGGATCTGCTGACACGAGCCAGATAGTCACTAAAGTTTGTTGAACTGAAGGGATTACCGTCGTAATCCGCAAACAGCAGATCGTTTCTTGAGTATTTCAGAATCTCTTTGACAAGATTCAGGTTTTTGCCGGTAATCGGAATATTCCTGACAGACTGTGGAGTTTTCGTTGATACTTCAGTCACATATTCCGTCTTGCTAGATCCGATCGATCTTCTGATACAAAGATATGCAATTTCAACTTTTACAATATCCCCGGTTTCAGTTTCAGATTCCATTTCAGTAAAGACAATATTCTCTCTTCTGATTGCTCTGGCTTCCTGAGATCTGATCCCCGTGATCCGCATCAGCTTCAGCATATAAAGCATAATATCCCGATTGTAAATGCGATTTACTTCAGTCGGAAGATAATGCCCATATTCTGACATCGCTTTGCAGAAGGCCTGAAAATCATCCTCAGTGATGTTCTGTTCAGACATCGACCTTTCAGTTACATTGTCAGACTTCGGGCTCTCTACCAAATCGACCAGATTCATTTGAACCACTCTTTTCCTTTGAGCGATTATGAACAGTTTCTTCCAGATCGTTTTGACTTTTGTTACATGATGAGCTACGCAGGTTTCCGAGCATTTTTTCAGAGATGACAAGATATCTTCTTCGGTAATATCCTTGATATCTTTATCTCCAAATTGCTCCTTGATGTACTTGCCATAAAGCTTATTATAGTTTTCATATGTGTTAAGCTTTCGGTCAAAATTGGAAGGGATCAGATCAAACAGTTCCTGAACTGTATAATCATCAAAACTGACAATCCCTTTTTCGGCCTGCCGGATCAGTTCTATCTGGTTGTCTCTGACTTTGATCGCATCTTTAAAAGCGGCATTGGCATTAACATAATCCTTGATTCTGAATCTCTGGTAGAACTTGCTTCCGTTGGGAAGCGGCATGTTTACCACAAAAGCGACAAGCGTCTTCTTTTTATCGGCTACAGATTCTGAATACTTTTCTTCAATATACTTTTCTTTTCTCATTAATTAGTTCCTCACTTTCTTCTAACTAATGAGCAGTAATTGCTTCTCCTTTCTTCCAAGCAATACTACTCAAATGTGTAATATTACCCGGATGCATATTCGCTACTTATAATATGCAGCCAGATCGAAATAATGGCAATCGATCTATTGCTTATCTACTCCGTATTTCTCTCTGGCTGCTTCAGGTGTCATATCCCTGAAGTTGGCATAATCTTTACCTTTGCTGCGCCTGATGAAATCATAGATCTCCTCCTTCTCGAATAACCAGTACTTTCCAAAACGGGTACCAACAAGCAGACCGTATTTTCTCAGATAACCTACCTGATGCGTGGAACAGCGTAAGATTGCTGCTACTTCTTTTGTGGTCAGTATTTGATTGAGTTCCATTATTTGATACCTCCGTTTCGGTCTAACCCCTGACTAAAATCTTCTGTTAATTCTTTAGACATATCTCCAAAACTTCTCTGCCACTGCTCAGCCAGATCTCTATCGGCAAAGCCTCCTTGGACAGTCTGATAGGATCCGTCATCCTGTCTAGATACGACTCTGAACATTCCCTCGTTCTCATCATCAGGAATGACACGAAGACTTTTTGGATCCAACTGCTCAGCTTTATCCGTAAGCTCACTGATACCGGCAGATACTTCCTTGGATGGGAACTGCCTGATTGATGAATCATCCTTGACATCATATCCGAAATATTCCATCAGTCTGCTTCCGGCCTTGTGAGCCATATCGGTGAATCTGTCTTTCCATTCCTGAGCAGTTTCTTTAAGATCCTCAATTGTCTGTCTGAACTTTTCTGCCTCTTCCTGCAGCCTCTCTATGATCCTATCTTTCAAAGAGAGTTCTTCCTTCAGGGAAGTGTTCTCCTCAACGACAGTCTCATATGTTTTGATGTCAGGAGCTTCAGTGATCTCGATGAATTTGTCTTCATAGAGCTGTTTTGCTTCAGCGGCTTCCTGAGTCTTTACGGTCAGTTCTTCACTCCTTTGATTGAGATCACCAATCTGCTGCTTTGTCTCTACCAGCTGCTGTTGCATCTGCTGAACACTCTCTGCGATCTTCATTTCCTTATACTCCGATTCCTGGAGATGCTTCCTTCCTGAATCGATCTGATAGGGATCCATCTTCTCGATTGGCTGATCAAGATGCTTGCTGTTGTATTCGTCGATCCATTTGAAGGTGAAGTCCTGTGATTCTTTCTGCAGATCTCTGAGAAACTGCTTGTCCAGAATGTTCTTGGCTTGCAGCTTCTCGTCCTTCATCGGCAGCCAGGCATAAGTCGCGTGCGGTGTCGTTTCATCAAGATGCACAGCCACCGATAAGAGCGAATCCTTATCGACACCTTTATCTTCCAGAAATTCTCTGAACCAATCGGCTTTATCCTGAAAGTAGCTCTGGCAGATATCGACATCCCAGGATGACGGTACGGACTCCACCGTTGAGCAGAGTACGACCGCATCTTTTCTTATCGCCTTGCCAGTCACCTGTTCAGTTGATTCCTTTGCTTCGCGGATCTGCCTGTACCAGTTCATTCCATCCTCAGACATAGCCTTATAAACGTTATTGAGAGTCCGATGTTCATCTACATAATTCCTGTATTTTGAGGAATCCTCATATTGCCTGAACTGTTCCTTCATAATCCCGCCGACATCCTTTGTCTGATACTTCTCATTGTGAATGTTATATTGCATAACTAACCTCTGGTTCGAAGCGGGATGTTGAGCGACACTTCACTGAGCGTAAACGAAATATGAGAAGTATAGCCCACTATACTTTGTTCCAAAGCAGTGGGCTCTGCCGAGGGCTGCCTTCCGCAGAACTTCCCAGTGCAGAGAAGCGTGCAGACCTGAGCCAGGCAATCAGTGAACGCCTGGCTTATCATAACGACATGCCTCCTTTGAGATCCATGCCGTTATCCATATGTATCTCGTAATCCTTGCTGTAGGCATCGATGTCTGACAGGATCTCCTTTGCTTCATCAGACATCGGACCGTTGTTGCTGATTTCTGCGCGGAGATCATCGGTGATCTTTTCGAAATCATTGTGTCTGACAGCGCTGATCATCTCATCAAAACCTTTGTCCTGATAGTATTCCGATTCGGCATAGGACAGCGGATCGTGATGGAGATTGTACTGATCGATCTTGTCTGCCAGATCATGGGCAGACATGACAGTAAAGTCATATCCTCTGTCGTTTCTGATCAGACCGCCGTCTCGTGGAGCGACACCGATTTCTCCCAGTTCGGAGAATTCCGGATAGGTCAGGTTGTTGACATAGCTGTATGCAAATCCTTCCTTAAGGATCTCTCTGTCCTCTTTCCATTCGGACATGGAATCGGAGACATAAAGGTAATTCTCCATTTCCATCTTTGTGCCATCAGTCATAGTGTATTCATCATGAACGACATGATATACAGTGCAGTTGTTATTTTCTTCGAACTGCAGAACCCTCAGATCCTGATCTTCTGACAAACGGTAGAGATCGCCTCCGCTGGTTGATTGCCAAAGTTCTCCGTTTTTGAAATTGTCGATGATATCTTCTTTCAGACGGAGTGATTCCATCCGGTAAAGAGCTTCGTCATGTTGCAGACCATGGATCTCCTGCTGAACGATTTCTCCTTCAAGGTGATGCATATCCCGGATCGATTCATAGACGGATCCAGGGATGGAATCCAGATGATGCGTGTTGTCAATGATTCCTCCATCAAGTTCGGAAAGATCTTTGCTGTAGATCGTGTAGTCAAAATCTCTGTCTGAGTTGAACTGGACATTGACAGTCTTATCTCCGATCTCTATGAGCATTTCTTCTACCGGGAAAGTCATGGGAAACTTTTCTCCCTGCTGATAAGGAAGCAGATGGTCAAGGATCTGCTGCCTGGTCTCTTCGTTGCAGACACGATCCAGAAAGCCTCCAGGAAGAGAAGAGACGACAAAGCTGTCCATACTATCGGTGACAACCGTCTGATTGAACTGATTGTTCATGACGAACAACGAGATATTTTCCGAATTCGCTTCAAACAGGATCGGATCACCATGCATGCCATTGTCATCATAGATATAACCGTAGAATGTTTCATACTGCTGCGGCTGTTCAATCTCGATGCCAAGATCCTGTTTGATCTGTTCAATAACATCTGGGGTCAGAGTGATTTGTTCATCCCAATGTCTTGTAATGTATTCAGACCTGTTGAGCATCTGATCAACTCCGTAATATCCCATATAAAAACTGTAGGTATCAGGATCCTGAAACGGGTTGATATCCATTCCGATTTCTCTGTAATATTCATATGTTTCTGCAGCCTGATTTGGATGATCGTTAATGAAATCTCTTGCATCCTGTGTATATGCAAACATGGTTCCGTTTGTGTTATCTTCCATGGTGATTTCTGATGCAAGATCGGAAGCATAATAGGTATTGCCTTCAAACTCATCGAGCTTATCAGAAATGTAATCACGGATGACTTCATCAAAAGACATCATCCGCATTTCATCGGTATATTGTCCGTACATTATTTAACCTTTCCGGCTGCCTTGTTTGCAGCGACAATCTCATCTGATTTTTCAAGTAGCATCGGGATGGTGAAATATGGAGCCTTTTTCACCAGGAACCATCCTGCTATGGTAAACACCAACACCTCTTTATTTCTTTCAAGCATGTTGATGTCGGATACATCCATGACCGGCCTGTACTCCATGGAAGTGGTTGTGGATGAATCACCGGTAAGAAGTCCTTTGCTCTGATAGGATGTTTTTGTTTCTCGATAATAACCAGTCCGCTTGGAAAGATTTTCAGCAGTCTTGGTATCATTGCAGGAGAAGACGATCGTCGTCTTGCAACAGTCCATGATAGCTCTGGCGTTTCTGTCACCATAGAGATCCTCAAGCTGAGAAAAGGACTGAGCCACTATAGACAATTGAATTTTCTTGGATCTTCCTCTTGAAGCGACATCCAGCAGTGACGGAACATAAATCGTTCCTCCTTCATCGATCAGACACCATACAGGCTTTTTATCTTCAAGCTCTTCCTCCGGAATGGAAGTAAGATACTTCAGACAGATCTCCATGATCACTCCGAAGACTGTTTTGTAGGATACGATCAGATGATCAGGAATAGCCAGGAAGATTGAAATTCCATTCAGTAGATCTTCCGGAGTTGCTTTCCTTGGATTCCCGGAAAAGCACCACTTCACTGTTTCCGTATTGAAGATGTCCAGATCCTTTTCCATCGTGTCCTTGATGGATGCGAATTCGTCAGAGTCATTTCCGTTAAAGCCCTTGACCTTATCCAGAACTTTTGGATGCTGCTTGATGATCGGATCCGTTATGATTTCAGCGATTAGATCTTCTGTGGATACATGCATGATCTTTATTACCGAATCAGAGAAAGACAGACCTTTGATAAATCCGTACATCAGGAATCCGGAAAGAAGTTTCTGAGCATTGGCTGAAAAGTGAACGTTATCTCCGGAAAGATTCGGGATGATTGATCGGGCGATCATTTCCATCCGTTCCTTGATCTGATCATCACTGCTTCTGCTCGACAGTCCATACCATAGATCAAAACCATAATTGTTTTCCCCAAAGCTGCTGGGATTGACCATTCTGATTTTCGGATCAGAATACAGAGATGATTTCTTCTGCAGCTCCGGCTTCACGTCCAAAGCAAGTACCGCTCCAAGCTTTTCCTTATCAGAAGCAAAATTAAAGTTGTAGATCAGAGCGGAAAGAATGGATGTAGACTTGTTGCTGCCGGGAGATCCTAAAATCAGTTGATGCTCTGGAGAATTTTGGAACGGCAAGCGAACATAACGTCTTTTGTATTTTCCAACCGTGAAACCGTCAGGCTCTTTTGAAAGATAATCATCTGGAACATAGTGATACTGTGCCAGTCGTTTGTCTCTGGAAAGGTCAGTAACCGACTTTTTCTTAAATGGATTGAACTCTCTTTCCCCATGAACAAAGTATTTCCAGAGATTGATTGCGACAAACAGGACGACTGTTGCGATAGTAATCAGGATTATTGCCAGCCAATCAGAATCAATAAACGTTTCAGATGTAAAGTCAAATAATCCATAATTCATTAGTCCTCTGTACAAGACGATTAACCTGGCACAGGCCCACCCTAATAGAATTCCACATGGAATTCCAACTAAACTGCCAAAAAACAATTTCTTCATAAAAAACCTCCTCTTTTTTCTGGCAAAAACAGTAGAGGAGCATCTCAAATTATAAATGTACAAATGACTACTCTTATATCTTTTGATAAAATATAAAAGGAGTGTTCTCGTAGGTAGCCAATATCTAACTTGAAATGCTCCGTTTGTCCGTTATAGATGTACCAGATCTATAACGGATTTTTTTGGGATAATGGATCTTCGAAGATAAGTAAGTCGTGCTTTTTGCAAGCTCTTTTTATTATCTCTACATTCAAAGCCCCATAATACTCTGTCGCATCTTTGAGGACATCATTTATATCAACTAAAGAGTAATTATAATCAGAAAGAACAGCGGACCACAAATCTTCAAATAATGCATCAGTGAATTCCATTGCTTTGTTTATTGTAAGAACGGAATAATTATTATCTGAATCACATCCTTTAAAGAAAAATAAATAACCATCTTTGTTTCGAATAAAATAGTGGATTTCAATTCTATCAGGAGGAATCATAATACCTAATACAATTGTTTTCCCATTCTCTAAATAGGTTTTTATTTCTGATATACTTGGGTTCTCAAGCTTCAACATCATATATGTTTTATCAATGATGTCCCCATGTTCTTTGTCATACTTCTTGTTCCTCAATAACCTAATAAACTGCTGAATAAATGTCATTATTTCACCTCCTTTCTTTGGAATATTCAAAAATAAGCTTATCTAAAGTCGGCCTGCTTATTCCAAGTCTTTTAGCAAATTCTTCTTTGTTTATTATCCTTGATGTGTATTCTTTATATAATCTTGTGAATAATGGATAGTCTTTGTATGAATATGATTTCTTTCCTTTATACTTGCCCTCTTTTTTTGCTTTTTCAATTCCGGGCATTCTCTTGTATGTTTGCTCGCTTGTTGAATTTGCTTGGAAAGCATCCATTATTGCTAATGATTTAATTAGTGATTTGCCATTTTCTGAAAAAGAATCAAATCTTTCAATTAGTGCAATTATACGGATTTTAAGAGCGCTAAAATCTGCAACGATATGTAACGCTTTATATAATGAACTAGAAAAGTTTAGTAGCGTTTTCGTAATTAATGTATCACCTGAATGCAATTCGTTTTTCATTAGTGTGATTTTATTTTCAAATGACACTTCTGATTTTTCGTCTAATATATAGTATTTTGAAACGCTTTCTAAATTTACGGGTAAGAAATCATTAGTTGTAAAAATGGCCTGATCATAATCGGCGTTAATTAGCACATTGTTATTCTCGAATATAGCAATCATTTTTATCCTTTAACAAAATTCTAACAAATGTAAATTTAATATACAATATCATATTTACATTATGTAAAAGTGATATGGAATATTTAATCTAAAGGAAAATATAATATCAACTAATACTATATGGATTTTTATATATAGATGATCTTCATAATATGCAATGAATATTATATTGATTGATATAATAATAAATAGAGAATATGGTAACAGACATTAATAAGGATCTAGAGGAGATTAATGACTTAGGTTTGCTAGATAGGCTCCTCAAGGACAAAACAACCAACGAAAATATCATCTGGGGAACAGATGCTTATTGTGGTTTAGGAGTAGGCTTCGGAAGAACCGATCCTATCACAGCAAATCTGCTTATTGGTCCTAATGCTTTTGTGATTCGAAATCGTGCATCAAAAGAATCAGATGATCAATCTGACCGTACTCGCCAACACGCTGAAGTGTTTACTCCATTCTGGATTGTTAATAGGATGAATAACTTTGCTGATGAAGTATGGTTTGGATATAAAAATGTATTTAATACAGACGGGATTCCCACGATGAATATAGAATTCCCTGAAGAGAAAACATGGGAATCTTATGTTGATTCCGATAGACTCGAAATAACCTGTGGAGAAGCACCGTTTTTAGTTAGCAGATACGATGTTGAATCAGGAGATATTATTCCTGTTAAGCAAAGGATTGGCATCCTGGATAGAAAGCTTCGTGTTGTTAACGAAAACGCAGATACAGAAGATGCTTGGCTTGAGTGGACGATTAAAGCTTTCCAATCCACATATGGGTATGAGTTTCAAGGAGACAGTCTTCTGATAGCAAGAATCAATTTGCTCATGACATTTAAGGACTACATGCTTGAAAAATGGCATAGGGTTCCTACAATTGAAGAATTTCGGAAAATAGTAAATATCATTTCTTGGAATATATGGCAGATGGATGGTTTAACAGGAACGATTCCATACTCAGCGATTCAAGAAGATAACGAACAACTAACATTTGATTTATTTGCAGATGCAGAGGAAGTGAAGGAAGAGAAAAAACCGGGATGCCGAATATTTGATTGGCATAGTAATAATAGCATTGAGTTCAGCACACTAAAAAGGAGGTACTGATCTATGAAATTTGATTTTATTATAGGTAATCCGCCTTATCAAGAAGAAACCGAAGGCACATCTGATAAGCCGATTTACAATGATTTTATGGATGCATCTTATCAATTGTCAGATAAAGTTGAACTAATATCTCCTGCTTCCTGCTAGATTTTTGTTTGACGCTGGCAAAACACCAAAAGCGTGGAATGAAAAGATGCTCAATGATCCACATCTAAAAGTTCTTTACTACGAACAAGATAGCAGTAAGGTATTTGGGAATACAGATATTAAGGGTGGAGTAGCAATTACATATAGGGATGCAAAAGAGAATTATGGAGCAATAGAAGTCTTTACATCATTTTCTGAACTAAACGATATAAGAGAAAAAGTTATTCATAGAAAAGATTTCCTATCATTCAGTGATCTTATTTTCGCTCCCGAAAGCTATAGGTTTAGTAATAAACTACACGAGGATTATCCAGATATAAAATATAGAGAAGAAAAAGGAGTCAATAAAGGTGTTTTCAGTAAGGGACACGATAACGATGTTGTAACAAATGTCTTTGAAAAGATACCTTATCTTTTCAAAGATAACAAACCAAATGGAGATGATTATGTTGGATTTATCGGATTGATTGATAATAAAAGGTATATAAAATGGATTGAAAGAAAGTATATTAGAGATCACGATAATCTGGAAAAGTATAAAATCATTCTTCCAAAATCAAATGGATCAGGTGCGATTGGCGAAGTATTATCAACACCCCTGATCGGGGAACCCCTGATCGGTCATACACAGTCTTTTATTAGTATTGGGTCTTTTGATACAAAAGAAGAAGCTGAAAATGTTATGAAATATATTAAAACAAAGTTTGCAAGAACTATGTTGGGTATATTAAAAATAACTCAAGATAACAAAAAATCTACATGGCGTTTTGTTCCTATTCAAAACTTTACTTCAACTTCTGATATTGACTGGTCAAAGTCAGTATCAGAAGTTGATCAGCAGCTTTATAAAAAATATGGCCTTGATGAAAAGGAGATTGAGTTTATTGAATCTCATGTAAAGGAGATGGAATAACATGCCAGTAATTAAGTCCTTTACAAAGATTAGCCCAATGATTTATGCATATAACACCCCTGGGGTTACTTATCATGATGGTTGGACAAAGATCGGTTATACAGAAAAACAAACTGTTAAAGAAAGAATAGAGCAGCAAACTCATACCGCCGGCATCCAATACAAGATTTCCTGGATGGATAATGCTTTATACAAAGATGGAACTGGCGATCGTTTTACTGATCACGAGTTCCACTCCTACCTTGAAACGAACAAAAAAGTCGAGAGAGAAAAAGGCACTGAATGGTTTAAAACGTCAGGTCAGGAATCAAAACAATACTTTGATTCTTTTGCTATGAGACTAGACGATGAAGATGTTAATCATTCGAATTATGTTTTGAGATCGGAACAAGTCAGAGCTGTTCAGGAAACTAAAGACTATTTCGAAACCGGTGGAAAAGAATTCCTTTGGAATGCGAAACCTCGCTTTGGTAAGACGCTAACCTCCTATGACCTTATCAGGCAGATGAATTTCAAAAACGTCTTGATCGTAACTAATAGACCTTCAATCGCTAACTCATGGGTTGACGATTTCAATGAGTTTATCAGTTGGCAGACAGATTATATCTTTATTGCACAGACAGATAGTATAGCGAACAAGCCTGGTGTTGTATCCAGAGACGAATATACAAAAATGATGATCGATGCTGCAACCAAGGGAAAAGAGCTTGGTATGATAGCTTTTGTTTCTTTGCAAGACTTAAAGGGATCCGCTTTCTTTGGAGGAAAGTTTGATAAACTGCAGTGGATCAATACGATCAATTTCGATCTGATGATCGTCGATGAATCACAGGAAGGTGTATCAACAGCAAAAACCGAAAGAGCGTTTGATAATATCCACAGAGACCACACTCTGTATTTATCCGGTACTCCATTTAAGCAATTAGCTAGTGATCAATTTACAAAGCAGCAGATATTTAACTGGTCATATGCTGATGAACAGGAAGCTAAAAAGAACTGGAATTCCGATAGCACAAATCCATATGAGGTTTTACCGACATTATCGATGTTCACCTATCAGCTTTCCAATATGATCTATGAGAAGATGTTAAAAGCATCTGACATGACAAAGGATAGCGAAGCAGTTGATTTTGCTTTTGATCTGAATGAATTCTTTGCCACAAACGAAGCTGGAAGATTCATTCATGAAGAAGAGATAAAGAAGTTTTTAAAAACGTTATCTACAAATGAAAAGTATCCATTCTCAACACCTGAACTGAGAAAAGAAATGTCACATACGCTTTGGCTGCTTAATAGGATTGCAAGTGCTAGAGCTTTAGCAAAGTTGTTACAGAATGATCCGGTATTCTCTGAGTATGAGATTGTTCTGGCAGCAGGCGATGGAAAGATCGATGACGTTGATGCGATTGAAAAATCTTTTGACAAAGTTAAGAAGGCAATCGCTGAAAATAACAAGACGATCACCTTAAGTGTTGGCCAATTGACAGTCGGTGTTACGATTCCTGAATGGAGCGGTGTTTTGATGCTGTGTAATCTGCAAAGCGCATCTTCTTATATGCAGGCAGCATTCAGAGCTCAGAATCCTTATGCTTATGATGAAAACGGTACATATTATCGCAAAGAGAACGCTTATCTTTATGATTTCGATCCAGCAAGAACACTGATCATATTTGATGAGTACGCAAACAACCTTACCGCTGATACTGCTGGTGGCAGAGGAACAACAGAGGATAGAAAGAACAATATAACCAGATTGCTTAATTTCTTCCCGGTAATCGGCGAAGACGATGAAGGAAAGATGGTTGAACTGGATGCACAACAAGTGCTTTCTATTCCAAGAAAGATCAAGTCTCAGGATGTTGTTCGTAAGGGATTTATGTCGAACTTCCTGTTTGCAAATATCTCTAATATATTTGGTGCCCCGAATGTTGTTACAAATATTCTTAAAAAGATCGCTCCAGCTCACGAAGAAGGAACCAAAAAGGACGACAAAACAGATGCAGCTTCAAAGATAAGTTTGGATAACAATGGCGAAGTTGAAGTTTCTGAAGAATTTGTTGTTGGTAAATCCAAGAAGATATTCGGAGAGAAGATCTATGAAAAGCTTGAGAACAAAGTTGATAAGAATCTACCTTCCGTAAGTGACAGCATCAATACTTCCTCACAAACAAAACAAGTCGATAAACTGGTTGAAGATATCACAAAATCGATTTCCAACACAATAAAGGAACAGGTTGTGCTTCCTGCTTTTGATGAATACGATCCTAAGAAGAGTGTCAAGAACCGTATTGAAAAAGAAGTAGAAACAGAAGTAAACAACAAGATGAGCAAGATCGGTGAGGATTATAAACAAACTATCAATATTGCTCAAGTTGAACACAACCGAAGGATCAACGAAGCAGAGACACAAGCCGAGATAAAGCAAGCTGATGAAGAATTATCAAAGAAAATGAATGAAGCTATATCTGCCTTCCAAACCGGAATACAAGACATAACAAAGGAAATCATTCAGAGCAAGCCAGAAGAAATTGTTTTGAAACTGGAAAAGAGTAAGAAAGAAGAGGAGAAAAAATCTGTTGAAGATTCCATTCGTGACCATTTAAGAGGTTTCTCCAGAACGATTCCTAGTTTTGTCATGGCTTATGGTGATGAAAATCTCACACTGGCTAATTTTGATGACTACACAGAAGACGATGTTTTCCGTGAGGTTACCAGTATTACTGAAGAAGAATTCAGATTCCTTAGAGATGGCGGAGATATTGTCAATCCAAAAACCGGGGAAACAGAACATTTCGATGGTCATTTGTTCGATGAGACGGTATTCAATGATTCGATCAAGGAATTCTTGCGTATCAAAAAGAAGCTGGCAAATTATTTCGATGAGTCTCAAGAAGAAGATATCTTTGACTATATTCCGCCTCAGAAAACCAATCAGATTTATACTCCAAGATGGGTTGTAAAGATGATGATTGATAAACTTGAGAACGAAAATCCTGGGTGCTTCGATGATCCGGATAAAACATTTGCAGATCTATATATGAAATCAGGTCTATATATAACTGAGATTGTAAAAAAACTATACAATAGCGAAGCAATAAAAACCGCGTATCCAGACGATAAAGAAAGGCTCAGACATATCTTTACTAAACAGGTATATGGTATGGCTCCAACAAGAATAATTTATCTGATTGCAACTAATTATATACTTGGATTTGATGAGAATCTTAAACTTGAAACCAGCAACTTTGTTGAAGCCGATGCTGCAGAAGCATCAAAAAAAGGCAAACTTGATAAGCTGGTTAATAAGTATTTCAAGTCATAGTATCATAGAAAAGTGGTAAATATTGAAAAATATTATGAAAATATTATTGATATATTACCACTTTTTTGATACTCTTTAGGTATGGAAAACAAGAAGAACAATTTCAAAAGGGTTGCCGAAAATAGAACAAACAAGATCATCAATATGATTTCTTTGCTGGGCAATCTTGATAATACTTCCTTCTATGAATATACGGATGAAGAGGTAGAAGCGATTTTTAGTGCTATCCAGACGGAGCTGGACAAGCAGCATGAAAAGCTCATTAAAAAGAATAATAATGGGAAGAAAAAGAGGTTTGAATTATGATGGGCAATCTCTTTTTTAAGCTTACTAACTCATCAGAAAAGTATACTGAAGAGCATTTGAGTTCATTGATCGAAGAAATACTGGATAAGAATTCTGATGTTACTCCAGAATATCTGATCGGATGCATTCGGCCATATTATCCAAATGTAGCTATCAATTATAGCGCTTTCTGCGAATTTGTTTCTGAAAAGTATGGAATCAGCAAACAGAAGAAAAGCAGGATCAATTATTTTTTCAAATTGCAGAATACAGCAAAAGAATATACTGAGAAAGCACTTATCGAAAAAATAGACTCTCTTCTTCAGGATTCACCAAAATCCGTTGAAGAGATTATTGAGATGCTTGATGATATGTATTCCTGTAATATTAATCATTCAGCAATTAAGCAACTTATCAAAAGAAATTACTCAGTAGTAAACAAGCTGGTTCTTCCTGTAAAACAGGATAGATCAGACGATAGCAAAACCGCCAATATCGAAATAGCTAAAAAAACCGGTAATGATTTTGATAACATGCTTAAAAAAATGGAATATTTATCTGTTATCGGCAGTAATGTGCTAAGAAACAACGAAGATCTTTTCAGACAGTTGTACAATACTATCAATCAAGATGAATATAAAATAATGGATGCCGTTCTTCTTGTTATGTCCATAGTGAAAAAACAGGAGTTATTAGATCTTGATTCCTGCGTTGATGTGTGCATTGATATAAACAACAATGTTGATTACTACACAAATGTTTTGTCAGAGTCTGTAAACAGAATTGATAAAAGCAATTCAGATCTAAGTTGTTCAACTTACATCAACAATACATTCATTCTGCAATTACTTGGTACACAAGATATCAAAACCGTGGGAAATATAATCAACTCAAGAATAGATAACCTGATTGTATCCTTTTCCCCTGATCTTCCAGGATGTATTAAAGCGATTGATGCAATATCCGAGTCAATAACTGCTCTTACTGTAGACGCCATCCAAAAAGTCTTTTATGAAGCATTTGATGAAAGAACATTAGAAATCCTTTACAGAAGAAACGGATTTTTAACTGGTGAAAGCGAAACTTTGGAGGCACTTGGAAGTCGTTATGGTCTTACCAAAGAAAGAGTGAGACAGGTCGAAAGCAAAGGTAATCAGAGAATAAAACTATTTTCAAAGTCTTTAGAGCAATCCGTAAAGATGTTTTTCAGGATGCACATAAATGAAAAAGGATTCTCGTATAAAAAACTTAATGAACTATGTGACGAAGTTGGAGATCCTTCCCTCGTATACAATATTTGCTTACTCTTACATCATATGGACATCAACTATAAATACAATCATCATTACTGTTTGGTTTTTGATGCCGATATTATAGAGATCAGCGACATTGAAAAAGCAGTAGAAGACAAATATGGGAAGCTGATGACACAAAAACAATACAACAGCGCTACAGACCTTGAGAAAGAAATAATAGAAAGTATCTATTCAGTCTGCGGTAAGGATCGCAATATGTACAGACTGAAGAAGTTCAACAGAACAAGTTATCTTGTTGATCTGATAGCAGAACTGTTTTCGAAAGGATATGGCTTATACAGTGATGATGATTATGACAGACTAATTACCGAGTATAAAAATCGTTTAGGTGAAGAGGTTGATATTCCTTCAAAACCTGCTGTAAGAGGCCTTTTGGGTAGAGATATTTTCTGTCTTTATGATAGAGGAAAATACATGCTTAGAAACGAATGTGGAGAGATACCAATAGAGATCCTGGAAAGAATGATTGAATTTATACGCGATCATTTACCTATGGTAGATTACGATTCAATATATACGACTTTTGAAGATGAATTAAATGATATTGGTATCAACAACAAATATCACATGAAAGGATTATTGGATCCGTTGCTCCCTGAAGATCTAACCACAAGAAGAGATTACATTACTGCAGCAGAAAACCAGATTTCAGCTACCGAAGCAAGAAAACAGTATATGAGGAGCTTTGAGGGCCCATTTACCCTGAATGATCTTTTGAAAAAGTATCCGGGTGTAAAACCATATGTTTTCAGTTTTCTGTTATATGAAGAAGCTAAAAACGGTTTAATCCAGATCGATGTTCAGAAATATATTTATTCAAATCGTATAACAGTAACAGAGAAACAAAAAGAAAAACTTAAAGAGATAATTGAGAATCTATTTGAAATAAATAAGACCAGGATATTATCATCACGAAAAATCTATGCAAAACTGAGAATATCCTATCCTGAACTTCTTGAAGAAATGGATGTTGTTACAAATCAATACGCTATGTTCTCTGTCGTAAAATATGTACTTGGAAATGATTATTATTTTGATAGACCATATATATCTAAAGATGCATTCGATGAAAAAGGAATTACAACAAAAGGTTTAATAGTCAATTACTTAAGATCCTACGATACGATCGACTATGATTTATACAAGAATTATTGCTTGAAGATGAATATCCCGTTCATGTATACATTCATGAGTCTGGTTGATGAACTGCAGGATGAGTATGTTCAACTTGATGGTAGAAGAATGACACGCAAAAGCGAATTGAATTTACCCGATAAAACAATAAATGAAATTAGGCAGATCATAGAAATGATATTTGGTCGTACTGCCGAAATCAATACAGCAACTTTCACCGGATATGCATTGTTACCACAAATAAAATATCAGTGGAATAAACATGTATTCGCCGGAATTGTTAGGAGTTACTTAAGTGATATATGCGAGGTTGAAAACATAACGAGAGGAGCTTTGTCAGAAGCGGTAGACTACAAAATCAGGAGGTACGAATAATGGAAGACATTAGATGGAGATTCCCAGGCAACAATTACACTGCGGATAATGGATTAGATACCGCAGATATGGAAACCTTCAAAAAGGATGCTATTTCCTCTTTGGCGAGAGAAGTTTGTCAAAACTCAATAGATGCAAAGAATAATGATGTTGAAGGACCGGTACTTTTGGAATTCCATTCTTTTGAAGTTGACAGAAACAACATCCCTGATATAGACGATATTGATAAACAGATTGATGCGTGTATTGATACTTGGAGCCTGAACGCTAAAATTAAAAAGCAGTTGACAGTAATGTCTGACCAGATTAAAAAAGACAAGATCGTTTGCCTTCGTATCAGTGATTTTAATACCACTGGATTGGTTGGCGTATATGGAGGAGACAATACACCGTGGCATTATTTGGTTCATGGTTCGGGTCTTTCTGATAAAAGTGCAACAAGCGGCGGATCCAAAGGTATTGGTAAGTTTGCCACTTTTGTAACTTCTCACTTCAATTCCGTTTTTTATTCGACAAGAACAATAAAGAATGAATCAGGATACGAAGGCATATGTAAGCTCTGCTCAGCCAAACAGGAAGGTACAACTGAAAAAACGCAAGGCATCGGTTATTTTGGAAGCAACGATATGAACGAACCTATACAAGGCGAATTCGTGTTGGATCCAGATTTCAATAGATCAGAAAACGATTATGGCAGCGATATTTTTATCGTTGGTTTCAAATCACCTGATGGATGGAAGAGAGATATTATTTCAAAAATCCTGGATAGCTTTATGGCTGCGATAGTATTTAATTCTCTGAGAATCGATGTCGATGGTATAGAAATAAATTCTGAAACATTGAAAGATGTTGTGTTCAACGATCTTTATATCAACAAAAACATGAAAAAGAGCATTGTCTCCCAGTATATGCTTTTGACCGATACTGAACACAGATATGAAGATGTTATAACCGTTCAAGAGTATGGGAATGCTCGTTTATATCTGATGGAATTCTCAGGTGAAGATGAACAATACGCAACAAACAACTGCGTAATGATTCGATATCCTTATATGAAAATCAAGGAATTGAATAGGATATCTTCTCTTCCTTGTAGTGCGCTCTGCATTATTGAAAACAATCAGTTAAACACAATACTCAGAAATGTTGAGAATCCGCAGCATACCAACTGGGAATTCAATAGAATTGAAGACCCTTCTGAAAAAGCCGAAGTACAAGCTATTTATAAAGATCTGCTTGATCAGATCAGAGACAATATTACAAGACACCTGGCAAGTAGTGATGATACAAAAACCGATTTAGAAGGTGCAGGTGAATACTTGCCTATCACGGAAAACGATGACAAAAAGAGCAAAAATGAAGGCCAGAAAAAGATCATCGATAAACCAAATATACGCAAAAATAAAGTTAAAGCAAAAAATATCAACATGAACGCATCAATCGAAGATCCAAATGGAAATGGTGTCGAAGTTGACTTCTTGAATGCAAATGACGAAGGCGAAGAAGAACAGGTAGTTCCTTCTGGAAACAATAAAGGTGGTGGAGGATCATTACATGGCGATAATGAAGAACATGGTGACCCAGATCCAAACGGCCATATCGGATTAAGGCACGCCGAATTAAGAGGAATGTCATATTTGTTCTATTGCAAAAATAAAAAGAATAGAGAATATGGCGTATCATTCTCTTCTGATTTTGATGAAGATGAAGCATATTTTGAACTGTACGCAGTTGATGATGCTGGCGGAAAGGATCAGGTTAATTTTGAAAGATGCTTCATAAATGAAATACCTGTAGAACCAATAAACGAAAGCATAATCAAGTTAAAACTTCAAAAAGGCCAAAGATACAATATTCTAATGGTTACCGATCAGGAAGACTTATTCAGTGGGGAGGTTAAGGTATATGCGTATAGGTAAAAGATTATTTCCATATCCTGTACTTAATAGTGAGAAGGTCTATTCTCAATACAAGGAGAGCAGCTTTTCGCTTTCTTATGAAGATGGCATATCTGAAGATAAGCAGTTTTACGAACTGAATAATCTACATTGTGACATAGATAGCGAATTGCTAATAAGGCTTATAAAAGACGATAAAGCAGAGATCATTTGTGTTATCGAATGCCCAAGTACAATGTTTCGGCGGAAGTATGTTCTCCCGTTGGAAGGAATGGATCTTGCAATTCCTTTGACTGATCTGAACAATAAAGTCAATGTTTCGGCGTTCGTTGCAGCAAAGGAAGAAATAAATGATTATCAGTCTGATGATTTCTTGAACGGTTACGAAGATATCTCATTTACGATTGAAAAGCACGATATCCTGGCAGCTGATGACGGTTTTGTAAATACTATCGACTTTGATGATTTTGAAGATAATAAGCAAAAATCAATTTTCCTTGTAATAAAGGACAAGAATATCACGGATGGCACGATGCGAGTCGAATATGATTCTGATAAGATCACCATATGTCTTCCGGAGAAAGAATGGAATGAATACGATAAGACAAAGCGTATCTCCAAATTCGAAAGTCTGTATTTTTCTGTTATAGCAATTCCGGCTTTGGGATATGCACTATCCTGTTTGCAGAGGAATGATCCGTCTGTTGATATTCTCAAAATAGATTACAGATGGTTCAATTCTTTCGCTGCAGCATACAAGAATTATCATGGTGAAGAGCTGACCGATGATGTTTTTATCAAGATGAATACCAACTTGGAATCTCAAATGGTATTGAACAATCCTGTTACAAAAGCTGTAGATCAGATATTTGGATTTACAATCGGATTAAACGGAGGTGATGATAGTGTTGATTAATATCAAGATGATGACCGAAGAAGCATATAAAACCCTTCAGAAGAATTATAAGGAAGTATATGAAAACATCATTAACCACCCTTCTGATTCCACCTGGTTAGAATCTTTTTTGGGTTTTGAGCCTTATGAAGAAAAGAAATACACTATTGAAGACTTTGAATTAGCTGATGACGTTGATTATGGCGAGGTTGCTTATAATAACGGTATCATTCTATATGATCATCTGAATGAACTTCCACGATACATTCTTTGCAATAGTAGATTTTGGGCATGGATAACTTTTGAAAAAGCATATAAACAAGCTCAACATAGTATAAAGATTACCAGCGCACAGATTATTAGAAAATGGTGGCTTGGCAATGACACAAAAAGGTCATTGATGCTCGGTGTAGTTTCTAGGTCGTTTTTTAGAATTATGGTTTCAGTAGATGAAAAGGGTAATGAAAAATATAAGTATTGCAGAAGATTGTTTGAAGGAATACAGAATTATGAAATATACAGATTTTTCGTTGATAGAAGCATGGGATTGATACCAGAAGTTTCAAAAGGGTTTATAAAATCTATTATTGAATGTGAAGAAACTTACGGGAAAGATATAATCGATCAAAAGCTTATTCGTGAAATTGTAAAAGACGCTAGAAAAATAGGAAGTGTTATGTTAGTTGATACTATGGGAGAAGATGAAATAAATCTAATACTGATGGACAAGATTAAAAGAAGGTTGTCAAATGGATAAATTGAATGAACTGTAGGAGATTGGAATAATGAAACGTGACATGGAATTGTGTAGGAAAATACTATTTGCAATTGAAAAACAGTATATCGATGCTTCAATTTACAATCTTAAAATTGAAGGGTATTCGCCGAAAGAAGTATCATACAACTCGGGTTTATTATATGAAGCAGGTTTAATTTCGGCATACAAATCACAAAACGCAGATGATCATTTATATTCTTTTGCCGTCGGACATTTAACATGGGAAGGTCACGATTTTTTAGATAAAATTCGGGAAGATACAATCTGGAATAAAACCAAATCAATAATCAAAGGTAAAGTGCTTCCTATGACTTTAGATATCATCAAGGAAGTCGCCTCTGCAATAATTTCTGCAGCTGTTCAGGGAGCAGTAAAAGGTATCGCTTCGAGTAACATAGAAATTACTGAATAGATAAATAGACTACATATTTTATTATCTTATAAACGATTAATCAAAATGCCTACTAAGCCAAAACAAGTGATCGGAGAAAATACGATTCTTATGAAAGAATGGGATTACGAGAAGAATGACACTCTATCTCTTGATCCGTTTTCTTTAGGTATTAGCAGTCACACCAAAGCATGGTGGAAATGTAACGAAGGCCATTCCTGGTATTCTTCTATTAGCAACCGAACCAGAAAAGGACATATGAATGGATGCCCATATTGTGCTCACCAATTGCTTATTCCTGGTGAAACCGATCTGGAAACATTATATCCGGAACTTGCAAAGCAATGGCATCCAACCAAGAACAAATTAAAACCTTCAGAAGTGATGCCAGGAACTCATAAAAAGGCATGGTGGATCTGTGACAAAGGACATGAGTGGGAAGCTCAGATTAAATCTCGTGTAACAGGCGTTAGCTGTCCTTATTGTTCAAACAAGAAAGTATTATATGGCTTCAATGACCTCGCAACAATTAACCCGGATCTTGCCAAGGAGTGGCACCCTACAAAAAACGGTGATCTCACTCCTTCAGACGTCACTCCATCAAGTGGAAAAAAGGTATGGTGGAAATGTTCTTTTGGACACGAATGGGAGGCGCAAATATGTAACAGAAATGCAGGACGTGGATGTCCAGAATGCTCCGATTCCCTTAGAACATCCTTCCCTGAACAAGCTATTTTTTATTACATCAAACAGGTTTTTCCAGATGCAATAAGTTCATATAAAGATATTTTCAAATCTTCAATGGAACTGGATATTTACATCCCTACAATAAAAGTTGGAATAGAATATGACGGAAAAACATATCATTCGGATTCAAAGAATCAGATCCGTGATGCAAAGAAATATAAAATCTGCAAAGAGAACGGAATCATTCTGATTCGAATAAGAGAAATGTCAAGATATACACCGATCACAATGTGCGATCACAAAATCGAAATACCAGATGCGAGTGATAAATACTTGAACTGGGCAATTAACAAGCTCTGCTATCATCTTGGCAAAAATGTGGTACCAGATGTTCGCAGAGATCGCAATGAGATACTTAGTTATTTGAATAATAAGAAGGTGTCTTTAGCATCTGAATTCCCTGAAATTGCAGCGGAATGGGATTATAAGGAAAACTATCCGTTGATTCCTGAAAACTTCCCGCCACATTCAAATGAAAGGGTTGGATGGAAATGTAAAGACTGCGGGCACAAATGGAAAGCCGCAATCGGAGATAGAACTGGTGAAGATAAAAACGGTTGCCCGGTATGTGCTAAAAAACGTGGGGGAGCGAAGCGAGTTCGCAGTCTAGTAAAAAAGAACGGCAGTTTGGCATCGCTATATCCAGAACTTCTGGAAGAATGGGATTTTGAAAAGAATAGTAAAATTGGATTAGACCCATATTCTATAACTCCTGGAAGTGGTAAAAAAGCCAATTGGATATGTAAGAAATGTGAATACTCTTGGAGTACAACAATTAATCATAGAATTCATGGAAGAGGGTGCCCATATTGTGCAGGCAAGGCAGTTGTTACAGGAAAAAACGATTTAGCAATACTTAAACCTGATTTGATGAAGGAATGGGATTACGAAAAGAATAATATGTTAGGGCTAGATCCAAAAAAACTCCCTGTTCGAACCGCTAAAAAAGCATATTGGATTTGTTCTGTATGTGGGAATAGATGGAAAGCGTCTATTTGTTCTAGATCGGCAGGAAGTGGATGCCCATATTATAGATACCACGATAAATAGAATAATAGATAGTTTATTATATAAGGGGATAAACTTATGAAAATAGATTTGCATTGTCATACAAAATGTATTAAAAACGGCGACGAAGGTAGAGAAATATCTGCAGAACACCTTGTCTCAATATTAAAAGAGTCCAATGTTAAAATCGCCGCAATAACAAATCACAACTCGTTTTGTTTGGAACAGTACCATGAAGCAGTGTCTCTTGCTGGTAACAGTCTAATAATATGGCCTGGAGTTGAATTGGATGTTAACTCAAATATAGGAAAGAAAAAGAATCACGGACATGTTATTGTTGTTGTTTCACCAGATAAAGCTAAGCTATTTGATCAAAAAATAAAAGAATTATGCAAAGGGGATTTAAACAAAGTTGCTGTCGACATAAAAGATCTAATCAACCTAATAAATCAATTAGAAAAGTGTTTTGTAGCATGTCATTATAAAAAAACACCATCTTTAAATATGGAAGATGTGGTTTACTTAGAAAAACATATAACAAGTGAAAATGCTGTTGTTTTAGAACCGTCTGATATTCGTAGAGCAGGAATAATACTTAATGGCGATCAAAAAAGTGCTTGCTGGTTTGGATCGGATGTTAAAGACTGGAAAAACTATAGTCCGGACATATTACCAGAACTTATATTCAATATTGAATCTTTTGATACCTTTATTAGGATGATTAATAAACATCCTGATACAGTTTTGCTTAAATCGTATTTAGATAAAAAAGAACCAATTAATATAACAATTGAACCGTATAATGACCTAAAACTAAATCTTCAAATTTATAAGGATTTTAATGTGATATTTGGAGAAAAGGCCACTGGGAAAACCGATATTTTGCATGAAATCGAAAAAGAATTGACCAAAGCTCATCTTAAAGTTTCTTCTTTCTATGTTGAACAAAAATCTGAAGATTTTATAAAAATTGTTGATCACGTTCCATCCAATGAGGAAATAGATTTACTGGGCAGTAATTTTTGCGAATCCGAGATAAAAGATCTTTCTGTTGATTTAGCTAACAAAATAACATCTTTGATAGAATATAAGAGTTATTTCGAGTACGCAAGGAAACGATCGCAAATTGAACATTTACAGATTTCAAAAGCGAGATTTAATAATAATATATCTTCAATTGAAATCAATAACAACAAAAAACAGTTGGACGACGAACTTAAAAGCATCTCAACTGTATTAAATATCGATTCTTATAACGTATTGAATAAAACTGAGGCAAGTTATTTAGAAAATCTGCTAATTAAACTACGGCAAGAATTGATAAAAAGGTTTATAAACCAATGGATCGAATTTGAAGCTTTAAAACTCGAAAAGTTTAGTATTGATAATATTAAAAACAAGCTTGCTCTAAAACAAGGTGTGCCAGTCAGGCCAAATGGTACGGGGTTGCTGAATGTTTTTAATGATTATTTAAGGATTATGATAGATACTGAAAAGATAATTAAAGCATCACAAAACCAAATCGAATTGCCAAAACAAATCCTTGGGAAATTGCCTACTAAAGGAATAATACAAAGAGCAACATATATAGGCGTTCTTGACCAACGTTCATCAAAAAACAATAAATGGACAAAAAGAAATTATATTTATGGAAAAACCCAAAAAGATTTTAAAGACTTTATGGGGCATGTAAGGAGAATAAGAGATAATGCATTGACTAATATGTTGTCTAAAGCAATACCTGACTTTAAACGATTTGTATATGAAAAAAACATTCACTCTTTGAAAGATTTTGTTAATTACTCAAATATTCTTCTAACAGATTTTTCTGATGATTATAAACCATCGAATGGAGAACAATCTATTTTACTAGTTCAACATGTTCTAATGGATCAAGAATGTGATGCTATCATTCTAGATGAAGCAGAAAGCGGTATGGGAGCGGATTATGTCAATGATGTGCTGTTACCTGAAATGAAAAGAAAAACAAATGAACATAAAATAATAGTTATTGTTACACACGATCCAAATGTTGTTGTTAGATCATCTCCATATTTAAGTATCTTTCGGGAAGAAGCAGGACCAGGCTCATATAAAACTTACATAGGGAATAGTTTTGAAGAATATATGATAAATGTTGATGATGAAAACGACAAGATATCTTGGAGTGAAGCATGTTTAAAAATATGTGAAGGAGGGCATGCGGCTTTTATAGAAAGAGGATTAACATATGGAGAATACAACAAATATTAAAGTAGACCTTAGAATGAATGATAACAAAGAAGTTCTTTATTGTCGGATAGATGACAATGACTACTTTTTAGACTTCACTAACGAAAATCAAGATTATTTAAGAAGTTTTTTCAATTTAATCATCCACAAACTTAAATACGAAAAAATACAATTCGTTTTTGATGAGGATAATTCATCTATAAAAAACGAAATGCTTATATCTGTTAGTAAAGAATATATAAATGATTTAAATACAGAAATTGAATTAGTGTACCATAATTTAAAAAACATGTTAGTGGAATATTCGATGAAATAAATTATTATTCATAAGTTGTAAATCGCATATCCGTGGAAAATCCGTGGAAAACAGAATAAAAAACAGATGCATTCATATTCATTGACGTACATTGAAATACATCTGCTGGTTTAATTTGATCTCAGATTATGCCATATTTAAGCGAATATGCACCCGGTATAATGTGGATACCAGAATGATATCTGTGTTAGTGTCCACCATTTACAAACGAAGGCTTAAATAAGCCTTTTTTTATTGTTTTATGACATTTTTACACAATTTGTGTAGAATTATTTGTGTATATCGCATCTATCTCGAGGTAAATCATGGCAGGCTGATATATGGATCTGAAAACTTTTTTCCGTAAAAATAAGATCACGATGATCATCCTGCTTCTGGCGGACTTCATCCTTTGTCTGACGCTGTGGCTTAATCATGAATATGCCCAGATCCACCTCGATGAGGTTCTTTTTCAATTGAAAGCGCCGACTGAGGGCATACAGCCATCACTTTTAGGCAGTGCAATCCTCTGGCTTATCGTCCTGCCGTTTTTCCTGACGCTGCTTTTGCTGTATCTTTACTGGCGCTATGCCAGTAAAAAAGACCTCTTGGTTTATGCTGCAGCATTTCTGATCTTCGGTCTTATTCTACTCGGTCTTCATGTCGATGCCTTCCGTTTTATGAAAAATACCGTTACGGAATCCGACTTTATTGAGGATAACTATGTCAAAGCCGATCCGGAGATCCTGCATTTTCCGAAGGAAAAACGCAATCTGATCTACATATTCCTGGAATCGATGGAAAACAGCTATGCCGATGAAAAGATGGGGCTCAAGATCGCCGGTCCCTGCATTCCGGAATTGAAACAGCTGGCTGATGAAAACCTCTATTTCTCCAATTCCGATACTATTGGCGGAGCTCTGTCCTTACCGGGAACGACCTGGACGGTAGCGGCGATGACCGCTCAGACTTCGGGCATGATCGTCAAGGTCGATCTGGGAGCTGATGCCTATGGCAAGGAAGAAACTTTTCTGCCGGGCCTTGTTTCGATCGGTGACATCCTGAAAAATGAAGGCTACAGACAGGAGCTTCTGCTTGGTTCATATGCGATCTTTCATGGCCGGGAGGTCTATTTCCATGAACACGGCGACTATGAGATCCTGGATGTCAATGCCCTTAAGAATGCCGGACGTCTTGAGCAGGATTACGAAGCCTGGTGGGGTTTTGAGGACCAGAAGCTCTTCGCTTTTGCCAGAGAAGAGCTGCTCACCCTGGCAGAGACTGATCAGCCGTTCAATCTGACTCTTTTAACTGCCGACACTCACTTTCCGAACGGTTATCATTGCGAGCTGTGCAAAGATGAATTTGATCTGCCATACGCCAATACTCTGGCCTGTTCCTCAAGACAGATCGCACAGTTCATCAGCTGGATAAAGGAACAGCCGTTTTATGAAAATACCACGATCATCATCAGCGGCGATCATCTCAGTATGGATGCGGGCTTTATGGAAAACATCGATCCCAACTATGTTAGAACCATCTACAACTGTTTCATCAACGTCCCGCTTGCACCCCACAAAACCGACAACCGCATCTTTGGAACGATCGATATGTTTCCAACAACATTGGCAGCCCTGGGTGTAAGCATCGATGGTGAACGTCTGGGTCTTGGTACCAACCTGTTTTCTGAAAAGCCGACATTATGTGAACAATATGGCTATGAAAACTTCTGTGAAGAATTACAAAAGCAATCAGATTTCTATGATCAGGAGATCCTGGAGATCGAAAAATAATTTTCTGGAAAAATTAAAATCGGAAAATATTAGCGGCTTTACTGATACGAGAACACAAGAAATCGTGGCCTTCCCATGTTAAATGCCCGACGGCAAATGCATACAATCGATTATCTGCGTTTTTTGATTTATAATCCGCTATTAAACCAGCTTCATATAACAAACCAGAGTTATATGATACTTCTTCTGGAGAATATCCTTTAATCTGTAGGTTATATATTGCAGAATCAACATATTGTTCTTCAATTGCAAAAAGGATTTTTCTGCATAATTCCATGTCACGTTTCATGTTTCTTGTCTCCTAGAATCTATCAGGGATGTTCAAACCCTGGTTTTCATAAAGTTCTTTCACTACCGAATATATTTAAATCATGCGCTTGTTAATCGTCTGCTAGTTTTCTCCATTAGTATCTGATATATCTCGTCTTCTTTCATGGTGTCAACCAGCATGACGCTTCCAATTCTTCTGGCATCTTTGATTACTTTTCTTATGAACTCTTTATCTATTATTGATTCGCCATAAATCTTCTCGCAATCCATAATAGTTCGTATGAATCCTGTTGTAGCAGCAGGTATCATTCCCATGTTACTATCAACAATAAATCGATACACTTCGTAGCTTTGAAATCCATGAAATAACCTTTTGGTATAGATATTTTTTTCAGATCTGAATGTTTAGGTATATAAACTACACTGCAATTGTAAACATGTGCCTAAGTTTTACTGTCTACACGAACACCGACAGAATTAGTGTCCACCATTGTCCACTCAAAGTCACTGAATTTCAGTGATTTTTATTTGCGTTCTATCAGTGACAACATAGACAATTTATCTGTAAATAAATATAATGGCGATGAAATCATAAGATCATTGAAACAGATATGGAAAAAGACTTTAAAGAAAAATACGAGCGGATAAAAAATACATTCATACCGGATATCCCATACAGTGAAGAACTTTCTGAAGGAGAAAAGAAACTGGATGACAAGCTCACCAGGATCAAGAAGGAAGCAGATGCTCTGTACACGGTTAACGATCCTTACGGGATCGTTGAATGGTATGACGAAGAAGATATCCATACTGAGCTTTATCAGTTCTGTTACGCACTTCCCAAGGGCGGCGATCTTCATGCGCATGACAATACGATGATCTCGTATGACCGTTTTGAACAGATCATAAAAGAATATGCCTATATCAGTCTGAACGGTGATACGAAAGGTATGTTGTATACGAAATTCAGCTCTGATCTTCCTGAAGATGCAATCAGCATCAATGAAGCACTTGGCAAGGGGATCCTGAGCCAGAAAGAACTGGGACAGATGCTGGTGATGAATGACGGCACAGAAGAGAACGGCTACTGGGCCAGACTTGAACAGCTGTTCTCTGCGACCGGTGATTTCTACAATGATGTGTCTATCATGGAGAAGATCTGGGAAGAGGGCTTCCGCAGCTGTGTCGAAAGGGGCGTAATGCTGGTGGAGGTCAGAGACTGGGGCGTTGAAGATGACGTTTTGAATATGATCCGGATCCGCACGCTCCGTGAAGCTTATTACAGAGTAAAGAAGGAACATCCGGACTTCCTGGTCAGACTGATCGGCTGTTCCGGCAAGGATGAGGGAACTACGGTCGAATCATCATGTGAGGTATTGCGTTCATATATCCGTGTCAGCAAACTGGTGAAAGACGATTTCGATCCAGATAATGCTGAGGATTTCATCATCGGTCTCGATCTGGCCAATGAAGAGGATGTCAGCAAGCCGTTAGGTGATTTCGCTGAATTTCTGATGTCTGACGAAGTAAGAGACAGTGGTCTTAAACTGTATCTGCATTGCGGAGAAAGCTTGAGAAGAGACAATAACAGTGTGGTCGATGCCTACATCATGAAGACCCGCCGGGCCGGCCATGCGCTGAATATGTATCGTTTTCCGCAGCTGATGAAAGAATATGCCGGTAAGCATATCGCGGTCGAAGTCTGTCTGATGAGCAATTACCGTCTGGGTTATGTCAGGGATCTGCGACTTCATCCGGGTCTGCAGTATATGATCAGCGGTATTCCGATCGTCTTATGTTCGGATGACGGGCTGTTCATGGCCAGGGCGCCGATGGTCGATGATTTCTATTCGGCGATCCTGTGCTGGGATCTCAATCTCGGTGATATAAAAGCACTCTGCCGCAATTCGATAATCTACAGTGGTCTGTCAGAAACAGAGAGAAACAGACTGATGAAAGCCTGGGAGAACTGCTGGGATGAATTCATCAGGGAACAGAACAAAAAACTGAATTAAACAAAAACCGATCTTCATATGACATAGATCGGTTTTTAAGTATCAGTTGTTTTCCAGTATCTTTAAGCCTTCTTTGAGGTCCTGTCCCAGGATCTCCTGAGTCTTTTCGAAATCAAATTTCTTATGGAGACGGTCCTGGACTTTCAGCAGTTCTTTCTTGCCATATTTTCTTATATACAGGCAATGAGCCTTGGCGGCATTGGCTCCGTCGTTTGACGGGACATAGAAGCCTTTTTGACAGCTTTCCAGTTCTTCGCATTCATAGCAGCCGTCATATCCTTTTTCTCTGCAGCATTTTACATTAGGACAGACACCGTCAGGCGACATGGTCGCATTGGAACAGACGTTGTAATCTGTACGGCAGGATCCACAATACAGACCAAGAAAACAGTGATCGCATGACAGTCCGCAATAAGCGATCGGATCAATGCCTTTACGGGCCAGCTGCCGGATTCTGCTGGCGATGCGAAGCATCGCTTCGATATGCATGATCCAGTGACGGGAGAATGGCATTCTGATCAGTCCTTCGACATCTTTCGAGCACCAGTAGTCGATCAGATTGCTGGCCTTTTCATCACTGCTGATACAGCCGCTTTCCTGCAGTTTCCTGTACATATCTTCATCGAATCTTCTCTTCAGATCAGGATATTCCAGTTTCTGCAGGATCCTGTCAGTGGAATCTTTCGCATTGCTGGCATATTTATAGAGTTTTGTGATGTTCAGCTTTTTAGAGAATTCAACGATCTCATCTCCTGCCAGTTCGTTTCCGGTCGTGATGATCGGTGAACCGATCGACTTATCGTATTTCTTTGAAAACAGGATCTGCCTGTCTTCGGCTATCATTTCATGAGCGACGATGTCTTCGATCCTGAAGATGTGCCAGATCGAGTAGGCTAGAGTCTTGTTGTGAAAACCGCTGGCTTTGGGATAGGGCATCTGACAGAAAGCTTGCTTCGGATAGGTCATCACGATCTGGGTGATCTGGCTGAACAGTTCTTCCCTCAGCTCAAGAAGGGTGCTGATCCCTTCTTTGAAAGTCTTCTCTCTGGCAAGCAGTTTCTGCATCTGTTTATTCTTGTCTGACCAGTTTTTATCCATGGTGTCTCCTTGTGTTACTGTCCTTATCTTAACACGCCTGAAACGCTACGATTGATATTATGTTTAAGGTAGCGTTTAATATAGGTAGATATGCCGATACACAATATCCAGCCGGTCTATGATGAGAACTCCCGGATCCTGATCCTGGGCAGTTTTCCTTCGGTGAAGTCACGGGAAATGAAGTTCTTCTACGGACATCCGCAGAACCGTTTCTGGAAGATCATGGCACATCTGTACGGTGAGGAAATACCCCAAAGCATTCCGGAAAAGAAAGATTTTCTTCTGCGTAACGGGATCGCCGTATGGGATGTGATCGGATCATGTGATATAAAAGGATCAGCTGATTCTTCGATAAGCAATATCAGAACCAACGATATCGGAAAGATACTTAAGAAAAGTAAGATCGAAAAGATATACGTGAACGGGAGAACGGCTGAAAAATATTACAAGAAGTATCTTGAGGAAAAGACGGGAATGAAGGCGATCGAACTGGAATCCAGTTCACCGGCCAATGTCCGCTGCAGCCTGGAGATGCTTATAGAAGACTGGCGTGAAAAACTGGGAGGTCAATGAAATGAAATTCTGTCCGGAATGTGGGACTAAGCTTGAAGGAAGTGAAACGAAATGTCCGATCTGCGGCTATCAGATAAGTGATGAGCTGACTGATATTCAGATCAGTACGGATGACTCTGTTTCGGGAAACAAGACGGTCCTGATCGATTATTATGAGAAGACTGTTGGTACGCCAGTCGAGATGCCGTACTATGAGATCGTCCTATATAAATTAAATGACAAGGAAGTTATGCTGGAAGAGTATACCAATGGCGGCATGAAGAACGAAGTATGCAAGAGCTATCCGATCGATCATGATGCCTATGATGAGGCCTTACAGATCGTAGAGCGATATGAGCTGAAGAAGCACCTCAATGACAGGGGTGACGGGATGGAAGGCAAGAAGTTCGTGATAAAGTTCAGGGAAAGCGAAGATGCGCAAGAACTCTACCGCATCTCTTCCGAGGATCTTGATGACATGAACTGTTACCGGGCATTTACGGATATGCTGGCACTGTTGAGAGGATATCTGAAGAGATGATGTTTGTTTCAGGTTTATAATATTTGATAGAGAAACGAGGTTTTGTGATGACAGGAATCAGAAAAATAGTTACGATCATTCTTTGTGTATCCATCCTCTGCGGATGTGATACGCTTTTCAAAAAGAAGGACACGGCATACGAGGTGTTCCAGAAGATGCTGCAGGCCAACACGGCCAGTGAGCTGAAGAAGGTACATGAAAGTGTCTATCTGCTGTCGCTTAACGATGACATGAGCGGTTATTCGATCTATGACGACAAGACAGAAGTACACTATGTGGAGAAAGCCAGAGATGAAAATGTGCTCTATGCCAGCATCAAGCGCAAGGATTTTCTTTTTGAACTGCGCAAGGACGGAAGCTTTGTCCAGAATCTGGTCCTGGATGAGAATGAGGATGGCAGTATCTGGGATCTGACGAAGGATCTGCAGATCGAAGAGATGGTTCCGGAGAATGTGACCTATACTGATTCATTCACGATCCTCAAGGTCAGACTCGGTCTGCCTGAAGGTACGACCAGACCGAATGCCGATCATATCGAGGAGACTTATCTGCTCGATTCAAAGACCAATGTCATCAACAGCCGCAAACAGGAACTGTTCTTTAAAGACGGAAGCAGCGAGAATCTGTTTGAAGAAGAATACCGATTCGATGAAGCTGATCCGGATGCTGAATACATCAAACAGCTCGATGAACATTTCAAGAGCGCTAACTATGACCGTAATATGACTGTCGTCTTTGATAAGGGTCTGGAGAATGAAAGACAGACGACCTACAAAGTCGTTACCGGTGATCAGGTGGAAGTCATCGCCAGCGGAAAACAGGTCATCGATCAGGACAATTCCGTCTTTGATGATATCCGTCACAGCCGTGATCTGACTTTCTATGTCTACAGTAACGGGGAGATCCCGAAACCTCAGGAAGACAAGCCGGAAGAACCTGTTGTTGAGATCAGACCGGAAGAAGACAGTTCTGGTTTCGTCCTTCTGTCTGAAGCTGTTCCTGATGCCATACTGGAGATCCGCTACTATTCGACTTATAACTTTGTCGGTGAGAGGATCGACGGATATGAGGAACCACTGGCATTTTTGACCAAGGAAGCTGCAGCAGCATTGAAGCAGGTCTCTGATGAAGTCATGGCTAAGGGCTATCGTCTGAAGATCTATGATGCCTATCGTCCGCAGAAAGCAGTCGATCACTTCGTCAGATGGTCAAAGACTGCCGACACAGCGATGAAGGAATACTTCTATCCGGAACTTGATAAATCCGTCCTCTTTAAACAGGGCTATATCTTGGAGAAATCCGGTCACAGCAGAGGCTCGACCGTCGATCTTACACTGTTCGATATGGCGACCGGCAAGGAGCTGGATATGGGCGGAACATTCGATTATTTCGGAGAACTGTCACATCCTGACTACAAAGACATCACTGAGGAACAGTACAATAACAGGATGATCTTAAGGGAAGCGATGCTGGCTCACGGATTCAATCCGCTGGACGAGGAATGGTGGCATTTCACCCTGAAGGATGAACCGTATCCTGATACTTATTTCAATTTCCCGATCAATTCTGATCAGCTGAATAAACAATAAACATCAAAGGCCAGCTTAACTGGCCTTTGTACTGTATTGAATGAATTATTCGCTGATATGGACGGCAGTACCGATATCGGCCATCTCAAACAGCTGAGCTACTTTATCGGTAGGCATGTTGACACAGCCTCTTGAAGGATCATAGAGATAGATATCACCGCCGAATTCATTTCGCCAGGAGGCATCATGGAAACCGTAGACGCGTCCGGATTCATCGAAGCCGATCCAGTAGTCGACGTGTTCGACATAGCCGGCACCGAGGAGCGTTGAGTCGTTCGCTTTCTTTCTGACGGCAAAATCTCCTGTCGGTGTGGCATCGGTGATATCACCGTTTCCGGTCACGACCGGTGATTCCAGCATGAGTTCACCGTTCTCATAATAGTAAAGTTTCTGTTCGGAGATCTTCACTTCGATCTTCTTTTCGACTTTATCAATCCAGTTCACACTGATGGATGCATCTGTTGTTTCCAGCAGGTCTTCATTAAGAATGCTTTTGAGATTGGCCTTGTCGATGTAACGGGATGAGACATCGTATTGGGCAGCCAGATCGTTGATATAGGTGTTGAGTTCATCGGTATCCACACTCGCTTCACTGCCTTCCACTTTCAGCAGTCTGCACAGTTCGTCTTTACTGATGGATTCAGATACTGAATCAGATATATCGATCGTGATGTTTTTATCGATCACATCTTCCAGTTCTTTCTTCTTTTCTTCAAAGGAAGGATCGTCAGCAGTGATCGTCGCTTTTTCATAATAGGGACGCAGATCCACCGTTCCGTTCTCGAGACTTTCGGAATAATCTTGCAGGGCTTTCGTTGTCAGCTGCTTCGCTATATCTTCGTCGATATATGATCCGTCGTTTTCTTTGATCAGACTTATCTGTCCGTCGATGATATCCAGATGGGCATCCTCAGGTCTGACGATATTTTCCTGTTTCGTACAGTAGAGATCATTAAGAAGTTCACTGATCCTGCCACTGTCCAGGGGAGCAGATATCTTGTTATGACAGTAGGTTTTCTCCTTGCCCAGATCCAGGAACCACAGCGATACATCCTGTGCCTTCAGCAAGGCAGAAGCGTCGTAACTGAGATCGGCTGACAATGTTCTGAGATCCAGTTCCTGTTCGATATCGGTCTGACCGTCAGAGCTTCTCTGAATGACCGTTAAGGTAGGCCTCAGATCGGCCAGAGCTTCATTGGATTTACTGATATCCATGCCGGAGACATCGATCCCGTCGATCACCGAGTGAGGCAGGAAAACTGAACTGAAGCGGATCAGACCGATCAGATAGACCGTGGCCACAAAAAGAAAAATGCTCAGGATGATGATCATTTTCTTCTGCTGTTTCTCTCTGTTTTCGTTTTTTACCATCAGTAAATAATTATAAGGGAAAAAGCTTTAAAAGAGTGAAACAAATTGAAGGAAGACAGAAAAACAGATATCGTTAAAGATCTGGATGTGATCTATAATATATATGAAGAAATGAACCGTAAGAGATTGTTGTTTATCGGTAAAGAAAATTATCTGAATGAAGACTTCCTCAAACAGCTGGAGGAGTCTTTTGAACTGTTTTTCTGCGAAGATGAGGATAAGATCATTTCCGTTTTGAGGAATGAAAGAGAAAAGACGGCAGCAGTCGTGACAGATCTGGATCATTGTGAAAACAGTGACTACGCCTTCCTGAAGAAACTTGATCTTGATCCGTTCTATGCGGATGTTCCGGTTATCGCTTTCTCAAAAAGAGAGTTGAAGAAGGAAGACTCTGAGGCGATCGAGAGAGGGGTTTCCGATATCATCGTCTTACCTTGTGAGATAAAACTGGTCCTGAGGCGGATCAGCAATGCGGTCAGATCCAAAGACTCCCTGACTTTCTCGGAGATCGAAAAGATGCTGAAACAGCTGCCTTCCAACATCTATTTGAAAGATAAGGAAGGACGCTATGTCTTTGCGACCCATTACTGGCACCATCTTGAACATGCGCAAGATCCGGGCTGGACGATCAGAGGCAAGACGGACGTCGAGATCCGCAAGGACAAGGAGAATGCCCTGAAGGCGATGGAGTCGGATAAGGTGCTTTTAAGGACCGGCAAGGGGACGACCTATGTCATCGAAGAGAAAGCTGATGGGATGAGAGAATATCTGGAACTGATCAAGGAACCGGTCTTTGATGATGAAGGCAACGTCAGCGGTATCATCTCGCTGATCAACGATGTGACAGAGAAGGAACTGCTGAAGCTGGAACTGGAAAAGAAATCGACGACTGATCAGCTGACCGGTCTGTATAACCGTGCAGCGACCCAGGATCTGATCATGAAGGCGATCGAAGAAGACAGGAAACATGGACGGAGAAGTGCCATGATGATGATCGATGTGGATCATTTCAAGTTCATCAACGATACTTACGGACACGATGTCGGTGACAAGGTGCTGGCCGGTATCGGCGAACTCCTGCACGAATGTTTCAAGGGCATGGATGTCTGCGGCAGGATCGGCGGTGATGAGTTCACAGTCTTCCTCAGAGGGATTGAAAATGAGGAAACAGTTGAAAAGCTGATCGGGCATCTGGAAGACGGGATGAAGGAGAAGATCTTCGATGACAGGATGAAGCAGAATGTGACTCTGTCGATCGGAGCGGCGATCTGTCCTGATCACGGCGATGAATTCGAGAAGCTGTATTCAGCAGCTGACAGGGCTCTGTATCAGGTCAAGAAGAAGGGCCGAGCATCTCATCTTATCTATAATGACAGTATGGAATAAGCAAGACCGGTACCCTGGTCTTTTTTGAGCCCAATAATTAATGAAAAATTTTTCATAAAATGTAAAATAATTTACATTTAAATTGACAAGCGTTTTCAATTGATTTATTATAATTTCATTACAAGGAGGAATATTGTAATGAAAAAATTATTTTCGCTTATTATGGTATTACTGCTGCTTGTAGGTTGCTCAGGCGGTAACGGCGGTAACGGCGGTGGCGGTTCCGACGCAACTGTCAGAACAGTAACAGTACAGGCTCCGACTCCGATCATTTCGATGGACCATCATATCGCAACTGATGGTACTTCATTTATCGCTCAGACGATGATTATCTCCGGTCTTATGGAACTGGATGCCAATGGTAATCCGCTTCCTGATATGGCTGAATCATATGAGATGAGTGATGATGGTCTGGTTTATACCTTCAAGATCCGTGATGATGCCAACTGGTCAAACGGCGATCCTGTAACAGCAAATGACTTCGTCTATGGCTGGAACAGACTGGTCGATCCTGATACAGCATCAGACTATAGCTGGATCCTTGAAACTGCATGTGTTGAATCATATGAAGCAGTCGATGACAAGACTTTCAAAGTCACATTAGGTGCTCCAACCGGATTCTTCCTTGCTCTGACTGCATTCCCTTCATTCTTCCCGATGAACCAGAAGTTCGTTGAAGAAAAGGGCGATCAGTATTCACTTACACCAAACGATCTGCTGTTCAACGGTCCGTACGTAATGACTTCCTGGACTTCAGGTTACTCATTCGAATTCGAACTGAATCCTAATTACTGGAATGCTGCTGAATATGCTGAGAAGTATGCTGAGAAGGTCGTCTTCCGTGAGATCACTGATACTCAGACTGCTCTGATGGAATATGAAAGCGGCAACCTCGACAACGTTACCTTATCAGGTGAACAGGTCGATGCCAACAAGGATGTTGCAGGCTTCATCAACAAGCTGACAGGTTATATGTACTATCTGTCAATCAACATGGGCAACAACGTTCATGAACGTGATGGTGCTGCAAATCTGGCTAACGCCAATGTCAGACAGGCTATCCTGTATGCGATCGACAGAGATGAGATCGCCAGAGTTCTGAACGATGGTTCAGTAGCTGCCAACGGTATCATTCCTATCGGACTGGCTTCTAATCCTTCAACCGGAAAAGACTTCCGTGATGATGCAGGTGCTGTTGTAGCTTACGATGTCGACAAGGCTAAGGAATACTATGCAGCTGCTGTTGCTGAACTCGGTCACGATGTAACATTCGAACTGTTATATGGTACAGACGAAGGTGACTCTATCATCAAGGCTGCTGAGCAGATCCAGTACTATCTCGAACAGGTCGGTTTCACTGTAAATCTTAACGGTAAACCAAAGAAAGAACGTCTCGATCTGGCCGGCAATGCCAATGACCATGATTACGATGTCATGCTGACTCGTTGGGGTCCTGACTACGGTGATCCTCAGACTTACATGGATCTGTTTGTTTCGACCAACTCTTCCAACAACGATGGTGGTTACAATTCTGCTGATTACGATGCACTGGTCGCTGATGCCGAAGGTGGCGCAGGCGCTACTGATGCTGATGTAAGATGGAAAGACTTCCTCGCTGCTGAAGTACAGCTGGTCAAGACTGACGCTGCTGTTGTTCCTGTATTCCAGGCTGGTGGCGCTATGATCATCAACCCGGCAGTTACCGGAATCGAATTCCACTCTGCTGCAGTTGACAGCTACCGTCACATTCAGGTCAACAGATAATTAAAGACTAAAAAATCTAAGACAGTAGAGCGGTTGAGTGATGCTTGATCGCTCTATTGTTTTATGAAAGGATTGAGGCTATGAAGAAATATATAATGAAAAGAGTTCTGATCAGTATAGCCACACTGCTGGTCATCATACTTGTCCTGTTCCTGCTGATGGACCTGATGCCGGGAACACCTTTTAATGATGAAAAGCTGACGGAAGCTCAGCTTGCTTTGCTTTATAAGAAATACGGACTGGATAAACCGCTGATCGTAAGGTTCCTGCTTTATCTCAAGAACATGCTTACCGGCGACCTGGGTGTTTCTTATGCTATCAACAAGAATTTCGCGATCAGCGACATGATTAAAGGGCGTTTGGGTATTTCGATCGCTGTCGGTGCCATGGCTATGATCTTCGGAACGATCATGGGTCTGCTTTTAGGTATCCTGGCGGCGCTTAACCATAACAGCTGGATAGACAACCTTTGTTCAGTCATCTCCGTCATCGGTGTCAGTGTGCCTTCCTATGTTTGCGCACTGTTGCTGTGCTACTATGTGGCCTACAAGATGAAACTGCTGCCGATCCTGTATAATCAGACGATGCCTTTCAGATCACTGATCTTACCGGCCCTGGCTCTTTCGGTCTCACCGACAGCCAATATCGCGCGTTTCACGAGATCGGAAATGATCGATGTTCTGAATTCAGATTATATCCTTCTGGCTCAGTCCAAAGGTATCAAAGACTACAAGATGATCATCAGACATGCACTTCGTAACACACTGATCCCGATCATCACTGTCATGGGACCGTTACTGGTCAACCTGCTGACAGGTTCATCCGTCATCGAAAGGATCTTCGGTATTCCGGGTATCGGTTTACTGATGATCAGCGGTATCCAGCAGAATGACTACAACGTGACGATCGCCTGTTCATTCATCTATTCAGTTATGTATATCGCCGTGATGCTGGTGGTCGATATCCTTTACGGTGTCATCGATCCGCGTATCAGAGTAAGCAAGGAGGGTTAAGAGATGAGCGAGATAAACAATCATGAATTTCTTAATGACGATTTCCAGTTTGCTCATGAGCGTGGTGAGAAGCTCATAGACAAGACCTACAAGGCTTCTTCCTACTGGAAGGATGTCTGGGGCAACTTCTCTAAAAACAAGGGTGCTCTGATCGGTGCAGTGATCATCCTGATCATCATCTTCTTTGCGCTGGTCGGACCGAGTATGAATCCTCATACCTACAAATCCATTCAGCACGGACATGAGTGTCTGGTGCCAAGGATCCCGGGTTTAGAGAAGATCGGTATTGCCAAAGGTTATTTCAAGGGCAACGATCAGTATGCTGCCAAAGGCGTCAAAGATGTCTATTACTGGTTCGGTACGGATACCCAGGGCAGAGATATCTTTACCCGTGTCTGGGCCGGTACCAGAGTCTCCCTGGTCATCGCTTTTGCCGCAGTTGTCGTCGATATCTGTATCGGTATGGTCTACGGTCTGGTCTCCGGTTTCATCGGCGGACGTGTCGACCTTTATCTGCAGCGTTTCGCCGAGATCCTCAACGGTATCCCGACGCTGGTCGTCGTTACCCTGCTGGGTCTCGTACTTAAACCGGGTATTTCTTCCATCGTCTTCTCGCTGGTCCTGACCGGCTGGATCGGCATGGAAAGGATCGCCCGTGCGCAGGTCTTGAAAGTCAAGGAACAGGAATACATCCTGGCTTCGACGACTTTGGGTGCTTCAAAATTCCGTCTGATCTTCAAGGAAGTACTGCCTAACATCTTCGGTCAGGTCATCATCACTTCGATGTTCTCGATCCCGAGCGCGATCTTCCTTGAGGCTTATCTGTCCTTCCTGGGTCTCGGTGTTCCGGCTCCGCTGGCTTCACTGGGTTCACTGGTCTCGGACGGCTATAAATCTATGACTACCTATCCGCATATCCTGCTGATCCCCGTTGTCGTGCTGGGTATCCTGATGCTTTGCTTCAACCTTTTCGCGGATGGATTAAGGGATGCATTCGATCCTAAGATGCTCAACAAGTAGGTGACGTTATGGCAAAGTTCAAAAGAGATAAAAACGAAAGAGTACTTTCGATCAGAGACCTCAACATATCGTTCAAGACTAATTTCGGGACAGTCAGAGCGATCAGAGGTGTACGTCTCGACCTTTTCCAGGGTGAGACGATCGCCATCGTCGGCGAGTCCGGTTCCGGCAAATCCGTAACGGTCAAGACGATGATGGGTATCCTTGATTCCAACGGCATGATCGATTCAGGATCCATCATGTACAAGTGCAAGGATAAAGATGGCGTAGAACACGAATATGATCTGGTGAAGATGTCCCAGAAAGATATCCGTTACAAACTGTGCGGCAAGCACATTGCGATGGTCTTCCAGGATCCGATGACTTCTCTGGATCCGACCATGCAGATAGGAAAGCAGATCATGGAACCGATCCTCGAGCATGAGGAGGTCTCCAAGAAGGAAGCGGCTGACAGGGCTCTGCAGCTGCTCGATGAAGTAGGTATCTCCGAGCCGGCCAAGACATTCAGACAGTATCCGCATGAGCTTTCAGGCGGTATGCGTCAGCGTGTCGTCATCGCGATCGCGATGGCCTGTGACCCGGATATCCTGATCTGTGATGAGCCGACGACGGCGCTGGATGTCACGATCCAGGCCAAGATCCTTGAGAAGATCAAGGAGATCCAGCTCAAGAAGAATATTTCCGTCATCTACATCACCCATGACCTGGGCGTCGTTGCCAAGGTCGCGGATTATGTAGCAGTCATGTATGCCGGCAGGATCGTCGAGAAAGGCAACATCAACGAAGTCTTCTACGATCCAAGGCATCCTTATACCTGGGGACTTTTGAGTTCCATGCCGGATGTCGATACTGATTCAGACAGACTCTTCGCGATCCCGGGCACTCCGCCTAATCTCATGGAAGAGATCAAGGGTGATGCTTTCGCTCCGCGAAATCCGTATGCGCTGAAGATCGACTACCGTGAAGAACCACCGATGTATGATGTCGGCGGTCAGCACCGTGTCGCATCATGGCTGTGTGATCCGAATGCTCCGAAGGTCGAACTGCCTGAGGAACTCAAAGTCAGGATCGCCAAGATGAAGAAGGAGGCCGGAGTACAATGAGTGAAAACAGAAAACCATTGCTTCATGTCGAGAATCTGAAGCAGTATTTCCGGATCAGCCGCAAACAGGTCACCAAGGCCGTTGACGGCATCAGTTTCGATATCTATGAAGGTGAGACTTACGGTCTGGTCGGTGAATCGGGTTCCGGTAAATCGACGACCGGCCGTTCGATCATCAGGCTGTATGAGCCGACGGACGGCAAGATCATCTTCAACGGTCATGACATCTCCGGAAAACTGACCAAGGAAGATGAACAGTATCTGCGTATGAACATGGCCATGATCTTCCAGGATCCGATGGCCTGTCTCAATCCGCGTAAGAAAGTCAAAGAGATCATCGCTGAGGGTCTGGAGATCCACAAGCTGTGTAAGAGCCAGGAAGAGATCGATGCGAAGGTCAACGATGTTCTGGACCGTGTCGGTCTGTCAAGAGAACAGGCGACGCGTTTCCCGCATCAGTTCTCCGGCGGTCAGCGTCAGCGTGTCGGTATTGCCAGAGCGCTGGTCATGAATCCAAAACTCGTCATTGCCGATGAGTGTATCTCGGCTCTGGATGTTTCGATTCAGGCTCAGGTGGTCAACCTGATGAAGGATATTCAGGATGATATGGGCACGACTTATCTGTTCATTGCCCATGACCTTTCCATGGTCAAATATATTTCTGACCGTATCGGTGTCATGCATCTGGGACACATCGTCGAGACAGGTACGACAGATGAGATCTTCGCCAATCCGATCCATCCGTATACGATATCCCTGCTTTCCGCGATCCCGCATCCGAATCCGATCGTCGAGAAGAAGCGTGTGGCCATCTCCTACAACAAGGATGAAGAAGGCGTCGACTACAATGCCGGCCATGAACATTCTTTCTCTGAAACACACAAAGTCCTGGCGACCGATGAAGAGATCGAGCGCTGGACGAACAGATAATATTACGGTATTACCTCCTATTAAACAGAAGAAGCTGAGCGATCAGCTTTTTCTGTTTTTCTTATTTAACCGTTTGTTCACAATTGAAAGATATAATAGACATATAGAAATAAGGTGAACTTTATGAATAATACAAGATATGACGTCACCTCGTTGGGTGAACTGCTTATTGATTTCACGCAATACGGGGTTTCTGATCAGGGCAATCCGACCTTTGAAGCCAATCCGGGCGGAGCACCGGCCAATGTGCTGTCGATGCTGCAGAAGCTGGGAAAGAAGACTTTATTTATAGGCAAAGTCGGTGATGACGGTTTCGGTCATCAACTGGAAGAAGCGCTTAAGGAACAGGGCATATCCGTCGAAGGATTATACAAAGATTCTGAGATACCGACGACACTGGCACTGGTCCACAAACTGCCTAACGGCGACCGGGATTTTTCTTTCTATCGTAAACCGGGTGCCGATGTGATGTTGAAGGCGGAGGAAGTGAAAGAAGAATTCTTCGATACGAAGATCTTTCATCTGGGCTCGCTGTCTCTCACGGATCAGCCGGTCAAGGATGCGACTTTAAAAGCATTGAGCATCGCCAAGGAGAACAGATGCATCATCACCTTTGATCCGAACCTGCGTGAACCGCTGTGGTCATCACTGGATGATGCGAAAAAAGAGATCGCTTTCGTCATGAGCCGAGCTGATGTCATGAAGATCTCGGACAATGAAGTACTCTGGTTCACCGGTCTTGATGACTACGATGAAGCGATTCAGAAGATCAGGAAGGGCAATCCGAATCTGAAGCTGATCTGTCTGTCATTGGGTAAAGAGGGCTCTAGAGCCTACTATGAGGATCTGCGCGTAGAAGTACCGGGCTTCATTACCGATAAGACAGTCGAGACGACCGGTGCCGGTGATACTTTCTGTGCCTGCCTGCTTAACTTCGTATTGGAGAAAGGGCTGGAAGGACTTAAGGAAGAAGAGATCAGAGAGATGCTGCGTTTCGCCAATGCGGCTGCTTCACTGGTCACGACCCGCAAGGGTGCTTTGAGAGTGATGCCTGAAAAAGAAGAAGTGGAAAAGTTCCTGGAGGAATACCGATGAACGAGATCGAAGTTCAGGAATTTGACCGTCGCTATATCGGAAAAGAGAATGAGCTGCGCAGTCTTTATCTGAGTCTCTATCATGACGAACATGCCTATGAGTATTTCGTCTCGATGCTAAAGAAGATGTATGACAAAAGATCGAAGACTTTAAAGAAATGGGATGAGAAGCGACTCAGCGAAAGAAGCTGGTACAAGCTGAATGATGTCCTGGGATCGCTGATGTATGTCGACTGTTTCAATGAGACGATCAAGGGCGTCGAGGAGCATCTCGATTATCTGGAGGAGACCGGTATAAACTATATCCATCTGATGCCGTTGCTTTCTTCTCCCAAGGAGAGATCTGACGGAGGCTATGCCGTAGCTGATTTCCGCAAAGTCGAACCGGCATTGGGTACGATGAAGGATCTGGCTCATCTGGCAGCTGCCTGCCATAAGCGGGAGATGTCGCTGTGTCTGGATTTCGTCATGAACCATGCATCAGAAGATCACGAATGGGCGAAGAGGGCTCGTAAAGGTGACAAGGAGTATCAGGACCGTTATTTCTTCTATGACAGCTGGGATATACCGAACGAGTTTGAAAAAAGCGTTCCGCAGGTCTTCCCGACGACGGCTCCGGGCAACTTCACCTGGTGTGAAGAAGCCGGCAAAGTCGTCATGACGACTTTCTATCCTTATCAGTGGGATCTCAACTACGCCAATCCGACCGTCTTCAATGACATGTGCGAGAATATGCTCTACCTGTGCAATCAGGGTATCGATATCATCAGACTGGATGCGACACCGTACATCTGGAAGAAACTGGGGACGAACTGCCGCAACCTGGAAGAGGTACATAAACTGGTCAGGATGATGCGCATCGCTTCGGAGATCGTCTGTCCGAGTGTTCTGCTGCTGGGCGAAGTGGTCATGGAACCTTCCAAGGTCGTGCCTTACTTCGGTTCACTGGAGAAACCGGAATGTCATCTGCTTTACAATGTCACGACGATGGCTACGACCTGGCATACGGTCGCTACCAGAGATGTCAGACTGTTAAAACATCAGCTGGGCACGGTCTTTGCACTTCCTAAAGAATATACTTTCCTGAATTATCTGCGCTGTCACGATGATATCGGCTGGGGCCTTGATTATGCCTATCTGGCGCAGTTTGGGATCGAAGAGGTCGCACACAAGCGTTACCTTAATTCTTTCCTGAGAGGACATGAATGGGGCTCAGATTCAAGAGGAGAACTGTACAACGATGATCCGCGGCTGGGTGATGCCAGACTGTGCGGAACGACCGCTTCCTTATGCGGACTGGAAGCTGCCATCTATGAAAAGAATGACTGGAAGATCGATCACAGTATCAGACTGGATGTGATGCTTCATGCGTTCCTGTTCACGCAGAGCGGTATCCCGGTCCTGTATGAAGGTGATGAGATCGGTCAGCTGAATGATTACTCTTATCACGATGATCCTCACAAGGCTGCCGATTCAAGATATCTGCACCGCGGAAAGCTGAATTGGGATGATGTAGAAAAAAGACATGATCTCTCTACCGTTCAGGGCAAGCTTTATTCCGGGATCAGAAAGCTTCATGAGATTCGCTGTACCTACCCGTTGTTTGATTCGATGGCTGATGTCTGGATCGTGGAGACCTACAATGAACACATCCTGGGTATCGGAAGATACTATGAGGGTGAGAAGCTGCTGGCTTTCTTCAATTTCTCGGAATATGATTCGACGGCCTGGGTCAATGAAGAAGAGGAATACACTGATCTGCTGACGGGTGAGAAGAAGGAAGCTAAGGGACTGAACATAGGAGGTCATGACTTCCTGTGGCTCTATCATAAATACGAGGAATGATATGAAACTGATTTTTCTGGATATTGACGGTACATTGACGAAAGCGGGCTCAAATGTACCACCGCCTTCAGCCATGGAGGCGATCGAAAAAGCCCGCAGGAAGGGAAACAAGGTCCTTCTGTGTACCGGGCGCAATGTCGGCATGGCTGCTCCGGTCTATGATCTGGGTTTTGACGGGATCATCTCACTGGCCGGTGCCTATGTAGTCTGTGACGGTGAACTGATCTATGATCAGCCGGTCGACAATGATGAACTTAAGGATATCATCTCGATCCTGCACGAAGACGGAGTCTTCTGTACGATCGAGGCCAAGGACAAGACTTATGGCGATGAGAACATCGCAGATTTCCTGAAAAGTGCCAAAGGCGACAATTCAGAGATCGAAAGATGGCGCAAAGCCCTGAGCAGTGAGCTGGGGATACTTCCGATGAGCGAATATGACGGCCGTCCGATCTACAAGATCGTCATCATGTGTACCGATCATGAACAACTCGAAAGGGCCAGAGAACTGTATGAAGACCGCTACGACTTTGTCGTACAGGAAGTAAAGGAACACGGCAACTGCGTGAACGGTGAACTAATCCATCGCAGCTTCGACAAGGGCAAGGCCATCAGGCTGGTTGCGGAACACTATGGTGTACCGATGGAGGATACGATCGGTTTCGGTGATTCGATGAACGATCTGACGATGATCGAAACTGTCGGTACTTCCTGCTGTATGGACAACGGTGCTGAAGCATTGAAAAAAATAAGCGACTATGTCCTGCCGTCTGTCAGTGATGACGGTCTGGCAAAGGGCTTCAGTCAGCTGGAACTGATATAAGTGCGAAAAGGGGGAACAATATGGCACTAGATTATCGTAAATGTGCAGAAGAGATCTTTGCGTGTCTCGGCGGCAAAGACAATATCATCTCAGCTGCACACTGTGCTACGCGTTTACGTCTGGTAATCGCGGACAACAGTAAAGTGGATACCAAGACATTGGAAGATGTCGAGGGTGTACAGGGATTATTCGATTCCAACGGTCAGCTGCAGCTGATCATCGGTACCGGTACGGTAAACAAGGTCTATGATGAATTCCTGGCGGTCAGTGGTGTCAGTGCTGCGACCAAGGAAGAAGTCAAGGCTGCTGCCGCAGCCAGACAGCCGCTGCCTAAGCGGCTGGTCAAGGCTCTGGGCGATGTTTTCGTTCCGATCCTGCCGGCGATCGTCGCTTCCGGTCTGATGATGGGCATCGTCGAATCACTGGCCAAGGCGGTTGAAAGCTTCGGCGGATCCGACTGGTTCTCATATCTGGATATGATCGCCAATGCAGCTTTCGTCTTCCTGCCGGGCATCATTGCGACTTCAGCTGCCAGAGTCTTCGGCGGCAACATCTATCTCGGTGCGGTCATCGGTCTTCTGATGATCCACCCGAATCTGATCAACGCCTGGAACGTCGGCAACTATGATGTCATTCCGACCTGGAAACTCGGTTTCCTCGATGTTCCGCAGGTCGGCTATCAGGGCCACGTCATTCCGGTCATCATCGCCGTCTGGCTGATGTGCACGATCGAAAAGTGGCTGCACAAACATGTACTGGAGATGATCGATCTCTTCGTCACACCGCTGGTCACAGTCTTCGTGACAGCCTTCCTGACCTTCACGATCATCGGACCGGTCTTCTCGACAGCTGAAACTTATGTCCTGAAATTTGCCTCATGGCTGATCACGGTCGGCTATGGCATCGGTTCACTGGCGATGGGCGCTGTCTATCCGATAACCGTCGTCATGGGTCTGCATCACATGTACAATGCGATCGAAGCCGGTCTTCTTTCTTCGAAGGAGTTCGGCAACCTCAACATCTGGATGCCTATCGCTTCGGCAGCCAACTTCGCTCAGTTTGGTGCCTGTCTGGCAGTCGGTCTCAAGACGAAGAATCCTAAGACCAAAGCAGTAGCGATACCATCTTCCTTATCTGCGGCCTTAGGTATCACTGAACCGGCAATCTTCGGTGTCAACTTCCGTTACATGAAACCGTTCGTCTTCGGCATGATCGGCGGAGCACTGGGTGCGATGTTTGGATCCTGGATGGGACTTGGCGCTACATCCTACGGTGTCACCGGTATTCCGGGTTATCTCATCATAAACAAACCGTTCGCTTATACGATCCTGCTGGCGATCTCCGGCGGTGTCGCATTCGCTCTGACTTTCTTCTTCTGGAAAGAAGAGGACAAGAAGGATGAAGAACCGGTCGAGAAAGGCGTTTCCGATGAAGTGATCATCACGACTGAAAAAGGTGAAGTCCTGGCTCCGGTCAACGGCAAGATCATCGCTGCGAAGGATATCCCAGATGCGGCATTCTCCGGCGAGATGATGGGTCCTTCTGTCGGTATCGAACCGGATGAAGGTATCGTCTATGCGCCATTCGACGGTGAAGTCCTGATGGTCTTCCCGACCTTCCATGCGATCGGCATCAAGGCTGAAAGCGGGATGGAGATCCTGATCCATGTCGGTGTCGATACGGTCACGATGAACGGCGAAGGCTTCGAAGTACTGCTCGATGCGGGCGACAAGTTCGTAAAGGGCGACAAGCTCATGATCTTCGATTCCGCCAAGATCAAAGCAGCCGGCCATCCTGATACGGTCATCGTCGCTCTGACCAACGGTCCGGAATTCAACGAAGTGAAAAAAGCAGTTGAATAAGCTAAAGAAAAATGATCAGAAACAAGTCAGCTCCGGCTGACTTTTTCTTAATGCAAAAATGATAATTCAAAATGAAAAAGTGGTAAAATAGACAAGAAATCGGTTTTTTTAGAAAGAAGGTACAATCATGAATAATATCGATCTGGAAAAATATGGGATCACAGGTGTGACTGAGATCGTCTACAACCCTTCCTATGAAACTCTTTTTGAAGAAGAGATGAAGGAAGGTCTGGAGGGATATGAGAAGGGACAGCTGACCGAACTTGATGCGGTAAACGTCATGACCGGTATCTATACAGGCCGTTCGCCCAAGGATAAGTATATCGTCATGGATGACAATTCAAGGGACACCGTCTGGTGGACGAATGAAGCTTATCCCAATGACAACCATCCGATGTCTGAAGAAGTCTGGGAGCAGGTCAAGGATCTGGCCAAAAAACAGCTGAGCAACAAGCGTCTGTTTGTGGTCGACGCTTTCTGCGGTGCCAATAAGGATACCCGCATGCCGGTGCGTTTCATCATGGAAGTGGCATGGCAGGCTCATTTCGTGAGGAATATGTTTATCAGACCGAGCGAAGAAGAACTCCAGGATTTTGTTCCGGGTTTCGTCGTCTACTGTGCTTCCAAAGCCAAGGTTGAGAATTATAAGGAACTGGGTCTCAATTCCGAGACCTGTGTCGCTTTCAATATCAGTTCAAAGGAACAGGTCATCATCAATACCTGGTATGGCGGTGAGATGAAGAAGGGCATGTTCTCGATGATGAACTATTACCTGCCTTTAAAGGGCATCGCTTCGATGCACTGTTCGGCCAATACGGATATGGAAGGCAAGAACACGGCGATCTTCTTCGGCCTTTCCGGCACCGGCAAGACTACTTTGTCGACCGATCCGAAGCGCTTGCTGATCGGTGATGATGAGCACGGCTGGGATGACAACGGTGTCTTCAATCTTGAAGGCGGCTGCTATGCCAAGGTCATCAACCTCGATAAGGAATCTGAACCGGATATCTACAATGCGATCAGAAGAGATGCGCTTTTGGAGAATGTAACGGTCGATGAAAACGGCGTGATCGATTTTGCGGACAAGTCCGTGACCGAGAACACCAGAGTCTCTTATCCGATCGATCATATCGAAAAGATCGTAAGACCTGTCTCAAGTGCTCCGGCTGCACAGAATGTCATCTTCCTGTCAGCTGATGCTTTCGGTGTTCTGCCACCGGTCTCTATCCTGACTCCGGAACAGACACAGTACTATTTCCTGTCCGGCTTCACTTCCAAGCTGGCCGGTACGGAAAGAGGTATTACGGAACCTACACCGACTTTCTCGGCCTGCTTCGGTCAGGCTTTCCTGGAACTGCATCCGACCAAGTATGCCTATGAACTGGTCAGAAAGATGAAGATGTCAGGCGCTAAAGCGTACCTTGTAAATACAGGCTGGAACGGTTCCGGCAAGCGTATCTCCATCAAAGATACCAGAGGTATCATCGATGCGATCCTTTCCGGTGCAATCAATAAGTGCGAGACCAAGAAGATCCCTTACTTCGATCTGGAAGTTCCGCTTGAACTGGAAGGTGTAGAAACTAAGATCCTTGATCCGCGTGATACATATGAAGATCCGGCTGTCTGGGATGAGAAAGCCAGAGATCTTGCTTCACGTTTCATCAAGAACTTTGTGAAATATGAAAACAACGAGGAAGGCAAAGCCCTGGTAGCTGCCGGCCCGAAACTGTAGGAATAAATATGGTCAGAATAGTAGAAACTTCAGTACGTGACGGTCAGCAGTCGCTGTTTGCGACCAGGATGAATACCGAAGAGGTCGTCAAACTGTGCAAGATCTTTGATGATGCCGGCTATCACGCCATCGAAATGTGGGGCGGAGCGACTTTCGACTCCTGCATGCGTTTTCTCAATGAAGACCCCTGGGGCCGACTCAGATCCGTCAAGGCTGTCTGCAAGAAGACGAAGCTGCAGATGCTGTTCAGGGGACAGAACATTTTGGGTTACCGTCATTATTCCGATGATGTCGTCGATATGTTCTGCAAGAAATCCATTGAAAACGGCATCGATATCATCAGAGTCTTTGATGCGCTGAATGATATCCGCAATCTGCGTCAGGCCGTCGAATCGACCAAGAAGTATGGCGGCGAATGTCAGATCGCGCTGTCTTATACGACTTCACCGGTCCACACGATCGATTACTATGTGTCGCTGGCCAAGGAAGTGGAGAAGCTCGGTGCCGATTCTTTGTGTATCAAGGATATGGCCGGAGTCCTGCTCCCGGAAGATGCGACAAAACTAATAACCGCTTTGAAGAAAGAGATAAAGCTCCCGCTGGAACTTCATTCCCATTCGACAGCCGGTGTCTGCGCCATGACCTACATGGCTGCCATCAGAGCCGGTGTGGATATCGTCGATACATCACTGTCACCTCTTTCTGACGGTACAGCTCAGCCTTCAACACAGGCTTTAGCCAACTCCTTAAGAGGAACAGAGTATGATCCGAAACTGGACTTTGAAGTTTTGGCCAAGGCAGAACCGCTGGTCACGGCGATCGTCGACAAATACATCGCCAACGGCACCCTCAATCCGAAATCCTTTGAGGTCAATCCCAACATCCTGACTTATCAGGTCCCGGGAGGCATGCTGTCAAACATGATCAGCCAGCTCAAGGAACAGGGTGCCATGAACAGATATGAAGACGTCCTAAGAGAGATCCCGAAGGTCAGAAAAGATATGGGCTATCCGCCACTGGTCACACCGATGTCCCAGATGGTCGGTACACAGGCCGTTCTGAATATCCTGTCCGGTGAAAGATACAAGGTCTGTGCCAAAGAGATCAAGGATTATCTCTGCGGTAAATACGGAAAAGCTCCGGCACCGGTGGATGAGAAGATCCGCAAGAAGATCATCGGTGATGAGAAGATCATCGACTGCCGTCCGGCCGATCTGCTGGAACCGGAATTCGAGAAGCTCAAGGAGCAGTATGCGGACATCGCCCGCAGCGATGAAGATGTGCTCTCGCTTGCCCTGTTTGAAAACGTCGCCCGTGAATTCCTGAAGAAGCGCTACGGGCGAAATGAAGACAAGGCTGATGAATTCGAAATGTTTATCTAGGAGGCGTTATGGAGATACTCAGTAATTATTCGGGCATCACAGCCCTGATCGTCTACGGGATCATCCTGGCGCTGATCCTGTCACTTCGCAAGAAGAAGACAACAGATGAAGATACAACAGAAGAAGTAAAAGAACGTTTACCACTTGATCTGAATGATGAGGATGCGACAGTCGCCTGTCTTGTGGCAGCGATCGATTGCCGTGAAGAATGTCATCGCAATGTTCAGATCGTAAGTGTCAGGAGGATCGCTTAATGAAAATCTATAAAGTCAAAGTCAACGGTAAAGTATATGAAGTGGAACTTGAAGCTGTCGATGAAGTAAAGGGCAGCGTTGAAGCCAAGACAGTGTCTGAAGAAGCACCGGCAAAGGAAGCTGCTTCTGAAGGTGCCAATCAGATCCTGGCTCCGATCGCCGGCAAGGTCCTGGATATCAAGGTCAAGCCTGGTGAGATGGTCAGAAAAGGTCAGACCGTGGCGATCATCGAAGCCATGAAACTGGAGAACGAGATCCAGTCTGCCTACAGCGGCAAGGTCAAGGAAGTCGTCGTTTCCGAAGGCGCTGATGTGCGCAACAAGGATGTCCTGATCGTCCTGGAGTAGATGAGAGAGATCTATTTCGAAAGTATCGATTCGACAAACACTTATCTGAAGCAGCATTATGAAGAGCTGGAAGATATGTGCTTTGTCAGAACTGACTATCAGTCGGCCGGCAGAGGACGAAAGTCAAGGACCTGGCTGGCTGAAAAAGGAGAAAGCCTGTTGTTTTCCGTACTGCTGAAGGACGAAGAGGTCCTGAAAAGATACAGGGAGCTCTCAGTGCTTTCAGCCTACAGTGTGCTTGAAGTCCTTGAGGGATACGGGATCGGCGATCTGATGATCAAATGGCCCAATGATGTCCTGGTGAAAGAAAGAAAGATCTGCGGGATCCTCCTGGAAGGGATATCCGCTGAATCTCTTCGCTGTATCATCATCGGCATCGGTCTCAATGTAAAGCAGGAAAGCTTTACGGGAGATTATCTGAACGAACCGGTCTCAATGAGGATGATCCTGAATGAGGAGATCGGCATGGATGCTTTGAAAGACAGGATCTATCAGAAACTGGAAGACAATATCCGGAAACTGAAGGAAGGATATGACTTCTATGAAGAGATAAGTGCCTATGATCTTCTCAAGGGAAGGAAAGTGAAAGCGCTGGTAAATGATGTCTTCAAAGAAGTCAGTGTCATCGGGATGAGATCTGATTATTCACTCGGTATCATCGATGATGGCAAAGAACTGAATATTAAAACTGGCGAGATCAGTTTTCATGTATAGGGGGATTTAGATATGAGTTTTTTATACGAGAATCTTTTGGCCCTGACCTGGCAGCAGGTCACCATGTGGGTGATAGGCGGTATCCTTATCTGGCTGGCTATCGACAAGGAGATGGAACCATCACTGCTGCTGCCGATCGGCTTTGGTGCCATTCTGGCCAATCTGCCTTTTTCTGGTGCCGTAAGTCAGTATATCAACGGCGTGTTCCAGGAAGGTCCCTTATCGACTCTCTATGATGCCGGTATCGCCAATGAACTGTTCCCGTTACTGCTTTTCATCGGTATCGGTGCGATGTGCGACTTCGGCCCGTTACTTTCAAATCCGACCCTGATGATGTTTGGTGCAGCAGCCCAGTTCGGTATCTTCTTCACTTTCTGTATCGCTTCGATGTTTTTCCCGGTGAATGATGCTGCCAGTATCGCAACGATCGGTGCAGCCGACGGCCCGACGGCCATCGTCGTTGCCCAGAAGCTGCATTCCACCTATCTGTCACCGATCATGGTGGCAGCCTATTCCTATATGGCACTGGTGCCGATCATTCAGCCACCGGTCATCAGACTGCTGACGAGCAGAAAGGAAAGGATGATCCGCATGGACTATGAGCCGAAGACGGTCTCAAGAACGACCAGGATCCTTTTCCCGATCATCATCACGATCATTGCCGGTCTGATATCTCCGGCATCTGTCTCGCTGGTCGGTTTCCTGATGTTCGGCAACCTTCTGAAAGAATGTGGTGTCCTCAACGGTCTGTCTGATACAGCACAGGGTGCCATGGCCAATATGATCACATTGTTATTAGGTATAACCGTCGCTTCCAAGATGCAGGCGGAAAACTTCCTGCAGGTGGATACGCTGATGATCCTGGGACTGGGACTCTTTGCCTTCGTCTTCGATACGGCAGGCGGTGTCCTGTTCGCTAAATTCCTCAATCTCTTCCTGAAGAAGAAGGTCAACCCGATGATCGGTGCTGCCGGTATCTCGGCCTTCCCGATGTCCGGCCGTATCATCCACAAGATGGGTCTTGAGGAAGACAACCAGAATTTCCTGCTCATGCATTCCATGGGCGTCAATGTTTCCGGACAGATCGCTTCCGTCATTGCGGGCGGTCTGATCATGAGTTTCTTTATGTAGGAGGAAAGAATAATGAGTTTTACACCAATGAATTTCATCATCAATCTGCCTTATCTGCTTAAGGGTGAACTGGGACTGTTCGCGGCCCTGGGTCTGATCGCCCTGTCGACGATCGTCCTCAACCGGATCTTTGACAGACAGAAATAGTTCAATTGGAGCTTCGAGCTCCTTTTCTTTTTATGCTAAAGTATAGTTATGATGAATCTGGAACTGAACAAAAAGCTTGATGATATCTGTACGGCTATATGTAAGGATTCAAAGAGCATCAGTTATTCCTATCTGCGGATCTTTGCGTTTGACCGTGATGATTTTGAAGAGAGTTTCAAAGAGTTTTTCGAACTCGATATCGATGAGATAAAACTGACGGAGAGTGAAGAGAGTTTTGAAGAGATCTTCGGAACGTTCCTGGAGAAGAGGAATGCCCGCCGGATCGTCAAAGGGATCAGGGATATCTGCGGGATGGAGAAGAACGTTTATTATGATAACTGTGATCTGTATGAACTGCTGGAAGGCGCATCAGGCGGACTGAGCGGATTCTATTTCATTGAAGAGATCTTCTTCGCAGAATATGATGACAGTATGGTCTGTTACATCCTGGGAAACAATGAATAACTTAAAAAAGCGATGATTCGCTTTTTTAAATGAGTTCTATCGTTTTGATCTTCTGTTCGATCAGCGGTTTGTCACGTCTGTCTGTTTCGACATCCGCTATCTCATCGACGACTTCGATGCCTTTGGTGATCTTGCCGAAAGCGGCATACTGGCCGTCAAGGTGCGGAGCATCCTGATGCATGATGAAGAATTGTGATGAAGCAGAGTTGGGATCCATGGTCCTGGCCATAGAGAGAACACCACGGGTGTGCTTGAGTTCATTTTTGAAACCGTTGGACAGGAATTCACCTTTGATCGTCTTTTCCGAGCCGCCCATTCCGGTACCGGTAGGATCACCACCCTGGATCATGAAGCCGCTGATGACGCGATGGAAGATGATGCCGTCAAAGAATTTTTCCTTGATGAGTTCCACAAAGTTTTCAACGGTGAGCGGAGCGATCTCAGGATAGAGTTCAGCTTCCATTTCTCTGCCGTCTTCCATGATGATTCTGATTCTGATATTTTCCATATTTTATTATTTCCTCGTAATATAATTTTAGCATTTAAGTTATAATGGAAAAAAGTAAATCGCGGAGGATCACTTATGAACAGTTATGTCGAACAAGTGATAGCTTATGTAGAAGAAAAATACGCTGAACAGAAGGAATTCGTACAGACGGTCAGAGAAGTTCTGACTTCGATCGCACCGGTCATCGATGCTCATCCGGAGTATGTGAAAGCCGATCTTCTGAAAAGGATGGTCGAACCGGAAAGGCTCTTCAGATTCAGAGTCGTCTGGACAGACGATGAGGGAAACGTTCAGACCAATGTCGGTTACCGCTGTCAGTTCAACGGAGCGATCGGTCCCTACAAGGGCGGTCTGAGATTCAAAAATAATGTCAACGAATCAGTCATGAAGTTCCTGGGTTTTGAACAGACTTTCAAGAACTCTTTGACGGGTCTGCCGATCGGGGGAGCCAAGGGCGGCAGTGATTTCGATCCTGCCGGTAAATCAGATGAAGAGATAATGCGTTTCTGTCAGAGTTTTATGACAGCTTTATACAGATACATCGGACCGGATATCGATGTTCCGGCGGGTGATATAGGTGTCGGCGGCCGAGAGATCGGTTTTCTCTATGGTCAGTATCGCCGGCTCAAGGGTGATTTTGAAAACGGCGTCCTGACCGGCAAAGGCCTGTCCTATGGCGGATCACTGATCAGGCCGGAGGCTACCGGGTACGGCGCCATCTATTATCTCGATCAGGTCCTGAAACATGAAAAGGACGTGCTCGTCGGCAAGCGTATCGCTGTATCAGGCTACGGCAATGTTGCCTGGGGCATCATGAAGAAGGCAGCCCAGATGGGAGCCAAGGTCATCTACATGTCCGGTTCAAGGGGTTACATCCGCGATGAAGAAGGTATCGCCGGAGACGAAAAACTGGATTTCATCCTGAAACTGCGTGAAAGCAACTCCAAAGACCTCAAATCATACGCGGACAGGTTTGGCTGTGAGTATGTGGAAGGCAAGACCTTCTGGGGTGCAAAAGATGTCGATATCTACATGCCTTCGGCAACTCAGAACGAAGTCGGACTGGAAGAAGCGAAGAAGATCGCTGCTTCAGGTGCGAAGTACTATCTTGAAGTCTCCAATATGCCGACGACCAATGAAGCTCTGGCTTATCTGAAGAACCAGAAGCAGATGATCATCGCTCCGTCCAAGGCGGTCAATGCGGGCGGTGTCGGTGTCTCGGCACTGGAGATGTCGCAGAACGCGGAGAGACTTTCCTGGACGGCCGAGGAAGTGGATATGAGACTGAAAGAGATGATGAAGGGCATCTATGACAAATCAGTCGAAGCAGCGGAAAGATACGGACTGGGCTACGATCTGATCGCCGGAGCCAATATCGCCGGTTTTGAAAAAGTGGCTCAAGCCATGTATGAACAGGGAGTGTTCTGATGAGCGAATTTCTGGAAAAAGTAAGATCCTACTATCAGGATGAGTATTATAACTGTTCTGAAGCCATCATCCATGCGGCCAATGATCACTATGGGCTGAAGATAACTGAGGAAGATATGCTGATGTTCGGCGGCTATGGCGGAGGCATGTATTCCGGTATCGTCTGCGGTGCACTGGTCTCTTCGATCGCGGTCATCTCAAAAATGGTCGTGAAGCAGAATGCCCGCAGGGAAAAGGAAACAGTCAGACCGCTGATCCAGAAGGCTGTCAGGAATTTCAATGAGACATTGGGAGGCCTCAGCTGCAAGGAACTCAAGCCGAAATACTGGACGAAAGAACTGTCCTGCTGGAGAACAGTGGAACTGGCTGCAACTGCACTGGAAAAAACTGTTGAAGAAATCAGAAGCACTACTGAGGAATGAATGATATGACAGGAACGAGATGTATCGATATAACAGATGAGTCCCGTAAAGAGACTCTGAATAATAAAGGTGAGGACCGTCGGATAACGGTCCGTTTCTATTACCCGGGAATTGAAGAAGAGGGCAAGAATAAAACAGAAGTGCTGACAGAAGGCAAATTAAAAGGCTTCGGCAAGATCTCTGATCGCACTCTCTATGATCAGCGTGTAAAACTGTATGATGGCCTTGGGATCAAAGGCGGTCCGTATCCGCTGATCCTTTTCTCTCACGGTTACGGATGTTTTGCCGAGCAGAATTCCGATCTGTGTTCGTTCCTGGCTGAACACGGCTATATCGTCGCTTCGATATCACATACCTACGAGGCGAGTGAAACGGTCTTTGAAGACGGAACAGTCGTGCTTTACGACAAGTCTTTGACCTGGAAGTCATTCAAACCGCTCATTCCGGCTATCATCGATCTCTTGAGAGTCTCTTTTATGAAAAGAAAGAGCCCAGAAGAAGCGCTGGATATTTTTGACCGACATCAGTTGCGCTATGAAAGTTTTATGACTGAACGCGTCAACGAATGGGCAAAGGACAGCAGTCTGACGATCAGAAAGATCCGTGAGATGAATGATGATCCCGAATCTTTCCTGTATCAGCGCATCGATCTTTCAAAAGGTGTCGGCGCAACAGGCCACTCCTTCGGCGGAGCTGCAGCCTATGCTCTGTGTCTTTATGAGGATGAGATCAGCTGCGGTGTGAATATGGACGGGGGACTGTTCGGTGATTTCGGTGAAGATGTCAACCATAAACCGTTCCTGCAGATACTTAATAAGGGCAATTACAACGTCGTGACCCGCAGTATCTTATATCATGATGCACCGGTACATTTTATGATCTTCAAAGATATGAAGCATATCGGTTTCACAGATTTCAAATTCCTGACCAGAAAGAAGTCGATGGTCGGTACTTCCGATCCTGTCAAGACCATGGATACGATAAATGAAGTCCATCTCGCATTCTTCGACCGTTATCTTAAGCAGGGAGAGAAAGATGATAAAACACCTCTGCCGGTAAACATGGAAGCACTTGAGTCTTATGATATCTATTAAAAAGAGCTGTTCATTATAGCTTCGATCAACGCACTTTAACAGGTGCGTTTTCTGTTACTTATTATATATCCGAATAAATGTTCAGGCTCTTTCGACACATTATTCGTTTTATCGGTAATAATCTGTTATGATGAAATCAGAGGTATATATATCAATGAATCAATATATAAAAGATACTATCGAAACGATCTATAACCGGTATCATACACAACCGGAATTCGTTCAGGCAGTAGAAGAGTTTTTACTGTCGATCGAACCGGTCGTTGATAAACATCCGGAATATGAGAAAAACGATCTGCTGATGCGACTGGTGACTCCGGAACGTCTGTTCAAGTTCAGAGTCGTCTGGAGTGATGATCAGGGTAAAGCTCATACCAATATGGGCTACCGCTGTCAGTTCAATGGGGCGATCGGTCCGTACAAAGGCGGTCTGCGTTTTCAGAAAAATGTCAATGAAAGCATCATAAAGTTCCTGGCTTTTGAACAGACCTTTAAGAATGCCTTGACCGGCATGCCGATCGGCGGCGGTAAAGGCGGAAGTGATTTCGATCCGGCCGGAAGATCCGATGTCGAGATCATGCGTTTCTGTCAGAGTTTCATGTCTGCGTTATATCGTTACATCGGAGCGGATATCGATGTACCGGCTGGCGATATGGGTGTATCCCAAAGAGAGATCGGTTATCTGTTCGGCCAGTATCGTCGTTTAAAAGGCAATTTTGAAAACGGTGTACTTACCGGTAAAGGATTATCTTATGGCGGTTCTTTGATCCGTCCTGAAGCGACCGGTTATGGTGCTGTCTATTATCTGAATGAAGTGCTCAAGCATGAAAACGATACCCTTGAAGGAAAAAGGATCGGCGTATCCGGTTATGGAAATGTTGCCTGGGGCATCATGAAAAAGGCTGCTGAATTAAATGCAAAGGTCATCTATATGTCCGGACCTGACGGCTATATCAGAGATCCGGATGGGATCAATACCGAAGAAAAACTGAATTATATCCTTCAGATGCGCAAGACTGATCCGATGCATTGCAGACCATATGCGGAAAAATACGGCTGTGAGTTTGTAGCTGATAAGAAATTCTGGGGTGTAAAGGATGTCGATATCTATATGCCTGCAGCCGTTCAGAACGATGTCGGTTTTGAAGCGGCGAAACTGATCGGAAATTCAGGAGTAAAATACTATATCGAAGTAGCGAATATGCCTACGACCAATGATGCCTTATCATATCTGAGATCCTGTGAGCACATCATCGTCGCTCCATCCAAGGCCGTCAATGCCGGAGGTGTCGGCGTATCTGCTCTGGAAATGTCTCAAAACTCGGAAAGACTCTCCTGGACAGCTGAAGAGGTTGATGAACAGCTGCACAGGATGATGAAAAACATTCATGAACAATCCATGAAAGCGGCGGAAGAATTCGGACTGGGTTATGATCTGGTCTCCGGAGCCAATATTGCCGGTTTCGAAAAAGTGGCAGAAGCCATGCTGGAACAGGGACTGTTCTGATAAAAGGTAACATCAATAAAACACCTTCATGCGAAGGTGTTTTCAGTCTTTATGTAATACGTAAGCGAAGATGAAGTATTTCTGATACAGAAATTCACTGATCAGTTTTTATTCATGATTCAGATAACCGTGTGCTTCAACCAGTACTTCTTTCATATTGTCGAAGGTCAATAGCTGAAAAGCCTCTTCGTAGGGAAGCAGACGGATCTCGGCAACTTCTTCAGGCTGAGGAACAGGTTTCTGATCTTCATAGAAGCCAAGGAAATAAACGGATACTTTATTCCTGCCGTTGGGCATGACATATTCCAATGGATGGCGGAAATCTTTATCCAGTTCAACTTTTACACCGGCTTCCTCTTCGATCTCTCTTAAAGCAGCCTCCTCTTCGCTCTCCCCGGCTTCGAGGTGTCCTTTGGGGAAACCCCAGTTGCCATGGAAATCCAAAGTAAGGAGATAATTGATCTGTTCATCGATCAGGGTATAGACGATCGCACCGGCACTGATTTCTGTCATAAATAAATTATATTATTTGAAACAGGATGTCTCAATCATTAGAATAATAATTATGAAGTTACTGATGCTGGTAAACGCTCATTCGGGTCTGAAGAACTCCAAAGCCAAACTGCTGGATGTGATCGATATTTTCAGTGCTCACGGCTACAGTGTGAATATCTATGTGACCCAGAGAAAGAACGATGCCTATGATTATCTGATGAAGAACAGAACGAACTATGACATCGTCTGTGTCTTTGGCGGAGACGGGACCATGAATGAAGTTACCAATGCCCTGATGAAGAAGGAAAACAAGCCGCTGATCGGTTATTTCCCGAGCGGAACGATGAATGACTTCGGTTCCAATTTCGATCTCGGCACCGATTTTAAAGATATCGCGGTCAGGATCTGCATGGGCAATGCCCGCAATTTCGATGTCGGTGAATTCAACGGCCGTTATTTCAATTATGTGGCGGCTTTCGGTGCGATGTGTGATGTACCGTTCACGACCAAGAGAGATGCCAAGGAGACTCTGGGCAATATCGCCTATATCCTGGAAGGTATCGGTAAACTTCCTGATATCAAAAAGCATACGATCAGATATGAGATCAACGGCAGGGAATATAAAAAAGATATCCTCTTCGGTCTGATCTATTCAGGCAACAGAGTTGCCGGCATGGAACTGGAATCAAAGAAGAAGTCACGGATCGATGACGGGCTGTTCAATGTCCTGATCGTGGACTATGTGCCGACTTTCTTCGATACACCGGACATCCTTTCGGTCCTTCTTCAGAGCAATCGTTTCATCCACCGCTATCATACCGATCATATGATCATGGAATGTGACGATGATCTGGTCTTCACCCTGGATGGGGAAGAAGCCAAGGTCAAGAACAGAGTCGAAATAAAGATAAACAAAGAAGCGCTCAGGATCCTTGCCTGAGCGCTTTTCTTCATTTGGTTTTTACTGATAATGATTATTTCATCAGAGCAGTCAGAAGACCTAAGAGTTCGCTGCCATCGACTTTGGAAGCACTCTGTGTGGTCTGCTGCTGAGTCGTACCGGTAAGCAGCTGTCCGAGCATGTTGGCCATGCTTCCAGCATTGGTCTGCTGGCTTGATCCGCCTAAAAGGCTACCCAGCAATCCGGCTGCCGCATTGGCGTTGCTGTTGGATACTGAAGCACCGCCTAGTAAGCCGGCGAGATCAGAAAGATCGATACCGTCAGAAAGATCAACTTTCGGTGAAGAAGGTTTCGGTTTCTGAGCTGTAGCTGTCGTAGCGGTTGACAGGCTGTTGAGCAGAGCCGGAGCGATGTTGTTCAGGACTGAATTGACCTGAGCAGTAGAGATGTTGGCCTGTGCAGCCAGGTTGTTTACGATCGCATTCTGGTCTTTGCCTAAGATGTGAGCGATGATCTTGGCACCGTCATCAGAGTCAGCGTCCTTGATCTGGTTGGAAACAGTGTTCGTGCTGGTATGCTGAAGCAGCGCACCGAGTAATGACTGAGCGCCGTCTTTCTTGGATGCGTTCTTGGTCATGTAGGAGATCAGCAGTGGAATAGCTGCGATGAGCAGTTTCGTAACAGCAGATGAAGAGACACCTGTCTTTTTGGAAACCTGTTTGACGGAATCATCAGTTGTCAATGATCCTAATAATAACTGTAATAAATTCATTATAAAACCACCTTTCGTTACTTATATTGTAAATCATTTGTGCATCAGTGTTAAAGATATATAATAATAAATAGAATGTTCAGACTGCTGAAAAATTATACCGGAGACGGATGGTGGGCGGCCCTTTTAGGACCTTTTTTCACTATTCTGGAAGTCATTGTCGATGCCCTGATCCCGTTGGTCATGTCTGATATCATCGATATCGGCATCTACGAACTGGGCGGTGACATGAATTTCATCATCCGCAAGGGTGAGATGATGGTGCTCCTGGCCCTTCTGGGTGCTTTTTTCGGTGCTCTGAGTGGGCTGTTCTCCTCGATCTCTTCGACCAGATTCGTCCACAACATCCGCAGTGCGATGTTCACGAAGATCCAGGATTACAGTTTTGAGAATATTGAAAAATATCCGGTCCCGACCGTCGTCATGCGTCTGACGACCGATATGCGCATGCTCAGGATGGCTTATGTCTCGATCGTCAGGATGCTGATAAGAGCACCTTTCAACCTGATCATTTCCGCTTATTTTGTCTTTACGCTGAACAGCTCGATGGCCTGGATCTTTGCGATAGCTATTCCGGTCTTAGGTCTGGGACTTATCATCATCTATGCGAAAGCTCATCCGCGTTTCCGTCAGATGATGCTGAAATTCGATGCCCTGGACGGCAATCTTGAAGAGAATATAGATGGTATCAGAGTCGTCAAGACCTTCGTCAGAGAAGACTACGAGAATGAGAAGTTCGATAATTCATCGGCAATGGTCAAGAAGGCTCAGCGCTATGCGGAAAGTATCGTCATCGTCGACCGTCCGTTCTTTGAGCTGGTCATGTATGCCTGCATGATCGCGATCGCCTGGTTCGGCGGTAAGGACGTCATCGCCGGCAATATGACGACCGGTAACTTCATGGCTTATCTGTCTTACATCAGAGCGATCCTGTTTGCCCTGCTGATGGTATCAAATGTATTCCTGAGCATCGTCATGGCTCAGGCTTCAGTCGACCGTGCCAATGAGATCCTTGATGAAAAGCCGACTGTATCGGATGAGGGCAATGATCCTGATCTTAAAGTGGAAGACGGTTCGATCGAATTCAGGAACGTATCTTTCAAGTATTCGAAGGATGCTTTGAATTATGTGCTGTCGGATGTCGATCTGAAGATCGCTTCCGGTGAAGTCATAGGTATCCTTGGTCCGACCGGTTCATCCAAGACGACGCTGGTCCAGCTCATACCGCGTCTTTACGATACCAGTGAAGGTGAAGTATATGTCGGCGGACACAATGTCAGAGAATATAAGCTCAACGAACTGCGTGACGCTGTGGCGATGGTATTGCAGAAGAATACACTGTTCTCCGGAACGATCGAAGAGAACATGCGCTGGGGCGATCCAAGTGCCACTCACGAACAGATCGTTGAAGCATGCAGATACGCTCAGGCTGATGAATTCATCAGACACATGCCGAAGATGTATGACACGGATCTCGGTCAGGGCGGTGTCAATGTTTCGGGCGGTCAGAAGCAGCGTCTGTGTATCGCCAGAGCACTTCTGAAACATCCGAAGATCATCATCCTGGATGATTCGACCAGTGCGGTCGATACCGATACCGATCATCGCATCCAGCTGGCCCTCAAGGAGAAGCTCGGCGGCATGACGACGATCATCATTGCGCAAAGAGTCGCTTCAGTCAAAGAGGCTGACCGTATCATCATCATGAATAACGGCCGGATCGAAGACATTGGCAATCATAATGAACTCATGGAAAGAAACGAAATGTATCGTGATCTTTACAATACACAGATGGAAGGGACACTGGAATAATGGCTGATACAGGATACAGACAGCTGCGCACTTCCAGAGCCAATGATGTTCTGGGAACGATCTCCAGGACCTTCTCCTACATCGGGAAGAACTACCGCTTCAGGTTCATACTTGCGATCTTTTTCATCATCGTTTCTTCGATGGCGACCGTCATCAGTTCCTACATGTTCACGCCGATCATCAACAACTACATCGTTCCTTATATCGGCGCGGAAGATCCTGATATGTCCGGATTCATCAGGATGCTGTGGCTCATGGCCGCTGTCTACAGCTGCGGCATGCTGTCATCATTTGCTTTCACGAAGCTGATCTCCATCGTCTCGACCGGTGTGCTCGATCACATGCGTACCGATCTCTTCAGAGTCATGGAGAAACTGCCGGTCCGTTTCTTTGATTCAAGGACACATGGTGAAGTCATGAATTACTACACCAACGATATCGATACGATCAGACCGATGATCGCTGACGGTTTCCCAACCCTGATCACGACGATGATCACGCTCTTCGGCTGTTTCTTCTTCATGTTCTCACTGAATGTGAAACTGGCTTTCATTGTATTACTCGCGCTGATAGCGATGTTCCTGGTCACTTATATTCTGGCCAAGGGTTCAAGAAAGACTTTTGCGGGTCTGCAGCGGCAGATCTCCAATATCAACGGCTATGCCCAAGAGATGTTCTCAGGTCAGAAGGTCATCAAGGTCTTCAATCACGAGAAGGAAAATCTGGAAGGTTTTGAGAAGTTCAATAAGCAACTTTATGAATACTCGGTCAAGACGAATGCCTATGCTTCGATGCTGATGCCGATCAATGCCAACCTGGCTTATATCACTTATGCGATCGTTGCGGTCGTCGGCGGTGAAATGTGTATCAACGGATCCATGAGGATCGGTGATCTGGCTTCCTTCTTGCTCTTCGTAAGACAGTTTGCCGGACCTATCTCCAATCTCTCGCAGCAGTTCAACGGCATCATGATGTCACTGGCCGGTGCTGAAAGAGTCTTCGATCTGATGGGCAGTGAGCCTGAACTCGACTACGGCATCATCCGTCTCGTCAATATCGAAGAGGGTACGGATGAACTCATTGAAACTGATAAGAAGACGGAACGCTGGGCCTGGAAGATCCCTGTCGATCCTCCTAAATATATCGAACTGAAAGGTGATATCCGTTTAAACAATGTCACTTTCCGTTACGTGGAAGGTAAAGATATATTAAAGAATATCTCGCTGTATGCTACACCGGGTCAGAAGATCGCTTTCGTCGGTTCTACCGGCGCCGGCAAGACCACGATCACCAACCTGATCAATCGTTTCTATGATATCGAAGATATGGAAGGCATGATCACCTTTGACGGTATCCCGATCAAGGAGATCGCCAAGGACGATCTGAGAAGATCGGTCGGTATGGTCTTGCAGGATACCAATCTGTTCTCCGGTACGATCATGGACAATATCCGCTACGGAAGACTGAATGCTACGGATGAGGAATGTATCGCCGCTGCCAAGCTGTGTAACGCTGATTCTTTCATCGAAAGACTGCCGCAGGGCTATCAGACGATGCTGACATCCAACGGTTCCAATCTGTCTCAGGGACAGAGGCAGTTACTGAATATCGCCCGCTGTGCGGTCGCTGATCCGCCGGTCATGGTGCTCGATGAAGCAACATCTTCGATCGATACGCATACCGAGAAACTGATCGAGAAAGGCATGGATGAACTGATGAAAGGAAGGACGACTTTCGTCATCGCTCACCGTCTCTCGACCGTCAGGAATGCCAATGCGATCATCGTCCTGGAACACGGTGAGATCATCGAAAGAGGAGATCATGAAGATCTCATTGCCCTGAAGGGAAGATATTATCAGCTTTATACCGGTAAGGCTGAACTTGACTGACAAAAACATTCGGATGATCCGAATGTTTTTCGTATCTGATTGTGTTATAATTCATGAGGCTTATCAGGAGATGATGATTATATGAGCAAAACAGGACTGGTACTGGAAGGCGGAGGACTCAGAGGTGTATTCACGGCTGGAGCCATCCAGTGCTTTATTGAAAAAGATATCAATTTCGACTATGTGATCGGCGTCAGCGCCGGTGCCTGCAATACTTTTGCGTTCGTAGGCAAACAGAAGGACTACATGAAACGCTGCATGGTGCAGAAGAATCCGTTCAATTCTTTCTATGGTCTGCCGCAGATGGTCGAATCTCACCGCTATGTCGATCTGGACAAGGTCTTTTATGATTATACCGAGCAGTACGGCTATGACTTCAGCAAGTTCATGGCCAATCCGATCGAATGGGAGATGGCAGTCTCAAATATCGAGACCGGTCAGGCTGAATACATGACATCGAAGGATGTCGATAAAGCCAGACTCATCGGCAAGGCTTCCTGTTCGATCCCGGGTCTCACCGATCCGGTAGAGATCGACGGACATCTATATCTGGATGGCGGGATCTGTGATTCCATTCCGATCGAAAGAGCCATGGAAAAAGGCTGTGACAGACTGGTGATCATTTTGACCAGAAAGAAGGGCAATTATTCGAAAGTCAATGATGCAGCCATGGCACTGTTTCGAAGAGTGTATGGCGATCATCCGGAATTTGTAAAGGCGCTGGCTCACCGCACGCAGCTGTATCATGATCAGGCCGATCTGGCCGAGCAGCTGGAAGCGGAAGGCAAAGCCATCATCATCCGTCCGACCATGCAGGAAGTGGGAAGACTGGAATCGGATGAAAAGGAACTGACGCTGTCTTACTACCACGGCTATACCAAGGCTAAGGAGTATATCGACATGATCAGAAAGTGGTCGGATTGATCACTTTTTTTCTCGCTGGGAAGGCAGATATTATATAATTAATTCGGTTCGAAAGGGGAAAAATTATGATAAGTAAACAGACAAAGATTATCTGTACACTTGGTCCCGCATCTGACAATTACAATACGATCCTGAAGATGGCTCAGGCCGGCATGAACATCGTCCGTCTGAACTTTTCTCATGGCACACATGAAGAACATTTGGCCAGGATCAATACAGTCAGAAAGGTAGAAAAAGAGAATGCTGTAAATCTGGGCATCATGCTGGATACGAAGGGTCCGGAGATCAGACTCGGGGTATTCAAGAATGATTCGGAAGTATATCAGAAAGGCGAGATCGTCACGATCCAGAAGGAAGATATCGAAGGTACGCATGAGCGTTTCACCATTCAGTGTAAGGAACTGTTCGATGACATCAAGACTGATGACTACATCCTGGTCAATGACGGCAAGCAGCGTCTGACCGTTCTGGAGAATGACGGAAACGAGATCAAGGCGCGTGTGGAAGTCAACGGTCCACTCTCTTCAAGAAAAGGCTGTAACGTTCCGGGCGTCAAACTGTCGATGCCGTTCATCTCACTCAAGGATGATGAAGATATCAGATTCGGCTGTCTCAATGATGTGGATTTCATCGCTGCTTCTTTCGTCAGAAGACCGGAAGATGTCATGGCGATCAGAAAGATCATCACCGAGATGGGTAAACCGAAGATCCAGATCATCGCCAAGATCGAGAACCAGGAAGGTTTCGACAATCTGGAAGAGATCCTGGAAGTCGCAGACGGCGTCATGGTCGCCAGAGGTGACCTCGGTGTCGAAGTCGAGACGGCTTTCGTTCCTATCTATCAGAAGAAGATCATTGAAATGGCCAACAAGCACGGCAAGGCTGTTATCACTGCTACACATATGCTGGACTCGATGACCAGCAATCCGCGCTGTACCAGAGCTGAAGCATCAGATGTTTCCAATGCCGTCCTTGACGGATCGGATGCCGTCATGCTTTCGGCAGAGACAGCAGCCGGTGAATATCCGGTCGAAGCAGTCGAGACGATGGCCAAGATCGCTGCTGCTACGGAAAAGATCATTCCGTACAGAGAGAATCTTGATCACGCCAAGACCACCAATAACAAGACCATTCAGGATGCGATCGGTATCGCTATCGCTGATGCGACTCTGACGCTGGATATCGCGGCGATCGTCGTCTTCACCCAGGGTGGTACGACAGCCAGAAGGATCTCCAAGTATCGTCCTCCTGTTCCAATCTTTGCGGTCACTTTCACTAAATCGACCCAGAGCAAGCTGGAAGTATACTGGGGCGTCAAGCCGATCTTCTCGTATGTGGAAAACAATATGACCAACGACGACGAACTGGCTTCCAGTGTCGTCAAGTCCTATGGCATCAAGCCTGGAGCACAGATCATCCTGTCAGCCGGTTATCCGACCGGAGAGGGCAGTGCCAACTTCATGAAGATCATTACCGTCAAGTAAGAAACAGTGAAATTTCACTGTTTTCTTTTGTGTTAGAATTAAATTGAAAAGAGGAAAAAAACAATATGAAAGTCGGAGTATATTACGTAGTATCAGCTACTGCAGCTGCAAGTATCGCCAATGACGGCAACTTCCCGTGGCTGGAGAAACTTTCCGGTATGACCGGTTTTGATTTTGAAGTTACAGATATGGAGCATATCAATGATTATGATATGGTCGTTGATTTTATCGGCGGAGGCGGAACGGAAGGTATCTTCCTCAAGGATATGGACAGACTGCCTAAGCCTTATTTCCTGCTGACGACCGGGGCCAACAACTCTCTGGCGGCTTCAATGGAGATCCTCTCCTATCTGCGTCAGCATGATCTTCCGGGCGAGATCATTCACGGTTCTGATGAATTCGTGGCTTCCCGTCTGAAGGATCTGGCTGCTGTCTTTAAGACCAGAAAGAAACTTGACGGTTTCCGTCTGGCCAGAGTCGGTGAACCTTCTGACTGGCTGATCTCTTCAGGTGTCGATGCTGCTGAATCGAAGAAACTGAACAATATCGAGATCGTCGATGTAACGATGGATGAATTCATGACCGAGATCGCCAAGAGAGAGTATGTTGAGAACGAATATACAAAACTGATCAAGTCCAAGAAATATGATGAAAAGGAGATCGAGGAAGCATTATATATCTACGGTGCTTTAAGAAGGATCGTCGACAAGTATCAGCTCAACGGTCTGACCGTCAGGTGTTTCGATCTGCTCGATACTGTTCATTCTACCGGCTGTTCAGCACTGGCAATATTGAATGCCGAAGGCATCTATGCTTCATGTGAAGGTGATGTACCGGCTCTGATCTCCATGGCAGTGCTCGGTGAACTAAGCGGCAAGCCGGTCTTCATGGCCAACCCAAGCCGTATCGATACTGATCACAATCAGATCATCTTTGCGCATTGCACACTGCCGATCAATATGCCTTCTGATTTTGAGATCATGACACACTTCGAATCTCAGATCGGTGTAGCCTTCAGAGGCAAGCTCCAGGAAGGTCCGATCACTGTCTTCAAGTGCAACGGTCTCATGAACAAATACTTCGTTACAGGAGGAACACTGTTGAGGAACCTGAGCGAATTCAATCTCTGCCGTACGCAGATCGAACTGAAGCTCGATAAACCGGTAACTTACTTCCTGACCGAGTCCATCGGCAATCACCATCTGATCATCGAAGGTGATTACAGCAGACTGGTCGATGAATTCTTCAAGTGGAATCAGAAATAGATATGAGTAACGAGGAACTGATCAGACTGGCCTTTGAAGCCAGGGAAAGAGCCTATGCACCTTACTCTCACTGGAAGGTCGGTGCTGCTTTACTGACTGCAGATGGTAAGGTCTATCAGGGCTGCAATATCGAAAACAGCGGTTTCACAGCGACTGTCTGTGCTGAAAGGACAGCTTTCTTCAAAGCCATCAGTGAAGGTGTCTATAATTTTGAGAAGATCGCCATCGTCGGCGGTGATGAAGAAAAAGGTTCACAGGGATATTGCACACCATGCGGTGTCTGCCGTCAGGTCATGTCCGAGTTCTGTGATCCGGATGAGTTCATGGTGATCTGCGCCAAATCGGAGAACGAGTATCATGAGTACCCGCTGAGGACTTTGATCCCGGAATGCAACTTCGTCGTGGAGAACGACGGTTACGGATACAAAGGATAAAATAAAGGATCTGCCCTAAGCGTGTCGTGAACCCCATTATTTGGACAAGTAATTAAATCAACTCAATAATAAGGCCTGGCTTCTTGCCTGACAAGGGGTCAGACCTTTTAATTTGACCTTGATACGTTTTGTATTGTAATACTCTATGTATTCTTCGATCG
>JAFRKA010000031.1 GCA_017432005.1 Erysipelotrichaceae bacterium
AAGGGAGACTGAGCTCTATATTCTGCCGCTGTTAAAGGTCATCAAAAACGACTATAATGACGCAGCCTGGCTCTTGTCCTACCAGACCAGGTCGACACTGGACATCTATAAAAGACTTATGTAAATCAGGGGCGACCCTGATTTCTTCTTGAAAAATAAAGCGATCCGTGTCATTTATATAGTAGGATCAAAAGCCATGAAAGTAAGCATTGCATCAAGAGAAAAGATGAAACAGCTGATAAGCTCCGTAATGTATTACGGTACTTTGAAAAGCGATACCTATATCATCAGCTATTACTCCGATCTGAGAGATCTGAACTTCTCCAAAGTCAGATCGAAAGTATTCAAGGCTAAGATCGATGACATCAGAGTCGTAAAGAATAAAGAGAAGTTCTACGAGGACAATTATAAGGTCTTTCTGGACATGGCTCATTTCATTCAGGAAGCAAAGGATAATGACTGTGACATATACTGCCAGTGTGAAGCCGGAGTCAGCCGCAGTGCCGGTACGGCCATGGCCATCAGGGACTATTATTTCAATGACGGTGATGTGATACTTAAGGACTGGCACTACATGCCTAATTATCTTCTTTATTACTGCGTGATCAGAGCACTTAATGAAATAAACGGAACGGATATCTGGCCCGATAAGATAAGGTAGATTATCAAAGCACGGGCTTTTAGTATACAATGTAGTTAAGAAAGAGGAAGGAACAATGAAAAAAGGAATTATACTTGTTTTTATCATCCTTTTACTCACAGCCTGTACGGGAGGAAAGGGAAACGATGGCAACAACGGCAATAACGGGGGCAACGATACTCCGGAACCTGTAAAGAAAGAGTTCCCTTATGCGGATCTTTACGGTTACTGGGTATTGGCCGACGGCGGAGAATACTGCAATATCTATCAGGGAGCGACCGGAGACGACATGTTCGAATTCGGTGACTTCAACAGTTTCACTACCGGCCGGGTACAGATCGAATCATATGAGAATACCAAGGACGACGTTTTCTATTTCAAGCTGAAATACATCGACATGGATAACCTTCTGGGTGACAAGTACATCGACATTGCCGACTACAAGGAAGGATTTATCACCATCGACGATGAACTCTATACCTATATCGGAGATGACTATTCAGATGCAGCCTGGACCAGCAACTATTTCCTGGCTCAGGGTCTGGCGGAAAAGCTGGAAGGCTACTGGAACGAAGTCGAATACAATATGTTCGTATATGTCGGCAAGGATCCTGATTCCGGGCAGCTGGTACTGGTACCTGGCCTTTACGATTCAGAACCGGGCGGAACCTATACTTTCAGCAGCGTCGAGAAGACGGGCGAAGTATATGTCGTCGACTGCTATCTTATAGTCAACACCAGTTCAAACAGGAAGTTCACCTTTGATCTGACGGACTTCGCCAACGGCAAGATCAAGTTCGAAGGCAAAGCCATGTACTATGGCGGTCCTGATTTTGAAACGGCTTACGGCGAATATGCCAAGAAACATCATTAAGCATAAAGGAGAAACACGATGGGTTTATTAGACAAACTGATCCAGGAAGGCGCTAAGATCATTGAAGAAAACGTCTCTCCTGAAGACAAGGAAAAAGTAGGAGAATTCCTGACCAACCTCAAGGATGGCATCGGTGACTTAGCCGGTGAGCTGAAGGATAAAGTCGGTGACATCAATCTGGAAGAACTCAAGGGTGCTTTGAATGCCGAAAAGAGCAGTGAAAGCAGCTATGATGAATCCTATTTTGAAGAAGATCCGACTGATACCAGGACCTGCAAGGAAAAGATCCTGGGAGTCCTGAAGAGCGAATTCCCTGAATATGAAGCAAGAGAAGAAGTATCACCCAGAGAACTGGGCGGTACCGGTAAGTTCATGGATTACTCCATTCTGGTTTCCAAGGACGGAGCTCCTAAGCTGGCCATCATGCTGATAGGCAAGACGACCGCCTCCCACAGGGAATACCGCTGGAGCCGGGAATTTGCCGAAAGCAAAGGCATTCCGTTCATCAACTTCATCCATTTCTATCCTAATAAGATAGACTACATCACCCAAAGACTGCACAAATATCTGTAGTTTTGGCATAAGAAAGAGAAATGCAATAATGCGCCTGCGGCGGCTGCAGCATGATCCCTTGAATACTTTGCAGGCAGCAGGATCATGTACCGGCCGGTATCACACGAAATTTCGTGTTTCAAAGTGTTTTCTCTTTCTTTTTATTTCCTATGACCATACTGAACGAACTGAGCAGAAAAGATGTCTGGCAGGACTTCCTTGAATACAAGCTGAAAAAGAACCAGCTTAGCAGGAAGGAAGCGGCCGAACTGGAAGCATTCATCGATAATGAAGACTACCTCAGGGTAACTGAGACTTTTTCTTTTGATTATCCTCATAAGAAGTATCTCTCCAAGATCGGCAGCAGCAAGAAGAGGGTAGTATACACTTACTCTAAGGATGAGACCTGGGTACTTAAACTGCTGGCCTATCTCCTGTATAAGTATGACGACAGGATATCCGCTTCCTGTTACTCATTCAGAAAGAATAAGACATCCAAATCGGCCTTTGATGCCATCCTGAAGATCAGAGATCTTGATGACAGATACGTCCTGAAACTCGATATCCACGATTACTTCAATTCCATCGATGCCGACGAGCTGCTCAGGATCCTGGAAGAGATCATCAGCGATGATAAGGAACTGCTGGAGCTATTAAGGAATCTCCTTAAGCAGGACCGATGCTACTCTGGTGATGAACTCATAGAAGAGAAAAGAGGAGCCATGGCCGGTGTGCCTCTGGCATCTTTTTTTGCGAACGTGTATCTGTTAAGTCTTGATGAGACGTTCGCAAAGAAGGGCATCCCTTATTTCCGCTATTCCGATGACATCATCATCTTTGCGGGAAGCAGGGCAGAAAGAGATGAGTGCTACAGACTGGTAAAGGAAGAGCTGGAAAGAAAGAAGCTGACGCTCAATCCTGATAAGCTGATGTATGCCGATCCCCATGAAGGTTTTGAATTCCTGGGCTTCAGCTATAAGTAAGGCATCATCGACATGTCGGCAGTTACCATCAGGAAGATGAAAGGAAAGATCAGAAGGAAAGCCCATAAGATATACCGCTGGAAGGAAAGAAACGGCCGTTCCTTCAAGGAAGCTGCCAGAACGATGATCAGGAGCTTTGATCACCGTTTCTATGATCTTAACGGTAACCGTGACTTTACCTGGATCAGATTCTATTTTCCGCTGATCAATGACGATAAGGGGCTGCATGAGATCGATGAATACATGCAGATGTACTTAAGATATCTTTACAGCGGCAGGCACTACAAGGGAAACTACAGGGTAGGATACGAAGATCTCAAGAAACTGGGATACACGCCGCTGGTGGCTGAATATCATCAGTGGAAGAAGGACAACGCCCTGCTCGATAGGAAAAACCGCTTAAGCGATGATATGATGAAAGTGAAAGAAGAGGAAAAACCATGAGAAAGATAATAATCGATACTGATACCGGTTCCGATGATGCCGTAGCCGTGATGATGTGTTTAAGGGAGCCGTCAGTTGAAGTGCTGGCTCTTACTACCGTATCCGGTAACGTGCCTCTGGAACAGGCCACGCTGAACTGTCTGATGTCGGCCGAGATAGCTGTGGGAGCGGAAAACGTTCCTCCTGTCTATATGGGAGCTGACAGACCTTTGATAAGGAGCAGAGTCCATGCCAGAAACGTCCACGGCAATGACGGCATGTCCGACTGCGACCTGATACATCCGACCGTTAAGCCGGTCGAAGGCGTCCATGCGTGTGATGCGATCATCGATCTGGTAAGGAAGTATCCTGATGAAATAGAGATAGCCGTCATCGGTCCGGTGACCAATCTGGCTCTGGCTATGATGAAGGAACCGGAAACCATGAAGCATCTCAAATGCATCTGGACCATGGGCACCACCGGTTTCGGCAACGGCAATACCACGCCGGTTTCGGAATTCAACGTCTATGCGGATGCGGAGGCCTATCAGATCATGATGGACTTCGGTGTTCATGTCTATGTGGGCGGTTATGACTTATGCATCAGCGCCGCCGCCTGGTTCGATGAAGACACGAAGAGGCTTCTCGATTCGGGATCGAAGGCCGCCGAGTATGCCGTTAAGTGCAACGAGGCCCTGGCACAGTTCTGTTATGCGATAGGCGGGGAGAGAAGGATAGACCTGCCTGATGCCGTATCGCTGTCACCGATGCTTTGGAGCGACGTCATAAAGAAGGCCAGTCCTTGCGTATCCCACGTCTGTACCGAGCACAACGAGTGCTACGGTCAGGTCATCTTCTATGACGGCAGGATGCTGGCAGGAATGGGACCGGGCTTTGAAGGCGAATACTACGGCAAGAAGGAACCAAACTGTACGGTCATCTACGAATTAGACAACGATCTGTACAAGAAACGTCTGGAAGCTCTGCTGATAAACGAGTAAAAGAAAACAGCTATCATCAGATAGCTGTTTTTTTATCATCTGTGTTTCTTAGATCCGCCGAATCCGCTTGGGCCGTTTTTCTTGCCCTTGCCTCCCGGACCGCTTTGTGTACCGTGATTGCCGAATCCGGTATTCTTTTTCGGACCGCCCGGATTGGTATTGTAGCGTACACCGCCGCTTGGTGCCGTGTAGTAACCGTACGGATTGACTTTCTGTCTTACGGTGATCTTCTTGGTCTGAGGTGCCAGAGGTCTTACGACGTTACGCGGACGTGGAGTGATGGTCCTGCGCACATGGACCGGAGGCCTTCTCTTTGTGCCTAACAGCGAATGGAACAGCATCTTCAGCAGGCTCGGTTTCTTCGGACGGACGATGGTCCTGAGTCTGTGAGCGGCACCGATGGTAGCCAGCACGATAGCCGCTGAAGTCAGGAAGGAACCGTCGGAATTGAACAGTGAAGCAGTCGAAGTGTTCTTGGAGATATCCTCATACTCATCACCGTTGGTGACAGATAATTCGACACCGTATTCTTCAAAAGCCTGAGCGACGACGGCAGCCTGCTTGAGCGTCAGGTTGGCTGCTATCTCTACCGGAATGTTGTTTACCAGATTTCTGGCACTGATGGTCGTATAACCCAGCACATCTTCCAGCAGGTCGATGACTTCAGCCTTCTTGGCTGAACCCAGACCGGTGATATAGATCGCATAGTTTCCGGTACTTACAGTATTTGCGTTTTCATCGATCAGCACATATGATCTTTCTTCTGCACTCACGGCTGAACCGCAGCCCGGGCAGTATGCCATATCATTCGATAATTCTCTTCCGCAATACGGACAATATGATGACATTTGCTAATCCTCCTCATCTGCTTTTATTTTAAAATATGCATAAGGAACTTTTGTATTTTTAATAAAAAAAAGAACAGGATTACCGCTGCATACAGATCTTTCGCTGCTAAGGGAAAAGGAAATTTCCTACCCTTTTGAAGACGGTTTTTTGATTTTAGATTATACTTCCCGTAAAATAAAATATAAGAGGAAAACTGACGTTTTTTGTGTAAAGGAGGAAAAAATGAACAGACTGCTCAGAAAAATACTGATCCTGTTTATCGCGGTCTTCGTGCTGTTTGCGCATGTGCCTTCCGCCTGCCGTAATACCGTTATGGCAGAAGAAGATGAAAGCGCCGTAGTCGAAGAAACTGTCGAAGAGTCTGAGGATACAGGCGAAACAGTAAACGAAGAAGAAGTAATAGTCGTTCAGGAAGAGCACAAGGAAGAAACGGTCACTGAAGCTCCTGCCGAAACCGTGCAGGAAGAAACCGTTAATGATGAAAACGAAGAGACCGTTTCGGAAACCGGAGAAACCGATGAGATCATCGAAGTCACTGATGAAGAAGGTGAAGAAACCGAGATCCTTGATGAAGAGATGAACGAGGAAGAAGAGGTCTCTGCCGAAGAAGAAGCCGAGATCGAATACGGTCCTCATGAATTCGTTGAAGAAGACGTTAACGGTCTTTATATCAGAGTAACTGATTCCGATGGTGCTTTCCCGGTTGAGACGATCATGAAGACGGAGCCGGTAGCTGCGGAAGATGTTTTCGCTGCGGTCAGTGATGTGGTCGAAACCTCCATCAGCGAGATCACGGCTGTCGATATCTCTTTCTGGTATGAAGACGAAGAGATCGAACCGATCCTTCCGGTAGACGTCGAAATAAGAGTAAACGGTGCTGACGAAGATGTGGAACAGCAGATCGTTCATATCGATGATGACAACAATGCGGAGCTGGTAAAAGCCGTAATGAACAGCAATGGTGATATGACGATCGCTGAATTCACGGTTGGTGAGTTCTCCACTTATGCGTTCGTCAAGAGCACCGAGAATGAGGAGGCTGAGACCAGAAACGATACTGATCCTGAAGTAATATCAGATGTAGACGGGTTTAACAGAGTGATCGCTGAGCTGAATGCTGCTGGCGGATCAAAGACCATTAAACTTGCTGCGGATATTACGTATTCCGGTAATGTTACCTTGAATAACGGCACACTTACCATTCTGGGTGAAGGGCATGTGCTGACCGGTACTACTCTGCTTAAAAAAACAGCAGTAATGAATTTAGGTGAAGAAGGATATAGTAAAACCTTGCAGTTTAAAAACAACGACAATACCAACTGTATTTTTGATGTAGGAGACAGCGCCGTTTTAAACATTTATAATGGCACGACCATTGGCCCGCACTCTTCGAGTGGCACTTCCGGCGGCATCCAGGCTCACAGCCAGTCTACTGTCAACATGTATGGCGGAACCATCACCGATTGTCATAGTACCGTATCCGTTTCCGGCGGTTTATATTTTGATGGCAATTCTGTATTCAATATGCATGGCGGAACCATTACCGGATGCACTGGCATGCAGGGTGGAGCAATAGGCCTTTCCGGAGCAGCCCCGATCGGCGGTTCCGGCGAGAGTTCCGTGACTATGAACATGTATGGCGGCACTATCAGCAACTGTGTTGATAAATTCG